>NZ_JBAKHM010000015.1:0-159789 GCF_036902725.1 Micromonospora psammae | reverse complement strand
TGGAGACTAATTTCAGTCTGCCCGCGCGGAACTCAGACCGTCAGTTTGAAAGAGCGTGCTCAAGCGGTCGTGATGCCCGAAACGCGTGCGGCCGGCGGTCGACTCGGTTGCGTCTCGTGCCCGCTCGTGCCCGCTGCGCGCCACGGTTACTGGCCCATGGATGGCCCATGCCGGCCACGGCCAGCCCACGTACGCCCCCCTTAGCTCCCGTCCCTCTCGGTCCCCCCGGGCGGTGGCTCACCACATGCCTCTTGCCACGCCGACCGCTCCTGCCGAAGCCGTCGCACCTCCTCAGGAGGGGCGTCCGGGAAGCGGGGCACCGCTTCAGCGATCTCCGCCACCGCTTCCTCACCGATCACCTGACTGACGGCATCCCACAGGACCATCCGTGCCCGAGAAACCTGAGGGCCGACGAGCCACTCGGTGATGAATCGGTCGAGGGCCTCGGCGCCTGCATCCCCGCCCGCCATCCGTGAACCGATCCGATCAAGCGAGACGGTGAGGCACTCAAGCAAGCGAGCTACCTCAATCGCCTGGTCGAGTGGAACCGTCACCGTTGATTGGTCGCTGTCTGCGTCCAAGACTGCCCTTTCTGATCAACATGACGTCCAAGCCTCCTCGGACGGATGGCCGCCAGTCTGCCCCCATCCCCCGGATCGGTGCCAAGGACTGCGGCACCCGGTCGGGGTCAAGGGTGGCCGTAGGCCATCGGCGTGCCGACGCGCAGCGCCCTTGACACCGGCCGGGTGGCGTAGAGGATCGGGCACTTGGGGGATGGGTCACGCCCAGCTCCTCGTCGTCATCGAACCGCAGACGGCGCGCACGAGACTCGGAGGCAAGCAGCTCCGCTGCGCGGCAGCGATCGCCCCGCCCTCATCGGAGAGCAACCCCGACGGCGATCGTCCCGCCTCAGCCCTTCATGCCCTTTGGCCCTCCGCCAGTGGGCCGGCCGGCCCGGCCGATGCCGGCCGGAGGTCGCCAGCAGGCCGGGGCCGGGCCGGCGCGGCCCGCTTCGCGGGCCGCCTTGATCTGATAGAGCAGAATCGGCAACCGCTCGCGCCGCCCTGGAGGGCGACGAACACCGCCGGTAACTAGTTGAGCGGCATCCGGGTGACGATTTGCCACTCATACATGCGCCGGTCCCGGTGCATCTCGATCAGGTCGACGTGGCTGATCGTGACGACGGCAGCCTCAGGCTTAATGGAGCGCACGGCCTCTATGTATGGCTCGGCTGGGCCAGCGGCGGTTAGGTAGGCGACGCTCACATGGGGCCGAAACCGACCGGGGTCCTCCGCGACCACCCGCACGGGGGTCGGGGTGTTCGACCCGCGACGGGACGACCACGCCACTGGCGATCCACGCCCGCTGGTCAGAGTTCGCGGCCTCACCTCGTGCCCGGGGGTGCGGCGATGAGCCCGCACGCCTTCTGCTCAGAGGTAGTCGCGCCAGAACGGCACGGTGGCTTGTGGGTTCCAGTTGTCGGTCCGCTCGGGGCGTGGTTCCTCGAACTCCTGGCAGATGTAGTCAAGCAGATCGGTCCCGTAGTAAATGATGTCCCACCCGCGCATCGACAGAACCGGGTGAGCGAAGGTTCCGTGTCCGGCGGGGAGGAAACGGTGCGCATACACCGGAACCATCTTCGGAACGTCGGTAAGCCGGGCACGCGCCACCTCGACTGCCTCCTCCGGTGTCGCGGGACGGGTTCCCCACTCATGTTGCCAATGCCCGTGCTGGACATCCCGGAGCAGGCAGTCGACCGGCCAGGACAGGTGCTCGCGAAGCGCGTCCGGATCCCCGTTGCGCCAGTCGGGCCAGGGGCGATCCCACGTCTGCCCCTCCGTGTACGGCTTCCACACCGGAAGGCCGGCGGCCAGAAACGCGCGGTGGTCATCGGCGAACTCGAACCCGTACTCGCGCTCGATGCGGTCGAACTCCGCATCGGTCAACCCCTTGTCAATACGGCAACAGCCGAGAGCGGCGCCGCCCCGCCGCCGCGACTCCCAGGCGGGAACCTTCGTCACTGATCACGCCGAAACCGTAGCGCCCAGGCCTGGTGACACCACTTCCCACCGTCGCCCCGCTACCCGGACTCAATCGCCGCTCTTGGCCGACTTGACGGGAGCTGCCGCATGACCATCATGCCGACCCTGCCCGGCCTCGCCCCCCCCGGCGGTGGAGCCAAGGCCCGGCTCGCGGGCCGCCCGCATGCTCATGCCCCGCTCCGTCGACGTCGTCGCCGACCTCGCGGCCGACTACGGCGTCTGCACCCGCCCTGTCTCGATCGGGCTGCGGAGTCGATCGGTCTCGCCGGCCTGACCCCGCACGAACTGCGACACACGGCGGCCAGTCTCGCGGTGGCCGAGGGCGCCAACGTCAAGGCGGTGCAGCGGATGCTCGGGCACGCCTCGGCGGCCATGACGCTGGACGTGTACGCGGACCTCTTCGAGGACGACCTGGACCAGGTGGCGGACCGCCTCGACCGGCCGGCGGGGCGTGCTGCTGCGGACTCAGTGCGGACTGAGGGCGTCGGTCCGGACCTCGATGCGGTGCGTCCGGGTCGTCGGCAGCATGACCGAGCTGGGTGTTCACGTGGTGGGGCGGGCGGGACTCGAACCCGCGACCGAGGGATTATGAGTCCCCTGCTCTAACCCGCTGAGCTACCGCCCCGATACCGCGCCGGATCGTAACCCGCACAACGGATCACCGGCCACCACCGAACAGGCCGAGAAACCCTCGATCCGCACGATGGGCTACGCGAGGATAACAGTCCGCAGCGCCCGTGCGGCGCTCCGCGCTCAGCCCGTCGCGCGCAGCTCCGCGAGTACCGCTCCGGCCGTCCGCCAACCGCTGGCCAGCGCGCCCTGGATGGACGGGCTGTCCCGGTGGTCGCCGGCGACGAAGAGCCCGTCGCCCAGCGCGACCGGCTTGCGCAGCCGGCCCTGCGGCGGGGGCGCGGCGGGCAGCGCGGCGGGGATGGTGACGGTGGTCAGGTGCTCCCAGTCGGCGGTGGACCGGCCGTAGAGCCGCTCCAGTTCGGCCCGGACGGCGGGCTCGGGCGGGGCGGACGGCCCGACGACCGAGGTGGCCACCAGGTGCCACCCGGCGGGCGCGTAGGTGGGCGCGGCGTTGCTGATCACCACGGTGTTGGCGACCAGCTCCCGACGGTCGCCGTCGATCAGGAGGATCGGCTCGGTCAGCGGCGGCTCGGCGGTGCTGTGGTAGTAGGTCGTGTAGCCGTGCATGCGTACCGGGGCCAGGGTGGGCAGCAGCGTGGTCGCCGCCGGCGGGTCCACGGCGACCACGACGGCGCGGCAGCCGATGTCGCCGGCCTGGGTGCGGACCCGGCCGGGCACCACCTCGGCGACCGGGGTGTCCAGTTCGATCAGGTCGGCCGGCAGCGGGTCGGCGATCTTCCGGGGCAGTTCACCCATCCCCCGCGCGGGCAGGCCGATCCGGCCTCGGGCGAACGAGCGCAGGACCATCGCGAGCACGTGGCTGGAGGTCTCCAGTTCCCGGTCGATGAGCACGCCGGAGAGGAACGGCCGGATCAGCTGCTCGATGATGGCGTCGGAAAGCCCGGCCCGGCGCAGCGCCGCTTCGCTGGTGGTCTCCGGGGCGGTGAGCAGTCGGTTCTTCGGCAGGGTGGCGCAGCCGGCGGCCAGCGCGGCGAAGCGCACCCGGTCGAGCAGCGAGCCGACGCCGGCCAGCGCGGTGCGGGGCGCGCCGGTGGGCTCGCGCAGCGGGTTGACCAGCCGGTCGAGGCGGTCGCCGCGGCGTACCAGCACGCCGGAGGTGAACCAGCGCAGGTCGAGGGTGTCGACGTCGAGCAGGGTGCCGAGGCGCGGGTAGGCCGTGTTGAGCACCTGGAACCCGCGGTCGAGCAGGTAGCCGTCGACGGCGTCGGTGGCGACCCGGCCGCCGAGCCGGTCGCCGGCCTCCAGCAGCCGCCAGGGCACGCCGGCGCGGTGCAGCCGCCGGGCGGCGGCCAGCCCGGCCAGGCCGCCGCCGACGATGACGACGTCCGTCTCAGCGAGCATCGCCGACCTCCGTCGGGGTCCGGGCCGTCCGCGCCAGCCGGCTGGGCCACCAGATCTTCGGCCCGATGTCGTACGACAGCGCGGGCACCAGCAGTGAGCGGACGACGATGGTGTCCAGGAGCACGCCCACGGCGACCGCCACGCCGAGCTCGACCAGCACCACCAGCGGGAGTACGGCGAGCGCGGAGAAGGTCGCGGCGAGCACGACGCCGGCGGAGGTGATCACGCCCCCGGTTACGGCGAGACCGGTCAGCACGCCCGCCCGGGTGCCCCGCCGGACGGATTCCTCGCGGACCCGGCTCATCAGGAAGATGTTGTAGTCGATGCCGAGGGCGACGAGGAAGACGAAGGCGAAGAGCGGGAAGGACTGGTCGACCCCGGGGAAGTCGAAGACGTACCTGAAGATCAGCGCGCAGAGGCCGAGCGTGGCGAGGAACGACAGCACCACGGTCGCGATGAGCAGCACCGGGGCCAGCAGGGCGCGCAGCAGCAGGGCCAGGATGACGGCGATCACCACCAGCACCACCGGGATGATCACGTTGCGGTCGCGGGTGGACGCGGCGGCGGTGTCCACGTTGATCGCGGTGAATCCGCCGACCACCGAGTCGGCGCCGGGCACCTCGTGCACCGCCCTGCGGAGGTCCCGGATGGCCTGCTCCGCGCCGTCGCTGTCCGGCGGGTCGGCCAGGGTGGCCTCCAGTTGCACCCGGCCGTCGACCACCTTGGGTGGCGCGTTCGGGTCCGGCGGTCCGGTCTGGCCGCCGGCGGTGACGGGGCGGACGGCGGCCACCCCGGGCACGCCCTGGGCCACCTGGGCGATCTGCCGGGCGGTCTGCTGGTTGGCGAAGATGGTGGCCGGGCTGCCGGTGCCGGCCGGGTAGTGCCGGGCGATCACCTCCTGCCCGGCCACCGACTCGGTGCGTTCGGTGAACAGGTCGGACTGGCCGAGGGTGGTGGCGCCGAGCTGGGTCAGGCCGAGGGTGAGCGCGGCCAGCGCGACGGCGGTGACCACCCAGACCGGCCGGGCCCGGCGGGCCACGAAGCCGGCGACCCGGCTCCAGATGCCGTGTTCGGTCCGTGGGTCGGCCCGGTCCAGCTCCGGCCGGCGCGGCCAGAACGCCCACCGGCCGCCGAGCAGCAGCAGCGCGGGCAGGAAGGTGAGCATCACCAGCAGGGTGGCGGCGATGCCGACGGCGGAGACGGGACCGAGGGCGCGGTTGGAGTTGAGGCTGGACAGCAGCAGGCAGAGCAGGCTGACGATGACGGTCGCGCCGGAGGCGATGATGGCCGGCGCGGCCCCCCGCCAGGCCGTCTTCATGGCGTCCCAGGGGCGCTCGTGGCGGTGCAGTTCCTCCCGGTAGCGGGCAATCAGCAGCAGCGCGTAGTCGGTGCCGGCGCCGAAGACGAGCACGGTGAGGATGCCCTGCGCCTGCCCGTTCAACTTGATCACATCCTGCTCGGCGAGGTGGTAGATGAAGACCGACGCCAGCGCGTACGACATGCCGGCGGCGAGCAGCGGGAAGATCCACAGCACCGGGCTGCGGTAGACGACCAGCAGGATGACCAGCACCACGACCAGGGTGACCAGCAGCAGCGGCCCGTCGATCGCGCCGAACACCTCGATCAGGTCGGCGAGCAGGCCGGCCGGGCCGGCGACGTCCACGGTGAGGCCGTCCCGGTCGGCTCCGGCGATGGCCCGCAGCTCGTCGACCACCTGGCCGACCTGTTCGCCCTCGGCGTCGTCGATCGGTACGACCACCTGCAACGCCTGGCCGTCCTGGCTGGGGACGGGGGGCGACACCGGCCCGATCACCCCCGGGACGCCGGCGAACCGGGCGGCGTCGGCGGCGGCCCGCCGCCGGTCCGTGTCGGTGATGCCGGCGGTGCGTTCGTAGACCACCAGCGCGGGGGTGGCCTGCCGCTCCACGAAGCCGGCGGCCAGCTCCTGGGCCCGGGTCGCCTCGGCGTCGGTGGGCAGGAAGGAGGCGTTGTCGTTGGTCGCGACCTCGCCGAGCTTGCCGGAGTACGGCCCGGCGACGCCGCCGATCACCAGCCAACCCAGCACCACCGCCACCGCGATCAGCGTGGCGGTGCCGCGGCCCCGTCTTCCGGCCATCTCCACCCACCCTTGAATCGACGCACCAATCGACGCAGCGGGAGTCTAAGTCGACATCGACCATCCTGCCGCCCGAGCGCGCCCGACGTTACGGAAACCGCCCACCGCACAGCTCGCCCGACCCGGCCACTCGGCGGGCCCCACCCCGCTTTGTGGCGTGTCGGGGTGTCGCGCCGGAGGGATGGCCCCACACGCCGCAAACCGGGCCCGCCGAGCCCGAGCGCCCGACCGCGCGCAGGGCCCCATCAGGTCCAGAGCGAAGCGGGACGGCCCGCGCGACAGGCGGCGGCGTCCGAGATGAAGCGAAGCCGGATGGCCCGGACGGGCGGCGGCGTCCGAGGCGAAGCGGGATGACCCGAGGCGACGGGCGACGGCGTCCGAGGCGCAGGGCCGCGGTCCGAGGGTGAGGGTCGGCGGCGCGGGGACGGCCCATCCGTGGCGGGCGACCGGACGGAGGAACCAGAAACGCCCGCCGGCGGGGCCGACGGGCGTGGGGTGGAGCTGAAGCTCCCCCGTTTGGACTCGAACCAAAAACCTGCCGGTTAACAGCCGGCTGCTCTGCCAATTGAGCTACGGGGGACCGCTTGTCTCCGCGCCCCGGATCCCTCCGGCGCTCGGCGACGGCACAAGAGTACAGGATTCCCGGGGGGTCTGGTCCAGGGGGTTACCTCCACCGGCCCACGCCGCCCAGCACCGCGCCCGGAAGGAATAAAGGTAGACAAATCGTCATCACGGCACAAGCAGGCATGAGCGCGGAGCAGGATGGGTAGTTAGCTGCCGACAGAGGACTAGGGCGCGACATGGTCGGTCCCGACCGGATCTGCGGGCGGGAACGGCGGAGCGTCAGGTACGAAAGGAGCCGCCATGCGCGGAAAGATCATGTTCCTTGGCGGGCTGGCTGCGGGCTTCGTCCTGGGCGCCCGTGCCGGCCGGGAGAAGTACGAAGAGTTGGTCGTCAAGGGCCGCAAGGTGCTCGACCACCCGACCGTCCAGGAGGCGGCGGGCGTCGCACAGGCCCAGGCGACCCGGCTCTACAGCGAGGGCAAGGACAAGCTCGGCCAGTCCAAGCTGGGCGAGAAGCTCGGCACCGGCAACGGCAACAAGCAGGAGCTGACCGCGGCGGACGACGCCTTCGCGGGCACGCCGGCCACCATCGGCGCGAAGTCGGGCGGCACCTCGTCCAGCTCCTCCACCTCGTCGTCGGCCACCACCCCGCGGCCCAAGCCGTCGGGCACCGGGACCAACGCCAGCACCCTCTGAGCGCACCTTCCAGCGGGCCGGTCGTCATCCGACGACCGGCCCGCTGGCGCGTAGGGCGGAAGAAGGCGCAGGTCAGGCCCAGCCCACCCCGCGGGTGCCACTTTTGGCGATTTGAAGCAAAAGTTCGCACCGAACCTCGGAAACTTCTGCTCTCAGACTCTTCTCTTTGGTCCCAGACGCAAATATCGTCCAGCGTAGAACCTGGCCAGGCTCTTGGTACTCGAAGCGACCCTCCTCAGCGACGGCGCTGAGGCGGACCCGCCCGACCAGAGCGAGGTTCGATGCGCAGACCGACCGGCCGAAGAGCCACCACCTACCTCAGCCTTCTCACCCTCGTCGGCGCGACCCTCGTCGCGACCGCACCACCGCGGCCGACACCGGCGCTCGCCGCCCCGGCGCCCGCCAGCAACGGCATCGACTACAAGGTCCTCGTCTTCACCCGATCAGCCGACGGCAGCCACGCGGCCACCGCCGCCGGCGTCGACGCGATCCGGCAGCTCGGCAAAGACCGGCGGTTCACCGTCGAGGTGACCGACGACGCCCGCAAGTTCGACGAGCCACATCTCAAGCAGTTCCGCGCCGTGGTGTTCCTGAACACCGCCGGCGACATCCTCACCGACGGCCAGCAGGCCGCCTTCGAGCAGTACTACCGCGACGGCGGCGGCTTCGTCGGCGTCCACTCGGCCATCGAGGCCGAGCCCGGGTGGTCCTTCCTGGACAACGTCCTGGGCACCCGGGCGACGGGCGCCGCCACGGCGTCGGGCCCGGCCACCGTCACTGTCGCCGACCGGGTGCACCCCGCCTCCGAGCGGCTGCCGGAACGGTGGCGGCACACCGACCGCTGGTACAACTTCGCCACCAACGTCCGCGGCGTGTCGCACGT
Organism: Micromonospora psammae; assembly: GCF_036902725.1. Taxonomy (NCBI): domain Bacteria; kingdom Bacillati; phylum Actinomycetota; class Actinomycetes; order Micromonosporales; family Micromonosporaceae; genus Micromonospora; species Micromonospora psammae. The sequence goes on along the minus strand of NZ_JBAKHM010000015.1, from coordinate 151,493 downwards.
GCTGGCCACGGTGGACGAGAAGACGTACGCCGGCGGGTCGATGGGCTTCGACCATCCGGTCACCTGGTGCAAGGACCACCAGGGCGGTCGCTCCTTCTACACCGGACTCGGCGCGACGCCGGAGAGCTTCGGCAGCACCGACCTGCGCGCCCACCTCGGCGGGGCGATCCAGTGGGCCGCCGGCGTGACCGACGGCGACTGCGGCGCGACCGTGCTGGCCAACTACCAGATGACCGTGATCGGGGCCCAGCCCAACGTCAACGAGCCGATCGGCTTCGACGTGCTCCCCGACGGCCGGGTCATCCAGACCGACCGCCGCGGTGGCGTACGCCTGCACGACCCGGAGAGCAACGAGACCACCGTGCTGGCCCAGATCCCGGTCTACACCCACAGCGAGGACGGGATGTACGGCCCGGCGGTCGACCGGGACTTCGCCACCAACCGGTGGGTCTACCTGTACTACGCGCCCCCGCTGGACACCCCGGCCGGAAGCGCGCCGACCACCAGCACCGACCCGGCCACCTGGGACCGGTGGAAGGGATACTTCCAGCTGTCCCGGTACAAGTTCGTCGACGGTGAGACACCCTCACTCGACCTCGCCTCGGAGCAGAAGATCCTCCAGGTGCCGGTGGACCGGGGCGCCTGCTGCCACGTGGCCGGCGACATCGCATTCGACTCGAAGAACAACCTCTGGCTGGTCACCGGGGACGACACCCCGTCGGGCGCGGGCGGCTCGGGTGGCTTCTCGCCGCACAACGACTCGGTCAGCGCGACCGGGGTGTACCAGGCGCCGTTCGCGGACGCCCGGCGCAGCTCGACCAACACCAACGACCTGCGGGGCAAGGTGCTGCGGATCGCGGTGGGGGCGGACGGCTCGTACACCGTGCCGGCGGGCAACCTCTTCCCGGCCGGCACGGAGCGGACCCGGCCGGAGATCTACGCGATGGGGCTGCGGAACCCGTTCCGGATCACCCTCGACAAGAACGACGTCGCGTACGTCACCGACTACTCCCCCGACTCCTCGACGGCCGCGGTCGGCCGGGGACCGGCGGGCACCGGCCGGATGATGGTGATCGACAAGCCGGCGAACTACGGCTGGCCGATGTGTGTGCAGCCGAACCTGCCGTACGTCGAGATGAACTGGACCACCAGCCCGATCTCCCCGGTCGCGCCCTTCGACTGCGCGGCGCCGAGGAACACCTCCCGGCACAACACCGGCCTGACCGACCTGCCGGCGGTCGAGAGGTCCGAGCTCTGGTACTCGTTCCAGGCGCCGACCCCGTGCCCGGAGTCCTACCTGTCGACGCCGACGCAGACCTGCCCGGTGCTCTTCCCCGAACTCGGCACCGGTGGTGTCGGGCCGCACGGGGCCGCCCGCTACGACTTCGACCCGGAGCTGAGGTCGGAGACGAAGTTCCCCGAGTACTACGACGGCGCGGTCTTCTTCGGCGAGTTCACCCGGGACACCCTCAAGGAGGTCCGGCTGGACGCCAAGGGCGACATCCTGAAGATCAACAACGTGCTGAACTGTGGCCAGGCGCCCACCACGGCGAGCAAGCCGTTCCTCTGCGACAACCCGATGGACATGCGCTGGGGCGCGGACGGCAACTTCTACCTGCTGACGTACGGCGACGGGTTCTTCAACGTCAACCCGGACGCGGCGATGCTGAAGTTCAGCTACGTCAAGGGGCTGCGGGCACCGAACGCCGTGCTGACGGCGACGCCCACCAACGGCCTCGCGCCGCTGACCGTCGCCTTCTCCAGCGAGGGCTCCAAGGACCCCGACCCGGCGGACTCGATCTCGTTCGCCTGGGACTTCGACGGCAACGGCAGCACCGACTCGGTCGACCCGAACCCGTCGCACACCTACACCGCCAACGGGGTCTACACCGCCCGGCTGACGGTGACCGACTCCAGCGGCAAGAGCGCGTCGGCGAACACCACCATCACCGTCGGCAACACCGCGCCGACCGTCACGGTCACCACCCCGCTGGAAGGTGGCTTCTTCAGCTGGGGCGACGACATCCCCTGGTCGGTGACGGTCACCGACCCGGAGGACGGGCCGGTCGACTGCGCCAAGGTCGAGGTGACCTTCGTCCTCGGGCACGACCAGCACGGCCACGGCGAGGCCAACCAGTTCGGCTGCTCCGGGGTGCTGCCGACCGATCCGGACAACGCGTCCCACGGCGGCTACATCTACGGCGTGGTCAGCGCGTCGTACACCGACGGCGGCGCCAACGGCCAGCCGGCGCTGACCACCGTCGACCAGCAGATCATCCAGGCCAAACGGCAGGAGGTCGAGTTCGCCGCCAGCGAGTCCGGCACCACCGTCGGCACCAGCGCGGACACCGGCGGCGGGCAGCAGCGCGGCAGCCTCGACCCGGGCGACTGGATCGCGGTCAACAACACCGTCAACCTGCACGACATGCAGTCGGTGACGCTGCGTACCTCCGGCGGCAGCGCGGCCACCGCCGGGCAGCCCCGGTTCGGCGTCGAACTCCGGCTCGACTCCCCCACCGGTCCGCTGCTGACCACCGCCACGGTCAACGCGACCACCGGCAACAACGCCTTCACCAGCACCACCGTGCCGATCACCGACCCGGGCGGCACGCACCGGCTCTACCTCGTGTTCAAGACCGTTCCCGGCGGCCCGACCAGTGGTTTCGGCAACCTCAACTGGGTCGAGTTCGCCGGCCAGGGCATCGGCGTCGCGCCCTAGCGGCCGCCGGGGCCGGGGCCGCCGCCCGGCGGCCCCGGCCCGAACCACCCGTCACCAGCACCGAGAAGGGCAGCAGCAGATGAACGACAGACAGCACGGAATGAGCCGTCGCCGGATCCTCGGCGCCTTCGCCGGCGTCGCCGGCGCGGCCGCCGTCGGGGCCGCCGGCTGGGCGCCCGCCGCCGGAGCCGCCGGGAACGGACTGCTCGTGCCGACCGGAAAGCGCGGCATCATCCTCTACAGCGTCCGGGACCGCATCGGCGCGGCACCGGACGCCACCGGGGTGCCGTACGGCTTCGAGCGGGTGCTCGCCCGGCTCGCCGAGATCGGCTACAAGGAGGTCGAGTTCGCCGGCTACAACCAGCACGTCTCGATCCTGGGCCGGCAGATCACCGCAGCCGAGATCCGCAAGATCCTCGACGACAACGGGCTGCGGGCCAACGGCTCGCACGCCTCCATCCCGAGCACCATCAACCCGACGACCCTCGCCGCGTTCGAGCAGCAGCTCGACATCGCCGAGACGCTGGGAATGACCCACATCGGCACCGGCAACGACCCGACCGGCAGCAACTACAAGGCCGACTGGGACGCGGCGGCGGACCGGTGGAACACCCTCGGCCAGCTGGCCGCCGCCCGTGGTCTCAAGCTCTACACGCACAACCACGACGCGGCGTACAACTTCCTGCTCGACAGCGGGCCGCTGGACGCGCTGGGCCGGCCCACCCGGTCCTCCGGGGTGCGCAAGCTGGAGTACTTCATCGGGCTCACCGACCCGGAGTACGTCTGGTTCGAGATGGACATCTACTGGGCGCACGTGGCCCAGCACCGGTTCCGCAGCTACACCGACCCGGACGGGGTGACGCGGACCGACGTCTTCGACCCGCTGGCCACGGTGGCGGCCCAGCCGATCCGGTTCCCGCTGTTCCACGCCAAGGACGGCGCGTTCAACCCGAACACCACCAGCGGTTACGACATGGTGCCGCTCGGCCAGGGCGACATCGACTACGGCACCTTCTTCGCCAACATGGGTGCCAAGGGCTACCACAACCCGATGTGGGAGCAGGACAACGCGCCGGGCGGCAGCGCCGACCCGGGCCGCTCGCTGCGCTACGCCGAGGTGAGCTACCAGCACATGTCGGGTCTGCGGGGCTGACGGACCCGACCGTCGATCGAGTGGCCGCACCCGGAACGCCGGGTGCGGCCACTCGCGCCATCGGCCGTAACACCGCCGTGGCAGACTCCGGCCGGAGGAGGTGGTGGCGATGGTTCCCGTCCGACCGGAGAACGCGTACCAGGCACGACTGCTGCGGCTGCTGCGCGACGACGGCCCGCGGTCGCGGGTGGAACTGGGCGACGCGGTGGGCCTGTCCCGGTCGCGGCTGATCGCGGAGGTGGACCGGCTCGTGGAGCTGGGCCTGGTCGAGACCGCCGGGCCGGCGGCCTCCCGCGGCGGTCGACGGTCGTCACTGCTCCGCGTCGCCGGCACGGTCCGCTTCGCCGGCGTCGTGATCGGCACGGACCGGCTCACCGTCGCCGTCACCGACGGCGAACTGAACGTGCTGGCGCAGCTCCGCGAGCCGGCGGACGGCCGGTCCGGTCCGGGGCCGGTGGTCGCCCGGGCCGGGGAGCTGGTCGGCAAGCTGCAGGCGGAGCTGGGCCTGGAGCAGCTCACCGGGGTCGGGGTCGGCCTGCCGGGGCCGGTCGCCTTCCGGGAGGGCACCCCGCTCGCCCCCGGAGCCCTGCCCGGCTGGCACGGCTTCCCGGTGCGGGACACCCTCGGCGCCGAGCTGGGCTGCCCGACGCTGGTCGACAACGACGCCAACGTGATGGCGCTCGGCGAGCAGCACGTCGGGACCGGCCGTACCTTCGACGACTTCCTGTACGTCAAGCTCGGCAACGCGATCGGCTGCGGCCTGGTGCTGCGGGGCGCGGTGCACCGGGGCGCGACGAGCGGCGCCGGCGACATCGCCCACCTCCGGCTCGACGACGACGGCCCGGGCTGCGGCTGCGGCGAGGCGGGGTGCCTGGAGGCGTACTGCGGGGAGGCCGGGCTGGTCGCCGCGGCGCTCGACGCGGCGCGGTCGGGCCGCTCCCCCGCCCTGGCCGACCGGCTGGCCGAGGCCGGCACCCTGACCATGGCGGACGTCGTCGGGGCGGCGGCGGGAGGCGACCCGGCGGTGCAGGCCGTGGTGCGGGACGCCGCCCGCCGGCTGGGCCAGGTGCTGGTCGGGCTGGTCAGCTTCGTCAACCCCGGCATCGTGATCATCGGCGGCGCCCCGGACGGTCTCGGGCACACCCTGCTGGCCGAGATCCGGGCCGTGGTCTACCGCCGGTCGGCGCCGCTGACCACCGGGACGATGCCGATCGTCCTGTCCGACCTCGGCGAGCGGGCCGCCGTGGTGGGCGCGGCCCGGTTGATCAGCGAACAGGCCTTCGCCGCCGGATGACCGCCCCGGGCGACCCGACCGACCCGAGGGGTCTCCCGACCGAAGCGGGAGGTCAGGGTCGGTCGGGCCGCCCGGGCCCGGCCGGGTCAGTCCTTGCTGCTGAACGCGGCGTCGAAGGCCGCCGTCGGGGCGTCGAAGGCGAGCCGGCGGACGAACTGCAACGCCTCCGGCGCGCCGACCAGCCGGTCCATCCCGGCGTCCTCCCACTCGATGGAGATCGGCCCGGCGTACCCGATGGCGTTCAGCGCCCGGAAGCAGTCCTCCCAGGGCACGTCGCCGTGCCCGGTGGAGACGAAGTCCCAGCCCCGGCGCAGGTCCGCCCAGGGCAGGTGGGAGGAGAGCCGGCCCCGCCGGCCGTCGCCGGTGCGAACCTTCGCGTCCTTGCAGTCGACGTGGTAGATCCGGTCGGCGAACTCGAGGATGAAGTTCACCGGGTCCAGCTCCTGCCAGACGAAGTGCGACGGGTCCCAGTTCAGCCCGAAGGCGGGCCGGTGCCCGATCGCCTCCAGGGTGCGCCGGGTGGTCCAGTAGTCGTAAGCGATCTCGCTGGGGTGCACCTCGTGGGCGAAGCGCACGCCGACGGAGTCGAAGACGTCCAGGATCGGGTTCCACCGGTCGGCGAAGTCCTGGTAGCCGCGCTCGATCATCTCCGGCGGCACCGGCGGGAACATCGCCAGGGTGTGCCAGATGGACGAGCCGGTGAAGCCGATCACCGTGTCGACGCCGAGCTTCGCCGCCGCCCGGGCGGTGTCCTTCATCTCCTCGGCGGCGCGGCGGCGTACCCCCTCGGGTTCGCCGTCGCCCCAGATCCGGGGCGGCAGGATGCCCTGGTGGCGCTCGTCGATCGGGTGGTCGCAGACCGCCTGGCCGACGAGGTGGTTGGAGATCGCGTGGACCTGGAGGTGGTGCTTGGCCAGGGTCTCCCGCTTGCGCTCGACGTACGAGTCGTCGGCCAGGGCCTTGTCGACCTCGAAGTGGTCGCCCCAGCAGGCGATCTCCAGCCCGTCGTAGCCCCATTCGGAGGCGAGCCGGCACACCTCGTCGAACGGCAGATCGGCCCACTGGCCGGTGAAGAGCGTGATCGGTCGCGCCATCGTCTGTCTCCCCTGTCGTGAGGGGGATTCCTGAACGGGACCGGGGCGAGGGTGGCCGGTGCACGGGCGGCCGCGCCGGTTCGCCGGTGGGTGCGGACGCACCTGGGCCCGACGGGTTGCGCCTCCCGCCGGGTCACCGGCGACCGTACGGTCGCCGCCCCCACTCTAGGACCGCGTGGGCCGGTGCGGAAGAGCCCGCACCGGCCCACGACGGGCGCTCAGGCGTCGCGGCGGCGCAGCAGCACCACGGCCGCGCCGAGCAGGGCCACCAACCAGCCGGCGAGGACCGCCAGTCCGGCGCCCGGGGAGAGCAGGTCCGGCGACGAGATCGACATGAACGCCTGCCCGGCGCTCGACGGCAGGTACGGGGAGATGGCGTCCGACCATCCCTCCGGCAGCAGCGAGACCAGCCCGGGCAGCACCAGCAGCAGCGCCACCACGCTGGTGATCGCCCCGGCGGTGTTGCGCAGCAGCGCGCCGAGCGCCATGCCGAGCGCCATGCCGAGCACGCCGACCCCGGCCAGGTAGCAGGCCGCGCCGAGAACGGCCCGCAGCACCCCCTCGTCGCCGAGGGAGGTGCCCTCCGCGCCGAGGATGCCCTGCCCGCCGAGGAAGGTGAGCAGCGCGGTGGGCGCCAGCACCGCCAGGGAGACGCCGGCGAGCACCGCGACCTTGGCGCCGAGCACCGGCCAGCGCTTCGCGGCGGCCAGCAGCGCGTCGGCCCCCGTCGGGTGTGCCCGCGCCACCCGACGCCAGTCCGCGAGGTGCCCCATGCGGCCAAGGTACGGCAGCCGGCCGGCGTCGGAGCTGGCACGTCGGACCGCCGCGCGCCGCCGCCGGGCCCGGTCGGACCCGGCCGGAGCGGCACGGACCGCGGGGCCCCCGCCGTGGCAGGGGCCCCGCGATCGGGTGCTCATGTCGGGTCAGGTCAGGGCAGGGTCCACTTCTGGTTGGCGCCGGTGTGGCAGGTCCACAGGTGCACGGCGGTGCCGTCGGCGGAGTTGTTGCCGGAGACGTCGAGGCACTTGCCCGACTGCGGGTTCTTCAGCGTGCCGTCGGCCTGGGCGGACCAGTTCTGCGCGCCCGAGCCGTTGCACGTCCAGAGCTGGATCTTCGTGCCGTCGGCCGAGGCGCCGCCGGAGACGTCCAGGCACTTGCCCAGGGCCTTGACGGTGCTGTTCGGGGTCACCGTCCAGGTCTGCGCCGTGCTGCCGTTGCAGGTGTAGATCTGGATCTGGGTGCCGTCGGCGGTGCCGCTGCTGCGCACGTCCAGGCACTTGCCGGCCAAGCCCTTGATCGGGCCGGTCCCGCCGGTGCCGGACCCCTTCACCAGGGTGAAGTCGTCCACGTCGAAGAGCCCGGTACCCGAGCCGGTGAAGGTCAGGTAGAGGTTCTGCGTGCCGGACGGCACCCCGCTGAGGTTCGTCGTGACGTCGGCGTAGGTGGTCCAGCTACCGGTGTTCGGCACCGCGACCGAGCCGAGCACCGTGCCGGTGGTGGAGCCGGTACGCACCTGGATGGTGCCGCCCGCTCCGCCGGAGACCACCCGGGCCTTGAACGAGGCCACCCCGGTCAGGTCCACCCCGTTGTACGCGGCCCAGTCGCCCGGGTCGATGTAGCCGAGGGTCTGCCCGCCGTTGGCGCCGGCCTTGGTGAACGGCTGGACCCCGCTGGCCGAGCTGAACGACTCGGCCTGGACGGTGGTGTTCCCGCCCGGAGTGGAGCCCAACTCCTTGATGCGGATGTTGCGGAACGACACGTCGTCGCCGTTGCCGTGGTTCTGGATGCCGATGTGGCCGGCGAGCGAGCGGGCCGGGTTGGTGTTGGTGAAGTCGTTGATCTTCGCCCCGTTGAGGAAGATCTGGAGGCGCTCCCCCTCGACGAGCAGCTCGTAGGTGTTCCACTCCCCCGGCGGGTTCAGCGCCGCGTCCCGCGCGGCGAGGTCGGCGGACTTGAAGGTGTAGACCGCGCCGGTGGTGCGGTCGGCGGCGTCGGTGGCGTCGATCTGCACCTCGTAGCCGTTGTTGACCGCCGAGTACGGGTCGCTCGACGGCGGGAAGCCGATGAAGACGCCCGAGTTGTCGTCCCCGGCGAGCTTCCAGTCCAGCTTCAGCGAGTAGTTGGTGAACTCCTTCGCGCTGTACCAGAGCATGCCCAGCCCGCCAACGGAGGTCAGCGTGGCGTCGGTGTTGGTGAAGCTGCCCGGCCCGGCCTGCGACCAGCCGGTGGTGGAGCCGTTGTAGAGCGCGGTGTAGCCGGTCTCGGCGCGGCAGTCGGCCTTGGTGCGGCCGGCCGCGTACCGGATGCCGCCGAGCAGGTGGGCCCGGAACGCCGCCTCCGAGTACGACGCCTGGGTGTGGCCGCCGCCGGTGTAGAAGGCCCGGCCACCGCTGTAGGTCTTGCACCAGGCGTGCGGGTGGTCGGCGCCCATCGAGCCGCCCGAGTAGGACGACTCGTCGAGGGTGGCCAGCACCCGGGCCGTGGACCGGGCGTTGGTGGTGTAGTTGTACCACTCGTCGGTGCGGGTCCAGGTCTGCGGCAGGTGGGCGGTGGCCGCGTGCGCCCGGTTCTCCACCTTGACGTTCGCCTGCTGGATGGCCGGGTGCGAGGCGAAGTACGCCCCGACCAGGTTGCCGTAGAACGACCAGTTGTACTCGGTGTCGGCGGCGGAGTGCACGCCGACGAAGCCGCCGCCGGAGCCGATGTACGACTCGAAGGCGGTCTGCTGGGTGGCGTTGAGCACGTCGCCGGTGGTGTTGAGGAAGACGACCGCCTCGTACTGGGCCAGGTTGCCGGTGGTGAAGGCGGCGGCGTCCTCGGTGGCGGTGACGGTGAAGCTGTTCGCCGCCCCCAGGTCACGGATGGCCTGGGTGCCGACCGCGATGGAGTCGTGGCGGAACCCGGCGGTCTTGGAGAAGACCAGCACGTCGTAGGGGGCGTCGGCGGCGGACGCCGGGCTGGCCGGGATGGTGCAGGCGACGGCGGCGAGGACGGCGGTGGCCGCGCCGAGGACGGGTCGGAGGAGTCTGCGCATGTCGCTCTCCTGACTGGTGCTGCCGGCGGAGGGCCGCGGGCTGCGGGGTTGCGGGCTGTCGAGCTGAGTGGGGTTGATCGGGGCCCCCGGAGCGGCGCGAGGCGTGGACCGGGGGCCCCTGGCGTGCGGTTAGGGCAGGGTCCACTTCTGGTTGGCGCCGGTGTGGCAGGTCCACAGGTGCACGGCGGTGCCGTCGGCGGAGTTGTTGCCGGAGACGTCGAGGCACTTGCCCGACTGCGGGTTCTTCAGCGTGCCGTCGGCCTGGGCGGACCAGTTCTGCGCGCCCGAGCCGTTGCACGTCCAGAGCTGGATCTTCGTGCCGTCGGCCGAGGCGCCGCCGGAGACGTCCAGGCACTTGCCCAGGGCCTTGACGGTGCTGTTCGGGGTCACCGTCCAGGTCTGCGCCGTGCTGCCGTTGCAGGTGTAGATCTGGATCTGGGTGCCGTCGGCGGTCGCCGCGTTGCGCACGTCGAGGCACTTGCCGGCGAGCCCGACGACCGGACCGGTCCCGCCACCGCCGGCGCCCGTGGTGAACGTGAACGAGTCCAGGTCGAAGAGCGCCCCGGCGCCGCCGGCGAAGGTCAGGTACAGCGTGGTGGTGCCGGCCGGCGGGCTGGAGATGGTGCCGGTGACGTTCTGGAAGGTCTCCCAGGAACCGGTGACCGGCACGGTGGCCGAGCCGAGCACGGTGCCGGTGGCCGAGCCGGCCCGCACCTGGAGGGTGCCGCCGGCGCCACCGGAGGAGACCCGGGCGCTGAAGGAGGTCACGTTGTTGATTCTGTACGGCTCGAACGCGATCCAGTCCCCGTTGTCGATGCTGCCGACGGTCTTGCCGCCCTCCGCCGTCGCCTTGCTGTACTGGGCGATGCCCGAGGAGGTCTTGTAGTGCTCCGCCTGCCGCTTCTTCGGCTGGAGGGTGTGCTGCGTGTGGGTGGTCAGCCCGCCCGCGTCGGTGTACTCGGCGTCGAAGATCGCGAAGATGTTCGCCGCGTCGTCGTGCTCACCGTCGACCGGGATGGTGATCGAGCCGGAGCAGCCGGTCTTCGAGGTGATCTGGTGACCGTGGCTGTCGTGGCCCAGCACGTAGGTCATCTTGACCTTGGTGCAGTCGATGGTGCCGTCCTCCGGGTCGGTCACCGTGATGCTGAACGGCACGGTGTCGCCGTAGTTGAACAACTGGCCGTTGCCGGGGCTGGTGATGGTGACCGTGGGGGCGGTGTTGCCGACCCCGATGGTCACGTTGGCGGTGCCGGTCGCGCCCTGCGGGTCGGTCACGGTCAGCGTGACCGTGTAGTTGCCGTTGCTGTTGAAGGTCTTGGTCGGGTTCGCCGCGGTGGAGCTGGTCCCGTCACCGAAGTTCCACGAGTAGGTCAGCGTGCCACCCTCCGGGTCGGAGGAGCCCGACGAGGAGAACGCGACGGTCAGCGGGGCCGCGCCGGAGGTCTTGTCCGCCGTGGCGACCGCGGTCGGCGCGGCGTTGCCGCCGGCGATGTAGTCGTAGCGGTAGAGCGCCGAGTTGGCGTCACCGTTGAAGTAGCCGGTGCCGTAGTCCAAGACGTACAGGGCGCCGTCCGGCCCGAAGGCCATGTCCATGACCTGCTTGCCGTTCCACGGGAAGTTCTCGATCGTGCCCGGCGAACCGTCGCTGTTGACGTGGATCGGCTTGACCCAGCCCCGGCCCAGCTCACCGGCGAAGAACTGCCCGTCGAAGCCCTGCGGGAACTTGGTGGTGGAGGTCGACGAGGCGTTGTAGCGGTAGACCGGGCCGGCCATCGGCGACTCGGAGCCGCCACCGAACTCCGGCGGGCTGCCGGCGTCGCCGGCGTACCGGATCCAGGCGGCCTTGGCGCCCGGGAGGGTGGTCAGGCCGGTGTTGCGGAACGAGTTGTTGGTCGGCCCGCCGGTGCAGTTGTACTTGGCCCCGGCCGTGTTGTTGGCGAAGTCCCACTCCGCGTACGTCTCGTTGGCGGTGTTGGTGCCGGTGCAGTACGGCCAGCCGTAGTTGCCCGGACCGGTGACCCGGTTGAACTCGACCTGGCCGCTCGGGCCGCGGCTGCTGGTGGTGCCGGCGTCCGGGCCGTAGTCGCCGACGTAGACGATGCCGGTGGCCTTGTCGACGCTCATCCGGAACGGGTTGCGGAAGCCCATCGCGTAGATCTCGGGACGGGTCTTCGGGTCGGAGTCGACGAACATGTTGCCCGACGGGATCGAGTACGTGCCGTTGGCGTTCACCTTGATCCGCAGGATCTTGCCGCGCAGGTCGTTGGTGTTGGCCGAGGTGCGCTGGGCGTCGTACGCCGGGTTGCGGTTGGTACGCTCGTCGATCGGCGCGTAGCCGGAGGAGTCGAACGGGTTGGTGTCGTCGCCGGTGGAGAGGTAGAGGTTGCCGGCGGCGTCGAAGTCGATGTCACCGCCGACGTGGCAGCAGATGCCCCGGTCGGCCGGTACGTCGAGGATGTCGACCTTGCTGCCCGTGTTGAGGGTGAAGTCGCTGTTCAGGGTGTAGCGGGAGAGCCGGTTGACGCCCTGCCAGGCGGAGAAGTCGCTGCCGGTGGACGGCGCGTCGCCGGACGGGGTGGACAGCGGCGGTGCGTAGTAGAGGTAGACGTGCCGGTTGGTGGCGAAGTTCGGGTCCACCCCGACGCCCTGGAGCCCCTCCTCGTCGTGCGTGTAGACCGAGAGCGTGCCGATCACCGAGGTGGTGCCGTTGGCGTCGGTACGACGCACCGTGCCGTTGCGGGCGGTGTGCAGGACCGACCGGTCCGGCAGCACCGCGATGGTCATGGGCTCGCCGACCTCGGCGGCGCCCTTGGCGAGCGTGACCTGCTGGAAGTCGGTGCCGACGATGGGGTGGGCCTGGGCCGGCGTGGGTCCGCCGAGGGCGGCCGGACCGGCCAGGCCGATCGTGCCGGCGGCCGCCACCAGGAGCAGGGCCGATGCGCCGGAGAACCATCGTCGGGAGCGGTGGGTGGTGTGGTCCTGTGTGGACATTGACTGTCCCTTCCTGACGGTGACTGCCAGGCGGGCGCGCGCCGACGCGCCGGATGCCGTGTAGGGGGATTGCGGCAGGGCCGCCCGGGTGCCGCCCGGCCGGCCGTGACCTCCGGCCCGGGGCGGGGGCCGCGCACCGAAGGTCACCAGTCGATGGGTTACCGCGCCGCCGGTTCACCTCGACGAAACATGTTCGTGATGGCACGAACATTAAGGCGGATCGATTTGGCTGTCCATACCTTCTGCCGGACCCGTCCGAACTTTTGTTCATCCAGTTGAAAGTGAGCGGACACGTCAACGGAAGGGGCCTGCTCCCCGGGGGTGCCGCCGGATGTCAGCTCCGGCGGCGCACCGCCTGGTCGGCCAGGCCGGCCAGCGCCGTCCGGGCCGGCTCCCCCAGCGGCGCCCGGTCCAGGGCGGTCCGGGCGGCCTCGGCGCGGACCTGGATCAGCTGCTCGATCCGGTCCCGGGCCCCGGTCGCCTCGATGATCGTCCGCAGCTCGGCGGCGCCGCTCTCGTCCAGGTCGGGGTTGCCGTGCAGGTCACGCAGCCGGGCGGTCTGCGCCCGGTCGGCGGCGTCCCGGGCCAGCGCCATCATCACCGTCGGCTTGCCCTCCCGCAGGTCGTCCAGCGCCGACTTGCCGGTCACCGCCGGATCGCCGAAGACGCCCAGCACGTCGTCGCGCAGCTGGAACGCGTCGCCGAGCGGGTCGCCGAAGTCGGTGAGCGCGGAGATCAGCTCCGGTTCCGCGCCCGCCAGCGCCGCGCCGATCTGCAACGGCCGGGTGACCGTGTACCGGGCCGCCTTCATCCGGATCACGGTGAGCGCGCTGGCCACCGAGCCGTCGCCGACCCCGGACACCAGGTCCAGGTACTCCCCGGCGATCACCTCGGTGCGCATCCGGGCGAAGACCGCGTACCCCCGGCAGACCTGGGCGGTGCTCAGCCCGCACTCGTGGAACATCTGGTCCGACCAGGCGGCGCAGAGGTCACCGCAGAGCAGCGCGGTGTTGCGCCCGTACGCCTCCGGGTCGCCCCGCCAGGCGGAGCGGGTGTGCAGGTCGGCGAAGAGCCGGTGCACCGACGGGGCGCCCCGGCGGCGGTCGCTGCCGTCGAGGATGTCGTCGTGGATCAGCGCGAACGCGTGGAACAGCTCCAGCGCCGCCGCGGCCACCACGATCGGCCGGTCGTCCCCGCCGCCCGCGCCGCGCCAGCCCCAGTAGCAGAAGAGGGGACGCAGCCGCTTCCCGCCGGCCAGCACGAACCGGTGCAGGGCGGCGAAGATGCCCCGCGGCGCGCCGTCCGGCCAGTCCGGCCCCTGCCGGTCCAGGAAGGCCGCCAGCTCGGCGTCGAAGCGCTCCCGCAGCCCGCTCACGTCGCTCGGGGCCGCGGTGATGGTCACCGTCCCTCCCCGGGCCGTCCGGCCGGCGGGGTGGACCCGTCCGGCACCAGCCCGGCCAGCTCCAGCAGCAGGCCCTTCACCTCCGTCGCCGCGATCCGGTCCCGGGCGGCGGCCGGGTCCGAGCAGAGCAGCACCGGGGCGTCCGCCGGGTCGGCGGGGAGCCGTCCGTGCGACCCCCGGACCGCCCGGGCGCCGGCGTCCAGCCCCACCACGCTCATCAGGTAGCGCATGCCGAGCTTCTTGCGGGCCAGCGCCACCGCCGCCCGGCGCTTCGCCGCCGCCGGTCCGGCCGGGTCGAAGAGCAGCTCGGCCGGGTCGTAACCCGGCTTCCGGTGAATGTCCACGTTGCGGGCGAAGTCCGGGGCGCGGGCGTCGTCCAGCCAGTAGTAGTACGTGAACCAGGCGTCCGGCTCGGCCACCAGCACCAGCTCACCGGCGCGCGGATGGTCCAGCCCGGCCGCCGCCTTGCCGTCGGCGTCCAGCACCTCGGCCACCCCCGGCAACGCCGCGCAGAGCTTCGCCACCGCCGGCACGTCGGCCGGGTCGCGGACGTAGACGTGGGCCACCTGGTGGTCGGCGACCGCGAAGGCGCGCGACGTCCACGGGTCCAGGTACTCCATGCCGGCCTGGGTGTAGACCCGCAGCAGCCCCTCGGCGCGCAGCAGCCGGTTGACGTCCACCGGGCGGGAGACGTCGGTGATGCCGTACTCGGACAGCACCACCACCGTCGCGTCGCGGGCCCGGGCGGCGTCCAGCAGCGGCGCGAGCACCGCGTCCAGCTCGGCCGCGGCCGCCGCTGCCCGGGGCGAGGACGGGCCGAAGCGTTGCAGGTCGTAGTCCAGGTGCGGGACGTAGACCAGGGTCAGGTCCGGGGCGTGGTCGGCGAGGATCCGCTCGGCGGCCCGGCAGATCCACGCCGACGAGGCCAGCCCGGCGCCCGGTCCCCAGTAGGTGAAGAGCGGGAAGGTGCCCAGCGCGTCGGTCAGGGTGTCGTGCAGCTCCGGCGGGTCCGTCCAGCAGTCCGGCTCCTTGCGCCCGTCGGCGTGGTAGACCGGCCGTGGGGTGACCGTCCAGTCGACGTCGGCGCCCATCGCGTACCACCAGCAGACGTTGGCCACCGTCCAGCCCGGCTCGACCCGGCGGGCGGCCTGCCACAGCTTCTCCCCGCCGACCAGCGCGTGGTGCTGCCGCCACAGCAGCACCTCGCCCAGGTCCCGGAAGTACCAGCCGTTGCCGACGATCCCGTGCCCGGACGGCAGCTCCCCGGTGAGGAAGGTCGACTGCACCGAGCAGGTGACGGCGGGCAGCACCGTGCCCAGCTCCGCGGTGAACCCGGTGTCGGCGACCGCGCGCAGCCGGGGCATGTGCGCCAGCAGCCGCGGGGTCAGCCCGACCACGTTCAGCACCACCAACCGCCGGCTCATCGCCGTACCCCCGTCGTGGCCGGGGTGGTCAGGCCCAGGGCGACCAGCTCGTCACGGGCGAACGCCAGCTCGGCGGCGATCCCGGCGGCCAGCTCCGCGTCCCCGCGCGGCCGCCGCGCCGCCGGCAGCACCCCCCAGGTGTACGTCTCGACGTCCAGGTGGTCGCAGCCGGCGACCGGTCCGGTGTAGAGCGCGGCCAGCGCGGCGCGCAGCACCGGCAGGGTCGAGGCCAGCGGTTCCTCGGGTGGGGCGTGCAGCGGCACGTGGTAGTGCACCCGCCACGGTCCGGGTGGCCGCTCGGCCAGCGCGGCGTCCAGGTCGTCGGCGGCGTACGCCGGGTCGGCGGGGTCGGCGGCGTGCGCGCAGCCGGCGGCCCGGGTCTGGTGCAGGAACCGCGGCTCGACCCAGCGCGCCAGCGCGGTGGCGGCGGCGTCCGGGTCGGCAGCCTCCAGGGCGGCGGAGACCTGGACCTTCACCACCGGCAGGGCGGCGGCGCGCAGCCGGTCCAGGGCCACCGTCGGCTCCTCCCAGGCGCAGGCGAGGTGGGCGAGGTCGAGGCAGACGCCGAGCCGGTCGGTGTCCATCCCGGCCAGCAGCGCGGCCGCCTGGTCGGTGCGCTCGACCACGCAGCCCGGCTCCGGCTCGAAGCCGACCCGGACCCGGCGGCCGGTGTCGCGCTCCAGCGCCGCCAGGCCGGCCGCGAGCCGGTCCAGCCGGCGGCGGGCGGCGTCGGCGCGCCCGGCGTCCCAGGGGTGCCGCCAGGCCAGCGGCAGGGTGGAGACCGAGCCCCGGGCCGCGTCGTCGGGGAGCAGGTCGGCCAGGACCCGCGCCAGGTCGAGGGTGTAGTCCAGCCGGGCGTCGGAGGTCCAGTCCGGCCGGTAGACCGCGCCCTTGACCACCGGCGCCTGGAACGCCGCGTACGGGAAGCCGTTGAGGGTGACCACCTCCAGCCCGCGCCCGGCCAGCTCGGCCCGCAGCCGGCCGCGGGCGGCCGGGTCGGTGGCGAGCTCGGCGGCGGCCGGCGCGGCCAGCCAGAGGCCGAGCCCGAGCCGGTCGGCGCCGAGGGCCTGCCGGACCGGCACGGCGTAGGTGTCCAGTTGGGCGAGGATGCCGGCGACGTCCTCCGCGGGGTGCACGTTGGTGCAGTAGCCCAGGTGCACGGTGCTGCCGTCGGCGTGCCGCAGCCGCATCACTCACCGCCGCGCAGGATCGAGTTGCCGGCGAAGGTGCCGGCGGCCGGGTCGAGGTCGGCGAGGTCGAGCCGGCCGGACTGCCCGTAGAACTCCACCGGGTTGCGCCAGAGCACCCGGTCGACGTCGTCGTCGGTGAAGCCGGCCAGCAGCATCGCCTCCCCGGTGGCCCGGGTCAGCAGCGGATCCGACCGGCCCCAGTCGGCGGCCGAGTTGACCAGCATCCGCTCGGTGCCGTACGCCCGCAGCAGCTCCACCATCCGCGGTGGGGACATCTTGGTGTCGGGGTAGATGGAGAACCCCAGCCAGCAGCCGGTGTCCCGGACCAGCTTGACGGTGACCTCGTTGAGGTGGTCGAGCACCACCCGCCCCGGCTCGATGCCGGACTCGGCGACCACCGCGAGGCTCCGCTCGACCCCCCGGGCCTTGTCCCGGTGCGGGGTGTGCACCAGCGCGGGCAGGTCGTGGGCGACGGCCAGGGAGAGCTGGGCGGCGAAGGCCGCGTCCTCCTCGGGGGTCATCGAGTCGTACCCGATCTCGCCGACCGCCACCACGGCGTCCTTGTCGAGGTAGCGGGGCAGCAGGTCCAGCACCGGCCGGCAGCGCGGGTCGTTGGCCTCCTTCGGGTTGAGCGCGACGGTGGCGTGGTGCCGGACGCCGAACTGCCCGGCCCGGAACGGCTCCCAACCGATCAGGGAGTCGAAGTAGTCGGTGAACGAGGCCGCGCTGGTGCGGGGCTGGCCGAGCCAGAACGCCGGCTCCACCACCGCCCGGACCCCGGCGGCGGCCATCCGCTCGTAGTCGTCGGTGGTCCGCGACGTCATGTGGATGTGCGGGTCGAAGATGCGCATGTCACGCCTCCTGGGACGGTGGGCGGCCGGATCCGCCGCTGATCGGGCCGGACCGGGCGGAGAGCCGGTCCAGCAGGTCGAGGGCGTCGGCGGGCATGGCGCGGCCGGCCGCCTCCCGCTCGGCGGCCAACCCGGCGAGCATCGCGGCGAGCCCGGCGTCGGCGCGCCCGTCGAGGTCGTGCACCACGGCCAGCGGCACGCCGGTGAAGACGCACTTGAGCACCGCCTGCCGCCAGGCCGCCGGGTCGAGCTGCCGGGAGTACGGACCGAGGGCGGCGGCGACCAGCCGGGTGTCGTTGGTGCGGAGGGCGTCGTGCAGCAGCGGTACCCCGGCCGCGCCGATCGGCAGCAGCGGCAGCGCCTTGAGCACGGCCCGCTTCTCGGCGGCGTCGCCGTGCCGGTAGAGCGCCTCGGCGTACCCGGCGTGGTCGGCGGTCAGCGCGGTCAGCAGCAGCGCCCGGGCCGCCTCGTCGGCGCTCCAGCCGGGCAGGTCGGCCAGTTCTCCCCGACCGCAGCGCCGGCCGGCCGCGGCGAAGGCGGCGGTGATCGTGGCGGGGTCGGCCGCGACCCGGCGCAGCGCCGCGTCCAGCCAGCCGGGATCGGGTACGCCCCGCAGCGCGGCCCGTAGTGAATCCGGTGTCATCCCGTCTCCTCTCTCGTGCTGCTCCGCAGGCACCTCGACGCGCCCGTCAGCTCTGCTTCACTCCCGACGACGACCGGTGTCCGCGGCGCGGAGGAAGTCGATGGACCGGGCGGCCACGGTCGGCGCGGCGTGCGAGTGCCGGGGCAGCTCCACCGCGACCAGCCCCTGGTAGCCGACCTCGGTGAGGGCCGCCAGCACCGGCGGGAAGTCGATCTCGCCGGCGCCGAACTCCAGGTGCTCGTGCACACCCCGGCGCATGTCGTCGATCTGCACGTTGACCAGGTGCGGGGCCACCTCGCGGACGCAGTCGGGCACCGGCTGCGGCTCCAGGCACCGGCAGTGTCCGATGTCGAGGGTGATGCCGAAGCGGTCCGGGTCGCCGAGCGCGTGGCGCAGCCGCCACCAGCCCGCGATGTCCTCGACGAGCATCCCCGGCTCCGGCTCGAAACCGAGCGGCACGGCGGCCCGGTCGGCGGCGTCGACGACCGCCGCGCAGCCGGCGACCAGCCGGTCCCAGGCGGTCTCCGGCGCGACGGTGGCGGGGCGTACGCCGGCCCAGAAGCTGACCGCCTCGGCGCCGAGGTCGGCGCCGATCCGGACGGCCCGGCGGAGGAGTTCGACGCGGCGGGCCGGCTCGTCGTGCAGCAGCGTGGGGGCGTGCTTGTGCCACGGGTCGAGCAGGTACCGGGCCCCCGTCTCGACCACCACCGACAGGCCCAGGGCCTCCAGCCGGCGGGCCACCTGGGCCACCCGCCCGGTCAGGCCGGGCGCGAACGGGTCGAGGTGGTCGTGGTCCAGGGTCAGCGCGACCCCCTGGTAGCCCAGCTCGGCGATGACCGCCAGGGCGTCGTCGAGCCGGTGGTTGGCGAAGCCGTTGGTCCCGTAGCCGAACCGCAGGCCGCTCATGTCGGGGAGAGCTTCCGGGCCAGCCGGCGAGCCAACGGCGCGGCGGCGGCGACCGCCAGCCCGAGCGGCCCGGCCCCGGCGCCGGCGGTGAGCGCGCCCTGCAACGCGGGCAGCCCGGTGATTCCCGCGCCGACCGCGGCCCGGACCCGGCCGGCCGAGGGGTCGGCGACCACCCGGGCCTGCGCGCCGCCGTACCCGGCGGCGTACCAGCCGGCCAGCGCGGCCGGCAGCAGGGCGACGCCGGCCCGTGGACCCGCGGGGGTGGTCCGGCGGGAGGCCGCCGCGGCGAGCGCGACCAGCGCGGTGCCGGCGAGGGTACGCCGGGGCAGCGCGGCGTCGGCGCCGGTGACCTCGCGGCGGGAGAGCGCGGTGACCGTCCAGGTGTGCGCGGCCACGGTCAGCGCCGCCGGCACCGCCCGGACCAGCCGCCCGCCGGACGCGCCGAGCAGCACGTCCAGCCCCCGGCAGGCGGCCATCACGGCCGGACCGGCGGCGGTGTTCTTCGCCGCCAGGTCGTACCCCCAGACGGCCGCGGCGAGCGGGAGCGCGACGGCGGTGGCGCGACGGCCACCCGCGGCGGCGGCCAGGCCGAGGCCGGCGGCGGTGAGCCCGGCGGCCAGGCCGACCGCGGTGGCCGGGGTGACCCGACCGCTGGGGATCGGCCGCTCCGGCCGTTCCACGGCGTCCAGGCCCCGGTCGGCCCAGTCGTTGGCGGCCATCCCGGCCCAGTAGAGCAGCACCGACGCGCCGGCCAGTCCGGCGGTACGCGGGCCGAGCGCCCCGGCCGCGGCGGCGCCGGCGACCACGTCCCCCGGCACCGAGAGCGCGGCCGGCGCCCGGACCAGCTCGGCCAGGTCGGCGAGGGTGGTCACGCCGCACCCCCGGCGTGCAACCGGGCGGTGAACTCGACCAGCCGTTGCCACTGCTCGCCGAGCGAGTGGGCGGGCGAGCCGAGCGGGTCCTTGAAGAAGAAGGCGAGGTCGGTCAGGGGGCCGGCCGCGCCGGCGGCGTGCGCCGCGGCGGTGAGCCGGGCCAGGTCGAGCACCAGCGGCGCGGCCAGCGCGGAGTCGCAGCCGTGCCAGGTGAACTCCATCCGCATGCCGGTGCCGAGGAAGCCGGCGAAGGTGATCAGGTCCCAGGCGGTCTTGAAGTCGCCCAGCTCCTCGACGTACTCGATCCGGGTGCCGCCCTGCGGCAGGTAGCCGAGGGTCTCGCCGAGCACCCGCTGCTTGCTGTCCACCTTCGCCGCGTTGGCGGCCGGATCGGCCAGGGTGGCGCCGTCGCCGCCGCCGAGCAGGTTGACCCCGGTCCAGGACCGGACGGCCAGGTGCCGCATCGCGAACATCGGCGCGAGCACCGACTTGACCAGGGTCTCCCCGGTCTTGCCGTCGTGCCCGGCGTACGGCAGGCCGCGCGCGGCGGCGAGCGTCGCCAGCGCCGGCAGCCGCAGCCCGGTGGACGGGGTGAAGTCGACGTACGGGCAGCCCGCCTCGACCGCCGCGTAGGCGTAGAGCGAACTGGGCGGAAGCACCTCGTCCGGGCCGGTCAGCGCGGCCCGCAGGGCGGCCGGGTCGGCGTGCCCGGGGTGCGGGCGGGCGGCCGGTTCGGTGGCGGAGACGTTGACCACCACCACCCGGTCCAGCCGGTGCCGGTCCCGGAAGGCGGTGAGGTCGGCGACGAGCGCGGCGGCCCGGTCGTGCTGGCTGCCCTCGGTGGGGGCGGCGCGCAGGTCCTCCTCGACCGTGGCGAGGTCGCCGGCGAGCGCGGCGGCCAGCCGGCCCGGCAGCACACCGGCGGCGGCCAACGTCTCGGCCCGTTTGGTCAGCGGGGTGGTGGCCACGTCGTGACCGCCGAAGACCAGGTCGGCGAAGGTCGGCAGGGCGGGGCCCCGCAGCGCGGGCAGCTCGGTGACGCAGCCGGTCGGCCCCGTCAGCCCGGCCCGCAGCGCGAGCCCTCCGACGATGCTGGTGGTCGCGACCGAACCGCGCGCCCCCACCAGCCAGACACCCGTACGCATGGTGCTCCTCCCGTCGGGAACGGAACCGCCCGTGCATTCGCTTACATGGATATCAGATGGTTCGTGGTAAAGATACCGTTCGATGGGGTGGGCCCCGTCCGCCCGAATGCCCGGGGTGACACCGGATCGGCGTCGGCGTCGGCGGTGCCGGCACCGGCCCGATGAACTCGGCCACAGTGGACGGACGGGGCTGGCAGGCAGGCCCGGTCGGCGTCTCGGCCCTGCCTCCCCCGCATCCGGTCGCGGGGCTGCGGTGACCCCGGACCGGACATCGAGCGGCGGCGACCGTGGACGGACCGGCCGGAGCCGGACCTCCCACGGGGGTCGCCGTGGGTGGTGGCGGTCCTCCGGTGCGGCCGGGGAATCCCGGTCCGGCCGCACCGGACGACCGTCGTACGCGTGCGCCACCGGGCCTGAGCGACCCGGCCGCACGCCCTCCGTCGCCGACCCCGGCCCGGCCGCGGGGCGCAACCGCGGCCGGTCCCTCGCCGGTCGGCGCCGGAGGTGGGCTGATCAGACGGCGAGCGCGGCCAACGCCGGCTCCACCTCCGTCCAGCGGGAGCCGAGCTCCGCCGAGCGGGTCACCGCGTCCAGCACCAGCTGGACCTGCAACGCGTCGGCGAAGGACGGCGTCGGGTCGGCGCCGGTGGCGACCGCCTCGACGAAGTCGCGCATCTGGTGGGTGAACGAGTGCTCGTACCCGATGATGTGCCCCGGCGGCCACCAGGCCGACATGTACGGATGCTCCCCCTCGGTCACCAGGATCCGGGTGAAGCCCTGCTCCCCGGTGGGCCGGGTGGCGTCGTAGAACTCCAGCTCGTTGAGGCGCTCCAGGTCGAAGACGACACTGCCGAGGGAGCCGTTGATCTCCACCCGCAGGGCGTTCTTGCGACCGGTGGCGAACCGGCTCGCCTCGTACGTGGCCAGCGACCCGTCGTCCAGCCGGGCGACGAAGACCGCCGCGTCGTCCACGGTCACCGTGCCGGTCGCCCGGCCGATCCCGTCGACCGAGGCGATCCCGTCGACCGAGCCGTTCCCGTCGACCGGACCGGCGCCGTCCACCGTGGCCGCCAGTCCGCTGGATCCGGCCGGCAACGGCCGTTCCTTGACGAACGTCTCGGTGACCGCGCTGACCCCGGTGATCCGCTGACCCGTGACGAACTGGGTCAGGTCGATGATGTGCGCGCCGATGTCGCCGAGCGCGCCGGAGCCCGCCCTGTCCTTCTGCAACCGCCACACCAGCGGGAACTGCGGATCGACGATCCAGTCCTGCAGGTAGGCCGCCCGCACGTGCCGGATCACTCCGAGCCGGCCGTCGGCGATCAACTGCCGCATCATGGTGACCGCGGGCACCCGGCGGTAGTTGAAGCCGCACATGGACCGTACCCCCGCGGCTCGGGCGGAGGCCGCGGCGGCGGCCATCCCCCGGGCCTCGGCCACCGTGTTCGCCAGCGGCTTCTCGCAGAGCACGTGCTTGCCGGCGGCCAGCGCGGCGAGCGCGATCTCGGCGTGGCTGTCCCCCGGCGTGCAGATGTCGACCACGTCGATCGCGTCGGAGTTGACCAGCTCCCGCCAGTCGGTGGTGTACGCGTCCCAACCGAGCCGGTCCGCCGCGTCGGCGACCTTCCCGGCGTCCCGGCCGCAGATCATCGCCATCCGCGCCCGTGCCGGCAGGTCGTACACCCGGTTCACGGTGCGCCAGGCCTGCGAGTGAGCGGCGCCCATGAACGCGTAGCCGACCATGCCGACCCGCAGTTCGCTGTGGTGAGTGGACAAGGTGGGTCTCCCCCCGTGTGTCAGAACCCGAGCTTGAGGTAGTTGCCCGCGTTCTCCTTGGTGATCGTCTCCGAGGCGAGCACGATCTCCTTGGGCACCTGGAGTTCCACCAGGTCGGACATGCCCTTGCCCTGGCCGATCAGGCGGGCCAGGGAGATGGCCGAGGAGGCCATCGACGGGCTGTAGGTGACGGTCGCCTTCAGCACCGTGTTGTCGGCCTGGATGTCCTCCATCGCCTTCTTGGAGCCGGCGCCGCCGACCATGAAGAACTCCTTGCGGTTGGCCTGGTTGACCGCCGCGAGGACACCGATGCCCTGGTCGTCGTCGTGGTTCCAGAGCGCGTCCATCTTCGGCAGCGCCTGGAACAGGCCGGTGGCGGCCTGCTGCCCGGAGTCGGCGGTGAACTCGGCCGGCCGGCGGTTGTTCACCTTGAGGCCGTTCGCCGCGAGGGTGTCGGCGAAGCCCTTGGAGCGTTCCTGGGTCAACTCCAGCGAGTCGATGCCGGGGATCTCGCCGATGATCGGGTTGCTGACGCCCTTGGCCTTGAGCTGGTTGACGATGTACGTGGCGGCGGCCACGCCCATGCCGTAGTTGTCGCCCTTGATCTGGAGCCGGTAGGCCCGCGCGTCGGGGAACGCCCGGTCCAGGTTCACCACCGGGATGCCGGACTTCATCGCCTCCAGGCCGAAGGCGTTGAGCTCCTTGCCGTCGTGCGGCAGCAGCACGATCACGTCCGGCTTCTGGGAGATCAGCGTGGACAGCGCCGCGCGCTGCGCCGCCGCGTCCGCGCCGGCCTCGACCGACTTGAACTCCACGTCGGAGAACGCCCCGGCCTGCGCCTTGGCGTTGTTGGTGATGGCGGCGATCCAGCCGTGGTCGGCGGCCGGGGCGGAGAAGCCGATGATGACCTTCTTGCCCGGCTCGTTGTTGCCGCCCGGCCCGGCGGCCTTGGTCTGCGCGGCGGTGGGCGTGGCCTCGTTGCTGGTGCAGCCGGCGAGCAGTACGCCGGCGCCCACGGCGGCCCCGCCGAGAAGCAGTCGGCGGCGACTGTGCTGGGTCATGAAGACCTCCTGTGTTTGCGGTGTGGAGGAGAAGGGTGTGCGGGGTCCGGCCACCGTCGTGCTCGGGTGGCCCAGGTGTTTCGGTGGGTCGGGTGCTGCGGTATATCAGGTGGTGAGCCGGTTGCGGCCCAGGAACTGGGTGAGGCTGCGGAACTGGACCTGCTGGACCAGGACGGCCGCGACGATGATGCCGCCCTTGACCATGTTCTGGGCCTCGGTGGTGAGGCCGTTGATGGCGAAGAGGTTGGTGATGGTGGCGAAGATGACCACCCCGAGCAGGGAACCGATGATGGTGCCCCGCCCGCCGCTGAGCAGCGTGCCGCCGATGATCGCGGCGGCGATCGCGTCCAGCTCGTAGAGGTTCGCCATCGCGGCCTGGGCCGAGTTGGCCTGGGCCGTGAGCATGATGGCGGCGATGCCGCAGCACAGGCCGGAGAGCGCGTAGAGCAGGACCGTGTGCCGTCGGACGTTGATGCCCGCCAGCCGGGCGGCCTCCGGGTTCCCGCCGACCGCCACCGTGCGCCGGCCGAAGGTGGTGCGGTTGAGCAGCACCCAACCGGCGACGACCACGACGGCGAGGATGTAGACCAGCAGCGGGATGCCGAGCAGCTTGTTGCTGGCGATGCCGTTGATGAAGGTGTTGTCCGACACCTGCGTCTGCTTGGCGGAGATCTCCGCGGCCAGGCCGCGGGCGGCGACCAGCATGGCCAGGGTGGCGATGAACGGCACCAGCCGGCCGTAGGAGATCAGCAGCCCGTTGACCAGGCCGACCGCCAGGCCGACGGTCAGCGCGGTGAAGATCATGCCGCCGGCGCCGTAGCTCTGGGTCGCCACCGTGGTGGCCCAGACCCCGGCCAGCGCGACGATCGCCCCGACCGAGAGGTCGATGCCGCCCCCGATGATCACGAAGGTCATCCCGACGGTGACCACGCCGACGACGGCCGCCAGCTTGAGGATGGTCAGCGTGTTGTCCCACACCCAGTCGGGGTTGGAGTAGAGGTCGGAGCGGGTCAGGGCGCCGATGACGACCAGCACCACCAGGACCCCGAGCAGGCCGAGGTTGCGGCGGGCGCCCTCACCCCCGTCGCCCCGCCACCAGGAGAGCCGGGCACCGGCGGGCGCCTTTTCGTCCGCCGCCGCCTGCTGGCTGGCCGCCGCTGTCTCCACCGGGTCCACCGGCGGCGACTGCGCCGGCAGTTGCGCCGAACGCTCCGGCGTCGCGGTCGGGGTCACGTCACTCATGCCGGTGCGCCTTCCATCAGGGACCCCGCCATGACGAGGTCGAGCACGGTGTTCTCGTCGAGTTCGCCGGCCGGGGCCTCGCGGACCACCCGCCCCTCCCGCATCACCAGCACCCGGTCGGCCAGGCCGAGCACCTCGGGGACCTCGCTGGAGACCAGCAGCACCCCGACGCCACGGGCGGCGAGGGCGCGGATCACCTGGTAGAGCTCGGCCCGGGCACCGACGTCCACGCCCCGGGTGGGCTCGTCCAGCAGCAGCAGCTTCGTGTCGCCGAGCAGCCATCGCCCGACCACCACCTTCTGCTGGTTGCCGCCGGAGAGGGTCCGCACCGGACGGCGGACGTCCCGGGGCCGCAGCTCCAGGCTCTCGGCGATGCGATCCGCCTCGGCCCGCTCCCGGCCGGCGTCGGTGAAGCCGGCCCGGGCGTACCGGCCGAAGGTGGCGAGGGTGACGTTGCGGTAGATCGGCTCGCCGAGCAGCAGCGCCTGGCTCTTGCGCTCCTCGGGGGCCATGCCCATGCCGGCCTTCACTGCCGCGCCGACGCTGCCCGCGCGCAGCGCCCGGCCGGACATCCGCACCGAGCCGGCGGTGGCCCGCCGGGCGCCGAAGATGGTCTCCAGCAGCTCCGAGCGGCCGGAGCCGACCAGCCCGGCGATGCCCACGATCTCCCCGGCCCGGACGGTGAGCGAGACGTCGGCGAACTCACCGGTGCGGGTCAACCCCTCCACCGTGAGCAGCTCGGCGCCGGGCGCGGTCTCGGCGAGACGGTCCGGGAAGACGTACTCGATGGTGCGGCCGGTCATCCGGCTCACCAGGTCGCGGGTCGGGGTGTCGCGGGCCGGCAGGTTCGCCGCGGTGGTCCGGCCGTCCTTGAGTACGGTCACCCGGTCACCGATCTCGCGGATCTCCTCCATCCGGTGCGAGATGTAGATGACCGCGATGCCCTGCGCGGTGAGCTCCCGGATGATCCGGAAGAGGTTGCCCACCTCGTCGTGGGCGAGCACCGCGCTCGGCTCGTCCATGATGATCAGTCGGGCCTCGTGCGACAGCGCGCGGGCCATGCTGACGATCTGCTTGCCGGCCGCGGGCAGGGAGCGCACCATCCGGTTCGGCGGGATCTCGGCGTGCCCCAACCGGCCGAGGATCTGCCGGGTACGCCGGGCCATGTGGCCGCGGCGGACGAAGCCGAACCGGCGGGGCTCGTGGCCGAGGAAGGCGTTCTCCGCGACGGAGAGATCCTCGACCAGGTCGAGCTCCTGGTAGATGGTGGCGATGCCGGCGCGCATGGCGGCCTGCGGGTTGGCGAAGGTGGCGGGCTGGCCGCGCCACTCGAGGAGCCCCGAGTCGGGGCGGTGCACCCCGGCGAGCACCTTGATCAGGGTCGACTTGCCGGCGCCGTTCTGCCCGAGCAGGCAGTGCACCTCACCGGCGCGCACCTCCAGCTGGACCCCGTCCAGGGCCCGTACGCCCGGGAAGGTCTTCACCACGTCGGTGAGGCGCAGGACCACCTCGCCGTCCACGGTGTCGGCGGGCGCCTCGACCAACGGAGCATCTGTCACGACGGTCTCCTCGGATCGCTGGGTCACTGTGCCTCCTCCGTTCGCGACTGCGGGGCTCGCAGGACCGGCTCACTCCTCGCGCTCACGATGCCTCCCCGAAGGCCACGTCACTGGCGAGGACGGCGGCGCCGGCGACACCGGCGCGCGATCCCAGCTCGGACAGGACGACCGGGAGGTTGCCGGTGGCCAGCGGCAGCGACCGGCGGTAGACCACACTGCGGATCTCGGCGAGCAGGATGTGGCCGAGCTGGGCCAACCCACCACCGATCACGATCATCGACGGATTGGTGAAGCTGACCAGACCGGCCAGCACCTGACCCACCCGTCGACCCCCGTCGCGGATCAGTTGGATGCAGGTGACGTCCCCCTCGACCGCTCCCTCGGCGACGTCCCGCGCGGTGACTACGCCCCGGGCGGCGAGCCGCTCGGCCAGCGCCGGCGAGGCGCCGGTACGGGCGGCGGCGGTGGCCTCGCGGGCCAGCGCGGCGCCGCTGAACACGGCTTCGAGGCAGCCGACGTTGCCGCAGGAGCAGACCGGCCCGTGCGCGTCGACCTGGATGTGGCCGATGTCCCCGGCGCAGCCGTCGGTGCCCCGGTAGACCTCCCCGCTGAGGTAGATCCCGCACCCTATTCCGGTGCCGATCTTGACGAAGAGGAAGTCGTCGACCGAGTGGGCGACCCCGCCGTGCCGCTCGCCGATCGCCATGATGTTGACGTCGTTGTCGACCACCGCCGGGCAGCCGTGCTCGCGGGTGAGCAGCTCGCGGACCGGGTAGCGGTCCCAGCCGGGCATGATCGGCGGCGAGACGGGCACTCCGGCGCGGAAGCTCACCGGACCGGGGACGCCGACGCCCACCCCGTCCAGCTTCTCGTACGCCCCGTCGACCCGGGCCTTGTGCAGCAGCTCGGTGACCCGGTGCAGGATGACCTTCGGCCCGGACCGGATGTCGGCGGCCTCGGCGTAGGCGGCGACCGGCTCCAACCGCCCGTCGACCACCTCGACGTCGATGGAGCTGGCGCCCAGGTCGACGGCGGCGAAGCGCAGCTGCGGGTTCAGCTCGACCAGAGTGGAGCGCCGCCCGCCCCGGGACGCGGCCAGCCCCGCCTCGGCCACCAGACCCAGGCCGACCAACCGCTCCAGCTCGGCGAGCAGCCGGGGCCGGGGCATCTGCAACCGGTCGCCCAGCTCGGCCCGGGACGCCGGCCCCTCGTCGCGGAGCAGCCGCAACAGCCGCAGGTGCAGGGGGTCTGCCGTCCGCACGGGACTCACCTCCGCGATCGGGGTTCACATTGACGTCACGTCGATGTGTTGTGTCCGACACAGTAGGAGCCTTCCGTGGCACCTGTCCATAGCTTCAGCCGATCCGGTCCCAACTTTTGTCCGTTTGAACAAAAGCTAATAGTGGATCAAGGAAAGGGTCACGGACGGCGCGTCGCCCGTCCCGCCGCGTACACCGATGATCGACCCGGCTCGACGTGATGCGGCTGCGCGGTCCGCAAGGTCGTGCTCGATCCTGGAAACAGTGGACTCCCGGGCACGGCGATACCACTACTTCCAGGATCGAGCACGACCTTGGGGACCCGGCCCCTCGGCGGCGGCCCGGTCCGGCTCCCGGGCGGCGGGAGGTGGTGGACAAGGGACTGCCCCGCCGTCCGGGTGGACGGCGGGGCAGGGACTCCGGAGGCAGGGTCAGCGACGCCCGGCGGCGTTGCGCTTCTTCTTGAGCTTGCGGTCGTCGCGCAGCTCGACGTACGGCTCCTCGTCGGCCGAGTGACCGGCGGAGATCGCCCGGCTGCGCTCCAACTCGGCGTCGAACTCGGCGCCCAGCAGGATCGCGATGTTGCTCAGCCACAGCCAGACCAGGAACACGATCACGCCGGCCAGCGCACCGTACGTCTTGTTGTACGAGCCGAAGTTGGCGACGTAGAAGGCGAAGAGGCCGGAGATCACCAGCCAGATCACCACGGCCAGCACGCCGCCGGGGCTGACCCAGCGGAAGCCGCCGTGCTTCGCGTTCGGCGAGGCCCAGTAGAGGATGGCGAACATCAGGCTGACCAGGAGCAGCAGCACCGGCCACTTGGCGATGTTCCACACCGTCACCACGGTCGAGCCCACCCCGATCACCTCACCGACCTGCTCGGCGAAGCCACCGGTGAAGACCACGATCACCGCGCAGGCCAGCAGCATCACGCCGATCACGGCGGTCACCCCGAGCCGGATCGGCAGGGTCTTCCAGATCGGCCGCCCCTCCGGCACGTCGTAGATGGTGTTGGAGGCGCGCATGAAGGCGGCGATGTAGCCGGAGGCCGACCAGAAGGCGGCGAGCAGACCGACGATCGCGGCGACGCTGGCCAACCCGCCCGAGGCGCCCGCCTGCTCGATGGCCTCTTCGATGATCTTCCGGGTGTTCTCCTCCGGCACCGCCTGGTTGACGGTGTCCTTGACCCCCTGGGTGGCACGGTCGCCGAGCAGACCGAGCAGGGAGATCAGCACCAGCAGGCCGGGGAAGATGGAGAGCACCCCGTAGTAGGTCAGCGCCGCCGCCCAGTCGGTGAGGCTGTCGTCGCCGAACTCCTTCACGGTGCGGCGCAGGGCCGCCTTCCAGCCGCTCCCCGGCAGCTCCGCCGGGCTGTCCGGCCCCTCATCCGGGCCGACGGGCCGCGAGTGGCCGCCCTCGGAACGGGAGTCGCCACCGTCGGCCTGGCCGGCGGTCGCGGTGCGGTCGTCGTCATGGTCGCGCCCGCGCCGCGCGGATGACTCGTCGGAGGCCATCGCCCCTCCCTCACATGTCGGCTGTGGTCCCACACGACATGCCCCGACGGAAGTGACGGCTAACCACCTACTTGTCGAGCAACCTCCTCATCCGGCGGGACGCCGGCGCCCACTCCCGGCGGTGGGCACCACCAGGAACGCGATCTCCAACGGCCGGGACCGACCGTGCGCCCGCCTCCCGCCGCGCTGCGCGCGTGTGGGGGCATCCGCCCGCTCGGACACCAGACCCGCCCGCCTCCCCCCGCGCTGCGCGACGGGTCGGGGCATCCGGCCGCTCGGACACCCCGACCCGCCGCAGAACGGCGGGCCGGCCGGGCCGGCGAGTCGCCCCGGAGTCGCTTTCGCCCCGCCGCGGCCGGTCGGCGGTACCGCCTTCAGGCACGCGCGCGGGCGATGAGCTGCCCGCGTTCCGACTGCGGGAACCGGTCGAGTCTGGCGCGGATCTCGTCGGCGTCGACGTTGGCCCCGAAGAGGTCGGTGCCCGGTTCGAGGGTGACGCCGGCCGCGAGGGGGCCGGCGATGACCGGGTCGAAGCCGAGCGCGTCGACCAGCGCGGCGACCGTGTCGAGGTCGGCGGGGTCGTCACCGGCGATCGCGAGGCCCTTACGGCCGGCTTCGCCCGCGGGACGGGCCTCGTCCTCGAGGTCGTGGTAGCCCATGTGGTTGAACGCCTTGACCACTCGGGAGCCGGGCAGGAAGGCCTGGACGGTCTCGCTGGAGGACGTGCGCGGGTCGGTGAGGTCGTCGCGGATGCCGTCGACCTCCCACCAGTAGTTCATGGCGTCGACGACCAGCTTGCCGCGCAGCGCGTCCGCGGGGATGGTGCGGTACTTGCCGAGCGGAAGGGCGAGGATCACGAGGTCCGCGCGGGCCGCGGCTTCGTCGGCGGTGACCGCGACCGCTCCCGGCGTGAGTACGTCGACGGTGAGGGCGATCTTCGCGGGGTCCCCGGAGCCGGCGATGAGCACCTTGTACCCGGCGGCCAGGGCGAGCCGGGCGAGGACGGTGCCCACCTTGCCGGCGCCGAGGATGCCGAGGGTCTGTGGGCCCTGCTGGACGATGTCGGTCATGCTTCTCTCCGGTTCTCTCTCCGTGCCGGATGCCGCGTCGAGCGGCAGGTCAGCCGGCGAGGATGTCACGGACCATGGGGATCACCTTGGCGCCGTAGAGCTCGACGGCACGCAGCCGGGCACTGGCCGGCTGAGCACCAGCGGCGTAGATGAGGTCGAACCGGCCGACGCCGAGGGTGCGGACCGCGCGGGCGATCTTGCGGGCGACGGTCTCCGGTGAGCCGATGTAGAGGGAGCCCTGGTCCGCCTCGGCGTCGAACTCCGCTCGGCGGACGGGCGGCCAGCCGCGGAGCGCACCGATCCGGTCGCGCTGGATCTTGTAGTGCGGCCAGTAGATTTCCTTGGCTTCCTCGTCGGTGTCGGCGATGAAGCCCGGGGAGTGCATGCCGACCGGGTGCGCGGTCGTGCCGAGCTGTGCGGCCGCCCGCTGATACAGGTCGATGTAGGGAGCGAAGCGTCCGGGCTGGCCGCCGATGATGGCGAGCATGAGCGGCAGGCCGTACTGGGCGGTGCGGACGACCGACTGCGGCGAGCCACCGACGCCCACCCAGGTGGTGAGGCGCCCCGATTCGGTCTTCGGGAAGACCTCGGCGTTCCGGAGCGGGGCGCGCTTGGTGCCGCTCCAGGTGACCGGCTTCTCGTCGAGCAGCTTGACGAACAGCTCGATCTTCTCCTCGAACAGCACGTCGTAGTCGCTCAGGTCGTAGCCGAACAGGGGGAAGGACTCGGTGAACGAGCCACGGCCGAGGATGACCTCGGCACGGCCGTTCGACAACGCGTCCACGGTGGCGAAGCGCTGGAACACCCGGACCGGGTCGTCCGAGCTCAGCACCGTCACCCCGGAGGCGAGCCTGATTCGCGAGGTGCGGGTGGCGATGCCGGCGAGCACGGTCTCCGGGGTGGAGACGGAGTACTCGGGCCGGTGGTGCTCGCCGAGGGCGATGACGTCGACGCCGAGCTGGTCGGCCATCACCGCCTCGTCGACGAGCTGCCGGATCGCGGCGGCGTGGGAGACGAGCGCGCCGGAGTCGTCCTGCGGGACGTCACCGAAGTTGTCGAGTCCGAACTCGAGATCAGACATGGTTTGCCTCCAGAGTGAGCAGTTCACGGACGCGCGGGGCGACCTCGCGGCCGAGCAGTTCGATCGTGCGGGTGCGCGCCGCCCGGGGCAGGCGCATGATGTCGTACTTGAGATCGAAGCGGCTGAGCCGCAGGTCGCGCGCGACGGCGGCGATCTTCCGCGCGACCGTCTCGGGCGAGCCGACGAACAGCGCCCCATGGTCGAGCTCGGCCTCGTAGCGTTGCCGGGTGGGCGCGTAGAAGCCGCGTTCGGCGGCGGTTCGCGCCACGATCGGTCGCCAGTACCGCCACCAGGTCTCGACGGCCTCCTCGTCGGTGTCGGCCACCATGCCGAGCGAGTGCTGCCCGATCGGCTGGGCGGGATGCCCGAACTGCTCGAGCGCGCGGAGATAGAGGTCCACGTTCCCGGCGAACCGCTGCGGGCGCCCACCGATGATCGCGTGCATGAGGGGAAGCCCGTACCGGGCGGCGCGGATCACCGACTGCGGGCTGCCGCCCACGCCGATCCAGGTCGGGATGCCTCCCGGCTGCATCCGTGGGTGCAGCCGCTGCTCGTCCAGCCGGCTGCGGACGCTGCCCGACCAGGTGACCCGCTCCTCCCGCTGGAGCCGCATGAACAGGTCGAGCTTCTCCTCGAACAACCGCTCGTAGTCGGCCAGGTCGTAACCGAACAGCGGGAACGACTCGGTCGCCGAGGCCCGTCCGAGGACGAGCTGGGCGCGGCCGTTCGACACCGCGTCGAGGGTCGAGAACTCGTGGTAGAGCCGTACCGGGTCGTTCGTGCTGAGCACCGTGACCGCGGTGCCGAGCTTGATCCGCTCGGTCGCCGTCGCGATCGCCGCGAGCAGCACGGGCGTGGCGGAGTCGTTGTGGCCCTCGCGGTAGTGCTCGCCCACGCTGAACACGTCCAGGCCGACCGACTCCGCGAGTCGCGCCTCCTCGACGATCAGCCGCACGGTCTCGGCGTCGGTCAGGACGCGGTCGCCGTCAGTGGCGACTTCCCCGAACGAGTTGAGTCCCAGTTCGAAGTCTCCGGTCGTCATGGTCACCCCCCTGAACCGGTTCTGGTGGCGCCGGACCCTGCGGGACCAGGCGATTGACATGTCAATTATGTGGCGTGTTTGTTACGTCAAGCAAATGGGGCGGGCGTGACAGACGACACACCACGACGGGCACGTCGGTTGCCGACCGGTGACCAGCTGAGACGCGCTCCTAGGATCACCGCCGCGGGCCAGCTCGCCACGGCGCTCCGCGTACGGGCTCCGCCCGCTACCCGACGAGTGACGGCGACCACTACTTGTAGAGCAGCCTGCCCATCCGACGCGAGGCGACCAACAGGCCGACGAGCAGCACCGCCAGCAGGTAGAGCACGTCGAGCAGCCATGACCAGCCGGCGGTGCCGACGCAGACGCCACGGATCAGGTGCACCGCCCGGTAGAGCGGGGTCACCTCGACCACCCAGCGCAGCACCGACGGGTACGCCTCGGCCGGGACGAAGGTGCCGGAGAAGAGGAAGAGGGTGAACTGCGCCGAACCCATCAGGTCGAAATCCTGCCAACTGCGCATGAGGGTGGAGACGGTCATGCCCAGCGCCCCGAAGGCGAAGCCGACCAGGACCGCCGCCGGAAAGGCGACCAGCGCCCGTGCGGCGGTGGTCAGGTCCATCACCACCATGACCACCAGGAACGCGGCCGAGTAGGCGCTGCCCCGTAGCATCGCCCAGCCCAGCTCACCGAGGGCGATCTCGAACGGCTGCACCGGGGTGGCGATCACCCCGTCGTACAGCTTCATGTACTTCATCTTCCCGAAGAAGTTGAAGGTGGTCTCCGCCAGCGCACCGGTCATCGCCGACGACGCGAGCATCGCCGGGGCGACGAAGGCCGCGTAGGACACCACCTCGCCGCCGGCCAGGGTGAGGTCACCGACCAGCGCGCCCACCCCGACGCCGATGGAGAGCAGGTAGAGCAGCGGCTCCACGAACCCCGAGATGAGCAGCAGCCAGTAGACCGACCGCAGGGCCGCGATGTTGCGCTCGGCCACCGAGACCGACCGCCGGGACGCGGCGGCGACGTCCACCAGCCGGGGCAGCACGAGACTCACCACGAGGGCACCCTCTCCCTAGACGACGAGCCGACGACGGAAGCCGCGGCGGGCCAGCAGCCAGCCGGCGAGCGCCCAGGCCGCGAGGTAGAGCAGGTGACCGGCGACCGACCACTGCGGGGCCACGCCGAGGGTGGCCGCCCGGCACAGGTCGACGCCGTGCCAGAGCGGAGTCGCGTACGCCAGCCAGCGCAGCACGAGCGGCAGCGACTCGACCGGGAAGAACACCCCGGCGAAGAGCGTCATCGGGATCACCGCGAAGCGGAACAGCATCGCCAGCCAACTGTCGCTGTCGACCACCGAGGCGTACGCGAAGGTCGGTGCCGCCACGGCCAGACCGAGCAGCGCCACCACCGGCAGGACGGTCAGCGCCCAGGGTGAACGCAGCGCCCCGAACAGCCCCGTCACCAGCAGGAACGCGGCGATGGTGGTGAGCACCCGGAACAGCACGAAGGCCAGGTGCCCGGCGAGGATGTCGGCCACCCGCAGCGGAGCGGCGCTCTGCGCGAAGTAGGTCTTGATCCACTGGAAGTTGCTGAACACCGGCCAGGTCGACTCTCCGATCGCCACCTGCAACGCGGTCGAGGCGATCAGCCCGGGCACGATCCAGTCGAGGTAGCGCACGCCGCCGACACCCTGGTCGATGTAGGCGCCGACGCCGACGCCGAACCCGAGCACGGTCAGCACCGGCAGCAGGAACGACGAGAAGACCCCGGCCCGCCAGGTGCGCCGGTAGCCGGTCAGGTAGTGCGCCAGCACCGCCAGCGCCGGCACCCGGGGCAGCGGCGGACGCGCCCGGTCCCGCGCCTGCTGCGCCACGCTCACCGCGACCACCCCGTTCCGCTCCCCGCCGACCACGGCCTTCCTACCCCGGAGGTACGACAGACCGCGGTCACCCTACGGCGACCGGGCCGACCTGTCCCCCCGTTTCTGCCCGGGCTCAGCGGCGCGGTGGCGACCCGTTCCGACGGTAGTCGGGTGGTCACCGGACTGTGAACCGCCCGCCGCCGCTGTTGTCGCCCCCGCCCGGCTCAGTCGACCAGGGTGCGGCCGGTGAGGTGCAGGAAGACGTCCTCCAGGCTGGAGCGCCGCACCAGCACGCTGACCGGCGTGAGGCCGCGCGCCTCCACCTGGGCGACCGCCACGTCGCCGTCGGGGACGTAGAGCAGGACCCGGTCGGGCAGCACCTCGACCCGCTCCCCCAGCCCGTCGAGCTTGCCGGCGAACGTCTCCTGCGACTCGGCGGCGAAGCGCAGCTCCACCACCTCGCGGGTGGCGTGCCGCTCGATCAGCTCGCGCGGTGAGCCCTCGGCGACGATGTGCCCGCCGTCCATCACCACGAGACGGTCGCAGAGCTGCTCGGCCTCGTCCATGTAGTGGGTGGTCAGCACCAGGGTCACCCCCTGCTGCTTGAGCCGGAACAGCCGCTCCCAGACCAGGTGGCGGGCCTGCGGGTCGAGGCCCGTGGTGGGCTCGTCGAGCAGCACGATGTCGGGCTCGTTGACCAGCGCCCGGGCGATGGTCAGCCGGCGCTTCATGCCGCCGGAGAGCGGCTCGACCTTGCTGTCGGCCCGCTCGGTGAGCTGGACGAAGTCCAGCAGCTCGGCGGCGCGCTCCCGGGCCGCCCGGCGCGGGATCCCGAAGTAGCGGGCGTAGGTGGTGAGGTTCTCCCGGACGGTCAGCTCGGGGTCGAGATTGTCCAGCTGGGGGCAGACGCCGAGCCGGGCCCGGATGGCGGTGCCGTCGCGCACCGGGTCCATGCCGAGGATGCGCAGCTCGCCGGCGGTGGGCGGGGAGATGCAGCCGATCATCCGCATGGTGGAGGACTTGCCGGCGCCGTTGGGGCCGAGGAAGCCGAACGCCTCGCCGGCGCGGACCTCGACGTCGATGCCGTCGACGGCGGTGAAGTCGCCGAACCGCTTCACCAGTCCACGCGCCCGGATGAGCGATTGAGTGGTCACCGGGCGACCCTACCGGCGGCGTCCGACACCCTCGAAGCGATTTGCGGGGCGACGGTGGGCGGCGAAGTCGCCACGCAGCGTGTTTTACGCTACGGTCCGTGGTTGATCCACTCCGACGCCCTCCGGCGGCGGAGAGCCGACGCAGCCGGGCGAGCACCCGCATTCCGGACAGGTCCATTCGGACGACAACGACCGTCGAGGAATGTCAACCATTTCGACCACCGCAATTGTTAAATCCGATTCAACACACGCTTCCTCTGCGTGATCGGTCGCCGTTCATCATCACCGAGCGCAATCACAGTCGGCAATGTTCCATGGTGTAGACAATTCGCGTATCGTGCCCCCTCGTGTCGCCCGTTCGTTCCTCCGACGGTCCCGCTCCGCAGCCGCCGTACGCCGGCTCCGGCGCCGAGACCCTCCGCCCGGACGGCCCTGACCAGCCAATTCCAGCCGAGGCGGCGACCGCGGTCGACCACACCGGCCCGGCCCCGCAGACGCGCGAACTGGCTGCGCAATTCGAGGACGAGAAACCGGGCCGCGAACTCACCGGACCGGTCGGTCTCCTGGTCACCGGCACGACGCTGGCGATCGCGCTCCTCGCCCTGACGCAGGTCTTCCGCCCGCTGCCCCAGGGCAGCAAGTACTACCTGATCGTTTTCCTGGCCGGCGTCCTGCCGATGGTCTTCCTGGCGTACCCGGCGGGCCTGCGCCCGCCCGGCCGGCCGCGACCCGCCACCGGGCCCGTCTCCACCCGACCCACCGCGGCCGACTGGGCGCTGGCCGCCGCCGCCCTGGCCAGCTGCCTCTACCCGGTCCTGCCGCTCACCCTCGGCGCCGCCGGCGGCGGGTACGACGCCTTCCTCGACCGGCAGGGCCTGCTCGTCGGGGTGGACGTGGCGATGGGCAGCCTGCTCCTGCTCCTGCTGCTGGAGGCGTGCCGGCGCACCACCGGCTGGATCCTGCCCGCCGTCTGCCTGCTCTTCCTCGGCTACGGCTACTACGGCGGACTGCTGCCGCAGTCCTGGCCGGTCGCCCACGCCGGGCTCGACTTCGGCCAGCTCATCGACGCGTTCTACAACTCCGACAGCGGCTTCTACGGCACCCCGCTCGACGTCGCGGCCTCGTACATCGTGCTCTTCACCGTCTACGGCGCGGTGCTGGACCTCTCCGGAGCCGGACGGTTCTTCGTGGAGCTCTCCGCCGCCGCCTTCCGGCGCTCCCGGACGGCCGCCGGGCGGACGGCCGTCGCCTCCGGCTTCCTGCTCGGCACCGTCTCCGGCTCGGGCGCGGCCACCACCGTCAGCATCGGCGCGGTCACCTGGCCGATCCTGCGCCGCGCCGGCTACCCGGCGGAACGGGCCGGCGGGATGCTGGCCGCCGCCGGCGTCGGGGCGATCCTCTCCCCACCCACCCTCGGCGCGGCCGCCTTCATCATCGCCGAGTACCTCGGGGTCTCCTACCTCCAGGTCCTCGGCTGGGCCACCGTGCCGACGGTCCTGTACTACCTCGGCATCCTGCTCTCGGTGGAGATCGACGCCCGACGCTCCGGCGTCCGCCCGGTGGTGCTCGACACGGGCTCGCCGTGGCGGCTGCTGGCCCGCTCCGGCTACCACTTCCTCAGCCTCTTCGTGATCATCGCGCTGCTCGCGGTGGGCTTCTCCGCCACGAAGGCGGTGGTCGCGGCCACCGCGCTGGCCGCCGCGCTGTCCTTCCTGGACCGCCGGCACCGGCTCACCCCGGCCCGGTTGGTCGGCGCGCTCAGCGCCGGGGTGCGCGGCGTGCTCGCGGTCTGCGCGGTCTGCGCGGCGGCCGGCATCATCACGGCCACCACCACGAAGACCGGGCTCGGCCCGCAGGCGGCGGCGCTGCTGGTCGGCGGGGCGGAGGCGGTCAGCTCCGACCCGGCCGTGGTGCTGGCGCTCACCGCGCTGCTCGCCGCCGTCGCGCTCAGCCTGCTCGGGCTGGCCGTACCGGTCACCGCCTCCTTCGTGATCGGCTGGGTGATCATCGGGCCGGCCCTGCTGGAGCTCGGTGTGGCCGCGCCGGCCGCGGCGATGTTCGTCTTCTACTTCGCGGTGCTCTCCGAGGTCTCCCCGCCGACCGCGCTCGCCGCGGTGGCCGCCGCGGCGGTCACCGGGGGCCGGCTCGTCCCGACCATGTGGCAGACCCTCCGGTACGCCCTGCCGGCCTACCTCATCCCGATCGCCTTCGTGGTCACCCCGGCCGGGCTCGGACTGCTCGGCATCGGCGGGCCGGAGCGGGTCGCGGTGGCCGCGGTGCTCTCCGCGCTCGGCGTGGCCGCGCTCGCCGTGGCGGCGGGTGGCTGGCTGCCCGGCGTCGGACCGGCCGGCGTACCGGAGCGGATCCTCGGCGCGCTCGCCGGGCTGAGCCTGCTCCGACTCGAACCCGTACCCGTCACCGTGGGCCTGGTGCTGGCCGTGATCGCGGTGGTGGGGGTGTGTGTACGACGCGGCGCCGCCGGTCTGACCGGCGGGCCGTGGACAGCTCCATCGACGATTCCTGGGGAGGAACGACAGTGAGACGGATCAACGTGCGGATCGCCGCGGGCGTGGGCGCGCTCGCCCTCGTCGCGGCGGGCACCGCCGGTTGCGGGGGCCGTCAGGACGGCGCGGCCACCGACAACGCCGCCAACAAGGTCACCTGCGAGGTCGCCGGCAACACCCGGGTCGGCATCGCCACCGGAAACGCCACCGGCGTCTACTACGTGGTCGGCAACGCCCTCGCCGGTCAGCTCTCGTCCGCCACCGGCGGGAAGCTGAGCGGGACCGCGGCCGAGACCGGCGCCTCGGTGCAGAACGTCGAACAGCTCGTCGCCGGCCAGTACGACGTGGCGTTCTCGCTCTTCGACACCGCGGTCAACGCGGTGCAGGGCAAGGGCAGCTTCACCGCCCCGCAGCCCGTCGAGGCGCTCGCCCGGATCTACGACAACTACACCCAGGTGGTCGTGCGGGCCGACTCGGGGATCACCTCGGTCGCCGACATGAAGGGCAAGAAGATCTCCACCGGTTCCCCGAAGTCGGGCACCGAGGTCATCGCCAACCGGCTGCTGCAAGCCGCCGGCCTCGACCCGGCCAAGGACATCCAGGCGCAGCGGCTCGACCTGGCCAAGACCGTCGAAGGGGTGAAGGACGGCAGCGTCGACGGCTTCTTCTGGTCCGGCGGGGTGCCCACCGGCGGCGTGACCGACCTCTTCACCACCGCCGGCGACAAGGTGAAGTTCATCGACGTGACGCCGCTGCTGCCGAAGATGACCGAGCTGAACCCCGCGTACCAGGCCGGCACGATCCGGGCCGACGCCTACCGGACGGCCGCCGACACCCCGACCATCGTGGTGCCGAACGTGCTGCTGGTCCGGAAGAACCTCGACGCGAACGTCGCCTGCGCGATCACCAGGACCGTCTTCGACAAGCGCGACGCCCTCGCCCAGGCCAACCCGGCGGCGAAGGGCATCGACCTGGCGAACGCCCGCAAGATCGACCCGGTGCCGCTGCATCGTGGCGCCGCCAAGGCCCTGAGCGACCTCGGCGCGAGCTGACCCCCCGCGCCGGGCCCGGCCCATCCGGTCCGGGCCCGGCGCTCCCGACCACCACGGGAGACCCTCGTGCCGCTCCCCGGCCCCGCCCGCGTACGCCGGCACCACCGGCCGGCCGACCACACCGACCGGCTCTGGTCGGTCCGTACCCAACTGCTCGCGCCGATCCTGGTCGCCACGGTCGGCCTGGTGGTCCTGGGCGCCGTGCAGACCGACAGCGCGCTCGACGCCACCGCCGACGCCGACCGGGCCCGGGTGCTCGCCGGCACCGCCACCGCCACCGTGCGCCTCGTGCACGAGCTGGAACGGGAGCTCGGCGAGACGGGGGCGCTACGCCAGCGGGGCGGCTCCGCCGGCCGTCCGCTGGTGGACGCCCAGCGCCGGCGGGTCGACGCCGCCGTCGACCGGTACCGCACCGCCGGCCGGGAGGCCCGCCGGGCCGCCCCGGACCTCGGGCGGGTGCTCGACGGAGCCGACGGGCAGCTCGACCGGCTCGAACCGACCCGGCGGGTGGCGCTGGACGGAACGGCCAGCGACCCGAGCTACGTGACGTTGGTCGAGTCGCTGCTCGCCGTCGCCGACGCGCTCCCCGCCCAGCTGCGCGACACCGAGCTGGCCAACGGGGCGCGGGAGGTGGCGGCGGTCGCCGCCCAGGAGCACCTGGCCTCGCTGGAACGCGACCTGCTCCGCACCGTCTTCGTCCGGGGCGAGCTGGCCGGTGGGGAGCTGGTCCGGCTGGGGCGGCTCCGCGGCGCCCAGGAGCAGCGCCAGGCCGAGTTCTCCCGGATCGCGGACGAGCGCGCCGCGACCACGTACGCGCGGCTGATGGCCGGCACGGACGTCGCCACCGCGCTGCGGATGCGGGACAGCGCGCTCAACGCCGAGGTCGAGCCGGCCGGGCTGAAGACGGACGGCGACGCCTGGTACGTGGCCCAGAGCGGGGCGATCCGGCGGTACAACCTGCTCGGCCGGGAGCTCTCCGAGGAGCTGGACCGGCAGGCCGCCGGCCAGGCCGCCGACGCCCGGCGGCGGGCCCTGGTCACCGGTGGGGCGACCAGCGCGGTCGCGCTGGC
Organism: Micromonospora psammae; assembly: GCF_036902725.1. Lineage (NCBI taxonomy): Bacteria > Bacillati > Actinomycetota > Actinomycetes > Micromonosporales > Micromonosporaceae > Micromonospora > Micromonospora psammae. The sequence goes on along the minus strand of NZ_JBAKHM010000015.1, from coordinate 111,527 downwards.
CTCACTGCTCGCCGCGGCGCTGCTCGCGGTGCGGACCAGTCGCCGGCTGCGCCAGCTGCGGGTCGCCGCGCTCACCATGGCCCACCGGGAGCTGCCGGAGCGGATCACCGCGATCGCGTCCGGCCACGGCCCACCGGCCGACGCCGCGGGGTCCCGCCTCACCGCCCGGATGAGCGAGGGCCGGGACGAGGTCGCCCAGGTGGCGGAGGCGTTCGACACGGTGAACCGGGCCGCGCTGCGGCTCGCCGGGGAGCAGGCCGCGCTGCGGATGGACGTCGCCCGGATGGCCGAGGCACTGGCCCGGCGGATCCGCACGCTGATCACCCGGCAGCTGCGGCTGCTCGACGAGTTCGAACGCGACGAGACCGACCCGGACGCGCTGGCCCGGCTGTTCGCGCTCGACCACCTCGCCGCCCGGATGCGCCGCAACGGGGAGAACCTGCTGGTCCTCGCCGGCGGCGAACCGGGTCGCCCGTACGAGGGCGCGTACCTGGTCGCCGACGTGGTCCGGGCCGCGGCGGCGGAGATCGAGGAGTACCCACGGGTGGAGATCGACGTGCCCGAGGTCGGGGTGCAGGGCGCGGCGGTGGGCAGCCTGGTCCACCTCCTGGCCGAGCTGCTCGAGAACGCCACCGTCTACTCCCCGCCGCACACCCCGGTGCAGGTGGACGGCCGGCGCACCGTCGACGGGCTCACGGTGCGCGTGCACGACCAGGGGATCGGCATCGGCGAGGCCCGCCTGCGGGCGATCAACGAGCGGCTCCGCTTTCCGGCGACGCTCTCCAGCGCGGCGGCCGGCAGCATGGGTCTGCACGTGGTGGCGCACCTGGCGGCCCGGCACGGGGTGCGGGTGCAGCTGCACCACACCGGGGCGGGGACCGTCGCCCAGGTGGCGGTGCCGGAGTCCCTGCTGACCCGGATCGAGACGGTCTCCCGGCGCCCGGCCCCCGCCCGGCGCCCGGCGCCGCCGCCCTCCCCCGCCGCGGGCTGGTTCCCGGCCCGGACCGGTGCGCCCCCGGCAGTCGGGCCGGCGACCCCACGGACGCCGGTGCCGGCGGCTCCACGCCCTGTCGTGCCCGCGACCCCGCGCCCGCCCGTACCGGCGATGCCGCGGCCGGTCGGCGCGGGAACCACCGTCGGCCCGGTCGGTCCCGCCGTGCACCGCGTCGGCGCCGACACCGTCGCCGGGCTCTCCGCCGCGGTCCCCGAGGCGCCGACGGTCACCCTTCCGGTGGTCCACGCGCGGAACGCGACGGCCGGGGGGCCGGCCGCCCCGGCAGCCGGAGCGGCGTCCCGGCCACCGGCCACCGCGACGGCCCCGCCGGTCACCGCGCCCACGCCGGTGGCGTCGACCGGACCGGTCGGCCTGCCCCGCCGGGTCCGGGGCGGGCAGCTGCCGGCCCCGCTGCACCACGCCCCGCCGCCCCGACCGGCCGACGACCTGCTCGACCCCGAGGTGGTGCGGGCCCGGCTGTCCGCGCTCGCCGAGGGGGTGGCCACCGCGATGCGGCGCAACCAGCAGACGACATCGATTGGGAGAAGCGAATGACCTCACCCGTGACCGCCGGCCTCGACTGGCTGCTGGCCAACTTCGCCGAACAGGTACCCGACGTGTCGCACGCGGTGGCGGTCTCCGAGGACGGTCTGCGGCTGGCCGCCTCGCCCCACCTCTCCACCGACCATGTCGACCAGCTCGCCGCGGTGATCAGCGGCCTGGCCAGCCTGACCGTCGGCGCGGCGCGACTGATGTCCGCCGGCCGGGTACGCCAGCAGATCGTCGACATGGACGGCGGGGTGCTGCTGGTGATGGCGGTGGGCGAACGGGCGCTGCTCGGGGTGCTGGCCGCGCCCGGCTGCGACCTCGGCCAGATCGGCTACGAGACGGCGACGCTGGTCCAACGGGTGGCGGAGGCGTTGGAACCGGCGGTCCGGGCGTGACCCGGCCGGTGCGGGTGCTGGCCGCCCTGCTGGTCGTCGTGCTCGCCGCCACCGGCTGCGGCGACGGCGACCCCGCGCCGCAGCCGTGGCACGGCGGCCGGATCTTCCTGGCCACCGGCAACACCACCGGCGTGTACTACCAGCTCGGCGGCGGCTACGCCGACGTGATCAGCCGCCACCTGCCCGGGTACGAGGCGCGGGCCGAGCCGACCGGCGCCTCCGTGGAGAACGTCACCCGGTTGGCCGGTGGCGACATGGAGATCGCCTTCAGCCTCGCCGACACCGCCGCGGACGCGGTCGCCGGGCGCGGGGCGTTCACCCAGCCGCAGCCGGTGCGGGCGTTGGCCCGGGTGTACAGCAACTACACCCACGTGATCGTCCGGGCCGACGCGAAGATCACCGACTTCGCCGGGCTGCGCGGGAAGCGGGTCTCCACCGGCTCGCCGAAGTCCGGCACGGACATCATCGCCGGCCGGCTGCTCACCGCGGCCGGGCTGGATCCCGACCGGGACGTGCGCCGGGCGACCCTGTCGCTGCCGGAGACGGTCAAGCGGATGCGGGCCGGCACCCTGGACGCCATGTTCTTCTCCGGCGGCCTGCCCACCCCGGGCATCGCCGATTTGATCGCCGGCGCGCCCGGGAAGTTCACGCTGCTGCCGATCGCCGACCTGATCGAACCGCTCACCGCCACGTACGGCTCGGTCTACACCACCGCCGAGCTGCCGAAGGACGCCTACGGCACGGCGACCGGCACGCCGACGGTCACGGTGTCGAACGTGATCCTGGTCGCCGCCGACATGCCGGACCAGTTGGCGTACGACCTGACCCGGCTGCTCTTCGCGTACCAGGGCGACCTGATCGGGGTGCACCCGGAGGCGGGCAACTTCAGCCGGCAGAGCGCCTCCGGCACCGACCCGATCCCGCTGCACCCGGGGGCGGCCCGCTTCTACCAGGGCGGCTGACCGGCGACGGTCAGACGTCCGCCGGGGTGGCCGAGGCGCGGGCCGCCGCGACCAGCCGGTCGGTCTCGGCCAGCACCGCGTCGTCGTCGGCCGGGGTGCCCGGGTCGTAGCGGACCGTCCAGCTCAGACCGTCCACGCCGGCCACCCGTCGGGCCGCGATCCGTCCGGCGCCGCCGGGCACCGGGTGGTGCTGGGTGTACGCCACCGACCGGGTGACCCGGGCCCGCACCTGGTTCGGCAGGTCCCCCGGGTCGACCAGCAGGTAGGTCTCGGCGGGGCAGTCGGCGACCACCTGGTAGCCGTCGCGTTCGGTGACCCGCTCGGCGGGCGTCACGGTCAGCTCGCGCCCGGACCAGACCGCCTTGAGGATGTCGTGCCAGCCCAGCCGGTGCCCCCGGCCGGGCAGCCAGAGCCCGAGGTTGCTGGCCACCACCACGCCATCGCCCTCGCCGTTGCCGGCGACGGCCCAGGCCAGCACCCGCTCGTCGGCGGCCAGTGGCGGCCGGGCGGCGGGCGGCAGTTTCGGTTTCCGGCCGAACAGTCCCATCACAGTCCTCCCGCGGCCTGCTCGCGCAGCGCCCGCGCGTGCTGCTCCAGCGAGAGCAGTTCCCCGAACAGGGCGAAGTACTCGTCCTTGTTGCTCACCGGGTTGATCCGCTGGATCTTCGACTTGAGGTCCCGGATGCGGGCGGTCACCGAGCCCCACTGCAGCCGGGCCATGGTGATCGAGACGTACCGGGGGTCGGGCTCACCGTCGATGCGCAGCGGCTCGACGGCCAGCTCACCGACGAGCGCCCGGGCGGCGAGGTCCTCGCAGGCGTCCCGGACCGACTCGATCCAGACCGCGCCGCCGGTCGCCGCCGCCGCCCCGCCGGCCGCCGCGACCGCCGCGCGGACCGCCGCGTGCACCGGGTGCCGGTACTCCGGGGTCTCGACCGCGTCGAACATCGGCCCGGCCAGCACCGGCTCCTGGAGGGCGAGCTTCAACGCCTCGCGCTCGACCATCGACTGCGGGCTGTCCACGCTCGGCTCGGGCGCGGCCCTGGACCGGGCCGGTGCGGGCGCCCGCCGCTCGGCGGCCGGGGCGGCGTCGGCGGCGAGGACCGCGCGCTGCACCGGCTCGATCTCCATGCCGAGGTCGCCGGCGAGCTTGCGGACGTACTCGGGGCGCTTCTCCCGGTCCTTGATCTTCGCCACCAGTGGGGCGGCCCGGCGCATCGCCTCCACCCGGCCGTCGACGGTGTCCAGGTCGTACCGGTTGATCACGTGGCGGAGCGCGAAGTCGACCAGCGGCTCGCGGCGGGCGACCAGGTCCCGTACGGCCAGGTCGCCCTTTGCCAGGCGCAGCTCGCACGGGTCCATGTTGTCGGGGCTCACCGCGATGAAGGTGCGCCCGACGAAGCGTTGGTCGTCCTCGAAGGCGCGCAGCGCGGCCTTCTGCCCGGCGGCGTCCCCGTCGAAGGTGAAGATGATCTCGCCGGCCACCGCGTCGGTGTCCAGCAGCAGGCGGCGCAGCACGGCGATGTGGTCGGCGCCGAAGGCGGTGCCGCAGGTCGCCACCGCCGTCGGTACGTCGGCCAGGTGGCAGGCCATCACGTCGGTGTAGCCCTCGACGACGACGACCTTGCCCTGCTTGGCAATCTCCCGCTTGGCCTGGTCGATGCCGTACAGCACGTGGGACTTCTTGTAGATCGGCGTCTCGGGGGTGTTGAGGTACTTCGGGCCGTCGTCGTCGTCGAAGAGCTTGCGCGCGCCGAAACCGATCACGTCGCCGGTGATGTCCCGGATCGGCCACATCAGCCGCCGGCGGAACCGGTCGATCAGGGTGCCCGATCGGGACGGGCGGGACAGCCCGCCGGTGACCAGCTCGTCGTGGGTGAAACCCTGCTGGCGCAGGTGCTTGGTGAGCAGGTCCCAGGCGTCCGGTGCGAAGCCGCAGCCGTACCGTTCGGCGGCGGCCCGGTCGAAGCCACGCTGGGCCAGGAACTCCCGGGCCGGCCGGGCGCCGGCGGTGGTGAGCTGGGCCTGGTAGAACTCGACGGCCGCGGCGTGCGCGGCCACCAGGCGCTGCTTCTGCCCCTGCTGGGGGCGGGGGCGCGGGGCGGCGTTGTCGTTCTCGACGTAGCGCAGCTGGATGCCGGCGCGGTCGGCGAGCCGCTCGACGGACTCGATGAAGCTGAGGTGCTCGGCGTCCATCAGGAACTTGATCGCGTCGCCGCCGGCCCCGCAGCCGAAGCAGTACCAGACGTTGCGGGCGGGCGAGACGTTGAACGACGGGCTCTTCTCGTCGTGGAACGGGCAGAGCCCCTTGAGGTTGCCGCCGCCGGCCGACTTCAGGGTGACCGTGTCGGAGATGACCTCGGCGATGGAGGTGCGCTCCCGGACCAGCGCGATGTCCTCGTCCCGGATCCGCCCAGCCATCTGTGCCACCCCCTCGGCGTACATCCTGCCCTGCCGGACCGACGATCCGCCGCCGGGGGGACGGGCGTGTGGCGCACGACGCCGCGGCTCAGCCGACGGCGACGATCTCCTCCGCCTCGACCTGCCGGTTCCAGTCGGCCTTGGTGGAGCGCCAGCCCTCGTCGTTCATCCCCCGGCGCCAGTAGCCGGAGATGGAGAGCGCCGCGCGCGGCACCCCGCGCTCGACGCGCAGCAGCCGCCGCAGCTCCTTGACGAAGGTGGCCTCGCCGTGGACGAACGCGTGCACCCGGCCGGGCGGGAACTCCAACGCCCGGACCGCGGCGACCAGGGCCGCGCCGACCGGGCGGTCCCCGCGGTGCAGCCAGGTCAGCGCCACCGCGCCCGGGCTGAGCAGGCGCTGCTCGTCCGCCGGGCCGTCGACCTCGACGAGCACGACGGCCGGGGCGCCGGCCGGCAGCCGCTCCAGCGCCGCGCCGATCGCCGGCAGGGCACTCTCGTCGCCGACCAGCAGGTGCCAGTCGGCGGTCGGATCCGGGGCGTACGCCCCGCCGGGGCCGGTGAAGAGCACCTCGTCGCCGGGGCGCAGCCGGGCCGCCCACGGCCCGGCCAGCCCCTCGTCGCCGTGGTGCACGACGTCGATGGTCAGCTCACCGGCGAGCGGGTCCCAGGCCCGTACGGTGTACGCGCGCAGCCGGGGCCACTGCTCGGCCGGGAACTCCCGCTTGATGGCGGCGAGATCCACCGGGTGCGGGTAGGTCACCCCGTCCGGCGGGAAGATCAGCTTGACGTAGTGGTCGGTGTACTCCCCGACGGGCAGCCCGGCCAGCTCCTCGCCGCCGAGGACGAGGCGGATCAGGTGCGGGGTGGGCCGCTCGGTCCGCACGACCCGGGCGGACGTGACTGTCTTGGGGCGCTCCGTCATGGGGTTAGGCTAACCTAAGTCGCCGGCCGATCCCAATTGGTGCGGACCGCCCCTATCGGGCGCCGGGCCGGACCAGACGGGTGTGCCAGGCCAGCGCGGCCGGGTCGGTGAGCGAGGCCACCTGGTCGATCACCACCCGCAGCCGGGCCCGGTCGTCCGCGGCCTCCCGCCAGAGCGGGGCGAAGACCGGGTCGAGCCCGTCGGGGGCCCGGTCGGCCAGGGCGCCCACCAGCTCGGTGAGCACCTGCCGCTGCCGGTCGTACCGGCCGGCGGCGCCCGGCCGGCGCATCACGTAGCGCCAGGCGATCCCCTTCAACAGGGCACACTGGGCCCGGATCCGGCGCGGCACGACGAGGTCGGCGCCGTAGCGGCGGTGCGGGCCCGGCCCGAAGCGGTCCCGGGTGGCGGCCACCACCGTCGAGACGAACCGGCCGGTGAGCACGCTGGTGGTCGCCTTCAACGCGACCTGCGACCGGTGGCTGCCGTCGTACGCGGCGAGCGGGGCGAGCACCGGCTCGGCGAGCAGGTCCACCAACACCTCGCCCAGGTCGGCCGGGGACTCCCCGGAGTAGACGGCGGCCACGTCGACGCAGAGCGCGGCCCGCTCGTCCGGGTCGTCCAGCAGCGGCCGCAGCGAGACGTACCCGCCGTGGATGCCGTCCTCGACGTCGTGCACCGAGTACGCCACGTCGTCCGCCCAGTCCATCACCTGCGCCTCCAGGCAGCGCCGGGCGTCGCCGGGCAGGCCGGCGGCGCCGCCCGCCGGGGCGCCCTCGCGCAGCCAGTCGAAGACCGGCCGGTCGTCGCCGTACACGCCGAACTTTCGCAGGCCGGGCCGGCGCGGCCACGGGTACTTGCAGACCGCGTCGAGCGAGGCGCGGGTGAGGTTGAGCCCGGCGGGGGCGCCGTCGGGGGCGAGCACCTTCGCCTCCAGCCGGGTCAGCACCCGCAGCGTCTGGGCGTTGCCCTCGAAGCCGCCGCAGGGCGCGGCGATCCGGTCCAGCGCCTCCTCGCCGTTGTGCCCGAAGGGCGGATGCCCGAGGTCGTGGGCGAGCCCGGCGGTGTCCACCACGTCCGGGTCGCAGCCGAGCCGGGCGCCCATCTCCCGGGCGACCTGGGCCACCTCCAGCGAATGGGTCAACCGGGTACGCAGGAAGTCGTCCGTGCCGGCGACGTGCACCTGGGTCTTCGCGGCGAGCCGGCGGAACGCCGCCGAGTGCAGCACCCGGGCCCGGTCCCGCTCGTACGGGGACCGGCCGTACCCGGTGTCCTTCGGCGCCTCGTCGACCCGGCGTCGCGCGTCGGCCGGGTCACCGGGAAGCGGCACGGTCAGCCCTGCTGCCGCAGCACGCAGAACTCGTTGCCCTCCGGATCGGCCAGCACCGTCCACCCGACGTCGCCCTGCCCCACGTCGACGTGCCGGGCCCCCATGTCGACCAGCCGCTCGACCTCGGCCTCCCGGTCGGCCGGGCGCAGGTCGAGGTGCAGCCGGTTCTTGACCTGCTTGTCGTCGGTGACCGGGACGAAGACGATGCCGGGCAGCCGGTCGGCCGCCTGCCGGATCTCCACCTCGTCCGGCTTCTCCGTGACGACCTGGTAGCCCAGCGCCTCGGCCCACCAGCGGGCGAGCCGGGCCGGATCCCGGGCGTCGACGGTCAAGCTTGCCCAGACGCTGGTCATGCGGGCCACCCTTCGCCGGTCGTGCGCAACGGTCGAGGGCTCAGGTTACGCCCCGGCCCGGCGGACGTCGCGGTGACGGACGACGGGCGGCGGGTCCGCAACCACCGATCAGACCGAGTTGTCGACCGATCGCGGGCGGTCCCGGGATCGCGCGCCGGGGTGGCCTTCGGTAGCTTTCCGGAAGCGGTACGTGAGGACGCGAAGAACGGGGAACGCTCGTGGACGTGGACACGACGATGGACACCGAGCTGCGCGGGCTGCGCCGACGCCGCCCGGAGGTGGCCGGCACGGTGCTCGCCGGACGGGACGGGGTGCTCATCTCCAGCGACCTGCCGACCACGGACGCCACCCACCTGGCCGCGCTGGCCGCGGTCGGCTTCGGGCTCGGCAGCCGGGTCGCCGACGCGGTCCGGCGCGGTGATCTGCGCGAGTCGGTGGTGCACACCTCGACCGGGTGCGTCGTCACCTACCCAGCGGGCCGGCACGCGCTGCTCACCCTGGTGGCGGGCGCGGACGCCGACCTGGAGACCCTGCACGAGGAGGCCCGGGCGGTGGCCGAGCGGGCCGGCTCGGCGTTCGACGCGCAGCGCACCGGCGCGACGGCGAGCAGACTGCCCCGGCTGCACGCCGCGCTGACCGCGGGTGCCCCGGCGCCGGGGCTGACCCGACGCCGGCCGGGGACCACCACCGGCTGGCGGCGTACGCCGCGCTGAGCCGCGGCGGGGGCGGCGGTCCGACGTTCCGGCCCGCCGCCCCCGCCGGGCCGGTGCTCAGCGGCTGTCGGAGCCGTCCGTCTCGACCGCGGCGCGACCGGCCTCCAGCCGGGCCACCGGCACGCGGAACGGTGAGCAGGAGACGTAGTCCAGGCCGACCTCGTGGAAGAAGTGCACCGAGTCGGGGTCGCCGCCGTGTTCACCGCAGACGCCGAGCTTCAGCTCCGGCCGGGCGGCCCGGCCCTCCTGCGCGGCGATCCGGACCAGCCGGCCCACGCCGTCGCGGTCGATGGACTCGAACGGCGAGATGCCGAAGATGCCCAGCTCCAGGTAGCGCCAGAAGAACGCGCCCTCGACGTCGTCGCGGGAGAAGCCCCAGGCCATCTGGGTCAGGTCGTTGGTGCCGAAGGAGAAGAACTGCGCCGCCTCGGCGATCTGACCGGCGGTCAGCGCCGCCCGCGGCACCTCGATCATCGTGCCGATCAGCACCTCGACGCCGCTGTCCCCGACCACCTCGGCAATGATCTTCTCGGCCTCGGCGCGTACCGTCTCCAGCTCCTGCACGGCGCCGACCAGCGGGACCATGATCTCGGGCCGGGCCACCGCGCCGGCGCGGGTGACGGTGACGGCGGCCTCCGCGATCGCCCGGACCTGCATCGCGAAGAGGCCGGGGATCACCAGCCCGAGGCGTACGCCGCGCAGCCCCAGCATCGGGTTCTCCTCGTGCATCCGCCGGACGGCGGCGAGCAGCGCCTCCTCCTTGGCCACGTCCTCGCCGCGCTCCTGGGCGACGGCGACGTTGACCGCGAGCTGCTCCAGCGGGGGCAGGAACTCGTGCAGCGGCGGGTCGATCAGCCGGACGGTGACCGGCAGGCCGTCCATCTCCCGGAAGATCTCCTCGAAGTCGGCCCGCTGCAACGGCAGCAGCGCGGCCAGCGCGGCGTCCCGATCGTCGTCGGTGCGGGCCAGGATCAGCTTCTCGACCAGCTCACGGCGATCGCCGAGGAACATGTGCTCGGTGCGGCACAGCCCGATGCCCTCGGCGCCGAAGCGCCGCGCCCGCGCGGCGTCCGCGCCGGTGTCGGCGTTCGTCCGGACCGCCAGCCGCCGCTTGCCGTCGGCGTGCGTCATGATCCGGTGTACGGCCCGGACCAGCGCGTTGTCGATGTGCTCGGGGTCGAGGCTGCCCTCGAAGTACTGCACCACCTCCGACGGCATGACCGGCACCTCGCCGAGGTAGACCTTTCCGGTGGTGCCGTCGATGGAGACCACGTCGCCCTCGGTGACGGTGTGCCCGGCGACGGTGAAGCGCTTGGCCGGCACGTTCACGTCGATCTCGTCGGCGCCGGAGACGCAGGTCTTGCCCATGCCCCGGGCCACCACGGCGGCGTGGCTGGTCTTGCCGCCCCGCGAGGTGAGGATGCCCTGGGCGGCGATCATGCCGTTGAGGTCGTCGGGGTTGGTCTCCCGGCGGACCAGGATCACCGCCTCCCCCTCGGCGGCCAGCTCGACCGCGCGGGCGGAGGTGAAGACCACCTTGCCGGAGGCCGCGCCGGGCGAGGCGCCGATGCCCCTGGCCACCGGCTCGAACTCGTGGTCGAGCCGGAACCGGGGGAACATCAGCTGCGCGAGCTGCGCGCCGTTGACCCGGTGCAGCGCCTCGTCCAGGTCGATCAGGCCCTCGTCGACGAGCTGGCCGGCGATGACGAACGCCGCCGCCGCGGTGCGCTTGCCGACCCGGGTCTGGAGCATCCAGAGCTTGCCGCGCTCGATGGTGAACTCGATGTCGCAGAGGTCCTTGTAGTGCTCCTCCAGCCGGGCCATGAAGTCGAGCAGCTCGTCGTAGGACTTCTTGTCCAGCCGCTCCAGCTCCTGCAACGGCACCGTGTTGCGGATGCCGGCGACGACGTCCTCGCCCTGGGCGTTGGCCAGGTAGTCGCCGTAGATGCCCTGGGCGCCGCTGCCCGGGTCGCGGGTGAAGGCGACGCCGGTGCCGGAGTCGGCGCCCAGATTGCCGAAGACCATGGTGACCACGTTGACCGCGGTGCCGAGGTCGGCCGGGATGCGCTCCTGGCGGCGGTAGAGCACCGCGCGCTCGGCGTTCCACGACTCGAAGACCGCGCGGATGGCGAGGTCCAGCTGCTCCCGCGGCTCCTGCGGGAACTCCCGGCCGGTGTGCTTGGCGAAGATGTTCTTGTACGCGTCGACCAGCCCGCGCAGGTCGTCGGCGTCGAGGTCCAGGTCGTTCTGCGTACCCTTGGCGCGCTTGGCCTCGTCGAGCGCGTGCTCGAACTCCTCGCCGGGCACCTCGCAGACGGTCTTGCCGAACATCTGGATCAGCCGGCGGTAGGAGTCCCAGGCGAACCGGTCGTTACCGCCGGCCTGCGCGCTGAGCCCGACCACGCTGCGGTCGTTGAGGCCCACGTTCAGGACGGTCTCCATCATGCCGGGCATGGAGAACTTCGCGCCGGAGCGTACGGAGACCAGCAGCGGGTCGTCCGGGTCGCCGAGGCGGCGGCCCATCTCCTGCTCCAGGGCGGCCAGGTGGGTGGCGATCTGTTCGGCCAGCCCCTCGGGCTCGGCGCCGGTGGCGAGGTACGCCTTGCAGGCCTCGGTGGTGATGGTGAAGCCGGGCGGGACCGGCAGGCCGAGATTGGTCATCTCGGCCAGGTTGGCCCCCTTGCCGCCGAGCAGGTCCTTGAGTTCCTTGTTGCCCTCGGCGAAGTCGTAGACGTACTTGTTGTCCACCGTCTCTTGCGCTGCCACCAGAGCCTCCCACGCGCGCCGGAATTGACACTTAACGAAGGTTCAGTTGCTCATACCCCGGGGCCGACCACCGGTAATCCCGGTGCCGTCAGCGATCGGTGGGCGAAGGTTAAGCGAACTTCGAGGGGCCTGGGACCGTTCGGTGACAATAGGCACAGCCATCACGACTATCCGCGTTCGTGGTGGTTTCTGGGAACGCTTCCACGCGCACGATCACGCAACCCGGACTTCTCTCGTACCCTTGACGGCACTGGATCCGCTGAAGCTGACCTTTGCCATATCCGACGCGAATACACCCCGGAGCCGCCGCCGTGTCGCCCACCACCCCCGCCACCTCCGCGGCCGGTCACGACCCGGCCCGGCCGGCCGGCCTGCCCGGTCACCAGCCGGCGGCCGCCGGACTGGCCCGCACCGCCGAACGGGCCGCCGGCGCCCTGCTCGCGCCCCCGGCCCCGGTCCGGCTCGGCGACGTGGTCCCCGCCCCGGAACGGGTCGAGCCGGACCCGACCGCCGACTTCACCCTCCCCGCCGACGCGGCCGTCCGGGTCAGCCCCGACCCGGCCGCGCGCGACGTGGCCGAACAGCTCGCCGAGCTGCTCCGGCCCGCCACCGGGTACCCGCTGCCGGTCACCGACACCGCCTACCCGGGCGCCGAGGGTCCGCTGGTGCTCACCCTGGCCGCCGGAGCGCTCACCGCCGCCGGCCCGACCGCGACCGCCGCCGGTCCGGTCGACGTCGACGGGCTCGGCGCCGAGGGCTACCGGCTCGACGTCACCGCCGACTCGGTCCGGATCACCGCCGGCACCCCCGCCGGCCTGCTGCACGGCGTGCAGACGCTGCGCCAGCTGTTCCCGGCGGCGATCGAGAGCCCCACCCCGGTGACCGGGCGCTGGGTCGTGCCCGGCGGGGTCGTCGTCGACCGGCCCCGCTTCCCGTACCGGGGCGCGATGCTCGACGTGGCCCGGCACTTCTTCGGCGTCGCCGACGTGCTGCGGGTGATCGACCACCTGGCCCGGTACAAGCTCAACCACCTGCACCTGCACCTCACCGACGACCAGGGTTGGCGGATCGCCGTCGAGGGCTGGCCCCGGCTGGCCACCGTCGGCGGCGCCACCGAGGTCGGTGGCGGCCCGGGCGGGTACTACACCGCCGCCGACTACCGCCGCATCGTCCGGTACGCCGCCCGCCGGCACGTCACCGTCGTCCCCGAGATCGACCTGCCGGGCCACACCAACGCGGCGCTGGTCGCGTACCCGGAGCTGGCGCCGGGCAAGGTCGCGCCGCCGCCGTACACCGGCACCGAGGTCGGCTTCAGCTACGTCGACCCGGCCGACGAGCGGACGTACGACTTCGTCGCGGACGTCCTCGGCGAGGTGGCGGCGCTCACTCCCGGGCCGTGGCTGCACGTCGGCGGCGACGAGGCGTTCAAGGTCAAGGGCGCGGCGTACACCGGTTTCGTCGAGCGGGCCCAGCGGATCGTCGCCGGCCTCGGGAAGACCGTGGTCGGCTGGCACCAGATCGCCCCGGCGCGGCACGCCGACGGGCGGGTGCTCCAGTGGTGGGGCACCGACGGCGACGACCCGGTGACCGCCGAGGCGGTACGCCGGGGCGCCCGCCTGATCCTCTCCCCCGGCAACCACGCCTACCTCGACATGAAGTACGCCCCGGACACCCCGATCGGACACGACTGGGCCGGCCTGATCGACGTGCGACGCGCGTACGACTGGGATCCGGGCACGCACCTGCGGGACGTGCCGGCGGCGGCGGTGCTCGGCGTGGAGGCGCCGCTCTGGACCGAGTCGGTGACCTCGCTGGCCGAGATCGAGTACCTGCTCCTGCCCCGGTTGCCCGCCCTGGCGGAGCTGGGCTGGTCGCCCCGCACGACGCACGACTGGGCCGGGTTCCGGGACCGGCTGGCCGGGCACGGGCCGCGCTGGTCCACCGCCGGGATCGCCTTCCACCGCTCGCCGGAGATCCCCTGGCCGGCGGAGGGCACGACGCCCGGCCGGCCGGCTCCGGCGATCCCCACCCAGCCCGGCCCGGGGACGGCGCGACCGGCCACGCCGGCGGAAGACCCCGAGCCCGTCTGAGACGCGGCACCCGGGCATGACGAAGGGCCGGTCCCCGGGTGGGGCCGGCCCTGTCGTCGTTGCTCGTCAGGAGGTGCTGTAACCGCGGGTGGCGATCCAGTCGGCGAGCTTCTCCACGCTCATCCGGTAGGAGGCCATGTCGGGGTCGGCGGAGTCGGCGATGGTGACGGTGTCACCGCCGTCGCGGTAGCCGATGACGCTGATGTAGTGCCCGCCCTCGAAGGAGTGGGTGACCCCGTCGGTGTCGGTGGCGGTGCCGGCGATGTTGGCGACCAGGGCGCGGCCGTCGCCGACGGTGCGGACGATGTCGGCACGCAGGGTGTCGGTCTGCTTGTCGTCCGCCCTGGCGCCGCGGATCTCGACGCTGCGGTAGGCGTCCTTGCGGGTCTCCTTGTTCAGCACCGGGGTGATGTCGTTGATGCTGTCGGTGCCGGCCTCGGTGGTGCCCATCAGCTTGGCCATGGCGTCGACGTCGATGTTCTTGCCCAGCACGGACAGGGCGTTGCGGGTGGCGGCCGGGCCGCAGTAGTAGAAGTTGGGCTGCGCCTCGTAGCGCACGTCCAGCTCCCGCTCGCCGGCGGGCTTGCGGTCGGCGGTGCGGTCGTTCTTGCGGTCGGTCTGCACCTGCGCGGCCGGCTTCTCCGCGGCCGGGGCGGCGTGCGCGGCGGCGATCGGAGCGGCGATGGCGCCGCCGGTGCAGGCGAGGCCGGCGACGGTCAGAGCGGTCTTACGAATCAGATCGGTACGCATGACGGCGTGCTCCTCTGCTCGGGGGTGCACGGCACACACGCCGGGGGGCGTCGCGCCGCAGGGGAAAGTCAGAAAGGGAACTGCCCGGCGATCACAGGCGACCTGCTCGGGTGTCCAGGGGGATGCAACTCGCGCGGCCGGTCCCACATTCCACCGGGGCGCTGGCCGTCCGGGGCCAGGTAACCGGCCCCGCCCGGCCCCGCAGTTCGGGGCGCTCGGCTGTCGGCGCTGTCCCGGCCTGGTTCCTCCGGGTACGCCAGATACAACGACGCCGACCCGCCCCCGATTCCGCCGACCAGGTGCCCCCGAGCACAGGAAACCCCAGGTCAGACGGGACGCCGGAACACAGAGCCGACCAGGCCGCGCCGGGCCTCCACCACGGTTCGCCGGTGGGTCCCGCCATGCCCCGCCGTCCCGCACGCTTTGCGGCGTGTCGGGGTGTTCGGGTAGCCGGACACCCCGACACGCCGCAAAGCGTGTTGCTCTCGGAAGCGGCGCGGCCCGTCAAGCGGCGTTGGCCGACTGGCACTTCTCCCGTCGCACACCAACGCACCCAAACCGGACACCGAAGACACCGGCAAGCGGTGGCAGAGCGTCTGCCAGGCGCGTCGCCGCCGTGGACCCGGGCCGCCGCGTGGTGGGTGCGTCCTTTAGAGCTGATGACACAAACGAATCACCCTGCGGCCCACAGCTCACCTGCCGCACCACCCCGGTATACCGCTCACCTTCCCGGACCACCCCGTGTCCGGGGTCCCCAGGCCGCGGGCCGAACCCGCGCTCGGGACACCACGCCCAGGTTCGACGCCCTCCGCGCCTCGGCCAGAGTCGCGACCGCATCCGTCTCCGTATCGCGCTCGCCAACCGCCACGCCGAGGTTGAGTCGTCGACGTCATCAGCTCTAAAGGAACCGACAACAGACCCACGCACCGCCCGGGCTTGCGCTGGAACCAGAGCACCCAGCAGGGCGATCGCGGCGGCGGCCTGCACCGTCTGCACTCCCCGCAACACCCGGGCCCGCCCACACCCGACCAGCACCACCATCACGCCCAGGCTGAGTCGTCCACGTCATCAGCTCCAAAGGAACCGACAAGAGACACCCGCGCCGCAACCTCGGCGAGGGAGCGGTCGCCTGCGGCAGGGCGGTCCGCCGCCGGATCGTCCGGGGACGCGTGCGCCCGCGACGTCGGCGAGGAGCGGCCGCCCGCGGAGGGTGGTCAGCCGCCGGAGTCGTCCAGCTCGGCGCCCTCGGGCACGGTGTCGTCGTCGCGGCTGGCCAACCAGCCGTCGGGCAGGTGGACCTTGCCGGGCGAGTTGGTCCGGCCCCGCGGCTGGCCGAGGGTGGCCACCGGGAACGGCTCGGCCGGGTCGAGCTTGCCGAGCAGGTCGTCCAGCTGGGCCAGGCTCTCGATCATGGCGAGGGAGCGGCGCAGCTCGCTGCCGACCGGGAAGCCCTTCAGGTACCAGGCGACGTGCTTGCGGAAGTCGGTACAGCCGTCCCGCTCGCCCCGCGCCGGGGTACGCGAGCCGGCGCTGAACTGGTCGACCAGCAGCTCCGCGTGCCGGCGCATGGTCACCGCCACCTCGCCGAGGCTGGGCAGCCGCCGTTCCGGGCGGCCGTTGAAGGCGGCCTCCAGGTCGGCGAAGAGCCACGGCCGGCCCAGGCAGCCCCGCCCGATCACCACGCCGTCGACCCCGGTGTGCGCGACCATCCGCAGGGCGTCGTCGGCCTCCCAGATGTCACCGTTGCCGAGCACCGGCACGTCGAGGGCCTGCTTGAGGGCGGCGATCGCGTCCCAGTCGGCGGTGCCGGAGTAGCGCTGCGCGGCCGTACGCCCGTGCAGGGCGACCGCCGCGACGCCGGCGTCCTGGGCGGCGAGGCCGGCCTCGACGTACGTCAGGTGGTCGTCGTCGATGCCCTTGCGCATCTTGACCGTGACCGGCACCCCGGCGGGTGACGCGGCGTCCACCGCGGCGGAGACCAGGCGGGTGAAGAGCCGACGCCGCCAGGGCAGCGCGGCACCCCCGCCCCGGCGGGTGACCTTGGGCACCGGGCAGCCGAAGTTGAGGTCGATGTGGTCGGCGAGGTCCCGCTCCACCACGATCCGCACCGCGGCGGCGGTGATCTCCGGGTCGGTGCCGTAGAGCTGGAGGCTGCGCGGCTGCTCGTTGTCGCCGAAGGCGATCATGCGCAGCGTCTTCGGGTTCCGCTCGACCAGCGCCCGAGTGGTGATCATTTCGCAGACGTAGATGCCGCCGCCCTGCTCCCGGCAGAGCTGCCGGAACCCCACGTTGGTGATGCCGGCCATCGGCGCGAGCACCACCGGCGGCCACACCTGGTGCGGTCCGAGGGTGAGCGGGCGGAGAGCGGGCAGGGTCGGGGCGTTCACCGGACAAGTGTACGGGGCTCCGGCCGGCGACCTTGCGCGCCGGCCGGAGCCCCGTGAGCAGCTCAGCAGCCGGGGAGGCGCTCGATGAGGTAGCGCTCGACCTGGTCCAGGGCGATCCGCTCCTGGGCCATGGTGTCCCGGTTCCGCACCGTCACCGCGTCGTCGTCCAGGGTGTCGAAGTCGACGGTGACGCAGAACGGGGTGCCGATCTCGTCCTGGCGGCGGTAGCGCCGGCCGATCGCCTGCGAGTCGTCGAACTCGACCACCCAGCGCTTGCGCAGCTGCGCGGCGAGGCCCTTCGCCTTCGGCGAGAGCGCCTCGTTGCGGGACAGCGGCAGCACCGCCACCTTGACCGGGGCCAGCCGCGGGTCGAAGCGCATCACCGTGCGCTTGTCCACGCCGCCCTTGGTGTTCGGCGCCTCGTCCTCGTCGTACGCCTCCAGCAGGAACGCCAGCACCGCGCGGGTGAGGCCGGCGGCCGGCTCGATGACGTACGGCATCCAGCGCTCGCCCTTGGTCTGGTCGAAGTAGGACAGGTCGACGCCGGAGTGCTTGCTGTGCGTGGCGAGGTCGAAGTCGGTGCGGTTGGCGATCCCCTCCAGCTCCGCGAACTCGGTGCCGCCGAACTGGAAGCGGTACTCGATGTCGACGGTGCGCTTGGAGTAGTGGGAGAGCTTCTCCTTGGGGTGCTCGTAGAGGCGCAGGTTGTCCGCCGACAGCCCCAGGTCGAGGTACCAGTTCCAGCGCTCCTGGAGCCAGTACTCGTGCCACTGCTCGTCCGAGCCGGGCTCGACGAAGAACTCCATCTCCATCTGCTCGAACTCACGGGTCCGGAAGATGAAGTTGCCCGGGGTGATCTCGTTGCGGAACGACTTGCCGGTCTGCGCGATGCCGAACGGCGGCTTCTTGCGGGCGACCGTCTCCACGTTCTTGTAGTTGACGAAGATGCCCTGGGCGGTCTCCGGGCGCAGGTAGTGCAGGCCCTCGTCGCTCTCCACCGGACCCAGGTAGGTCTTCATCAGGCCGTTGAACATCTTCGGCTCGGTGAAGGTGCCCTTGTTGCCGCAGTTCGGGCAGTTCAGCTCCGACAGCGAGGTCAGCGGCTTGCCGTGCTTCTCGGCGTACGCCTCCTCGAGGTGGTCGGCGCGGAACCGCTTGTGGCAGAACTGGCACTCGGTCAGCGGGTCGACGAACTCGGCGATGTGGCCGGAGGCCTCCCAGACCTTGCGGGCCAGGATGACCGCGGAGTCCAGGCCGACGACGTCGTCGCGCTGCTGCACCATCGTCTTCCACCACTGCCGGCGGACGTTCTCCTTGAGCTCGACGCCGAGCGGACCGTAGTCCCACGCCGACCGGGTGCCCCCGTAGATCTCGCTGGAGGGGAAGACGAAGCCCCGGCGCTTCGCGAGGCTGACGACGGCGTCGATACGGTCGGCTGGCATGTTTCCTCCTACGCCGGCTGGCGGTCGGCGGGGACGTGATGTGGACGGAAGGAGCAGTTCGGGACAACGGTACGGCCAGCGGCGTCCCGAGCCCAGCAGAATACCGGGGGACGGCTCAGCTGATCCCGCAGACCTCCATGCCGCCCGTCTGCTGGTCGGGCGCGAGCCGCACCTGCTGGGCGTCCCGCCCGCCGCCGCGGTAGGTCACCTCGACCGGCACGGTGAGGGCGGTGGGGTCGACCTCACCCACCCGGTAGCTGGCCACCGCCGGCTCGTCGGCCACCCGTTGCGCGAAGTCGGCGCGGGGCTCGCGCCGCTGCGCGTCGTCGCAGAGCTTGTCGTACGCCTGGTCGTAGTCCTGCTCGACCAGGGCGCGGTAGTAGTCGTCGGTGACCGACTTGCCCTGTTCCTCGATCGCCTGGACGTTGCTGACCACCAGGCCGATCGCGGCGGCGCCACCCCCGCCGCAGCAGATCAGCAGGGCGAGCGCGCCGACGCCGAGCCCGATCCAGAGCCGCACCCGGCCGCCCTCGGTGGGCGGAGCCGCGAACGGCGGCGCCACCCCGGGCCCGGACGGCGGGGCGGGCACGCCCGGGTCGGCCGGCAGGGTCGGGTCGGCCGGCGGGGCCGGCGGCGGGTCGCCCTCCCGGCCGGGCGTCGCGGGGTGCGGCGGTGGGGCTGCCGGGCCGGGATCGGTCATAGGAGAAGGGTAGTGCCCGCCGGCTCAGCGGTGCGGAATCGAGGCCCGATCACTGGTGGCCACCACGACCGCGCCGTCCGGGGCGGCGCTGGCCAGCGTCTCGTACGCGGACGGCTCGTCGACCGACTCGGCGAGCAGCGGCACCGCGGCGATCTTGACGTCGAAGCCGCCGAGCGCCCGCCGGTACGCCCCGACCGACTCCCACTCGGTGACCAGGCACCAGTGGCCCGGGTCGTCCAGCGCACGCAGGAGTTCGCCGCGCAGGTAGCCCGGGCGGGCGGCCAGCGCGGCCAGCGCGGCGTGCGCCCGGGGCACGAAGGCGTCCGCGACATCGACGTCGACCACGAACCGGTTGGTGACCAGCACCACGTTCCTCCTCGTAGAGTCTGTGGGATGCAGCGTACGCAGAGCCCTCTGCTGGCCCGGCTGGCCCGGGCGAACCCGACGTCGGTGTTCCTCGCCACCCTGGTGCTGGTGCTGGTGGCGTTCTTCGCGCCCGGCCCGGTCGGCGGGGTGCTGCTGCTGGCGCTCGCCGCGGCGCTGGTCTGGCTGCTCGCCACGACCTGGCCGGTGCAGGCGCCGCGTACGCGGGTGGTGCGGCTGCTGATGTTGGCCCTGCTGATCGCGTTCGCCCTCGCCAAGCTGCTCTGACATGCAATCATGCGTTTTTGACAATCATTCTCGTTGTCACGGAGAGTTGATGTCATGAACAGCCGCTCCGCTCCGCGCGCCCTGGCCACCGCCGCCGCCGCCCTGCTCGCCCTGGGCGGCGTGGCCGCCTGCTCCGACGACGGCGCGGCCGACGCCGACCCGCAGCGCGTCGACGTGGTGGCCGCCTTCTACCCGTTGCAGTTCGTCGCCGAGCGGATCGGCGGGGACGCGGTGAAGGTCACCAACCTGGTCAAGCCGGGCGCGGAGCCGCACGACCTGGAGCTCAACCCGGGCCAGGTCGGTCAGCTCAGCGAGGCGGAGCTGGTGGTCTACCTCAAGGGCTTCCAGCCGGCGGTGGACGACGCGGTCGACCAGAACGCCGGCGACGGTGCCTTCGACGTGGCCACCGTGCAGCCCCTGCTCGACGCCGCCGCCGCCGGGCACCAGCACGAGGGTGAGGCCGGACACGCCGACGAGCAGTCCGGCGGCAAGGACCCGCACCTCTGGCTCGACCCGACCCGGCTGGCCACCGTCGGCGACAAGCTCGCCGAGCGGCTCGGAAAGGCCGACCCGGACCGGGCCGCCGACTACACCGCCCGGGCCGCCGCGCTCCGCGGGGAGCTGGAGAAGCTCGACGCCGACTTCACCGCCGGGCTGAAGACCTGCCAGCGCCGGGAGATCGTGACCAGCCACACCGCCTTCGGCTACCTCACCACCCGGTACCAGCTGGAGCAGGTCGGCATCACCGGGCTCAGCCCGGAGGCCGAGCCCGCCCCGCAGCGCCTCGCCGAGGTCGTCGAGGAGGCCCGCGAGCACAAGGCCACCACGATCTTCTTCGAGACGCTGGTCAGCCCCAAGGTCGCCGAGACCATCGCCGCCGAGGTCGGCGCGAAGACCGCCGTGCTGGACCCGCTCGAAGGGCTGTCGACCGACTCCGGCGGCGACTACCTTTCGGTGATGCGTACCAACCTGGAGACCCTGCGGACGGCGTTGAGCTGCTCGTGAGCGCACCTGTCATCACCGTCACGCACGGCGCGGTCGGCTACGACGGCCGCCCCGTGCTGCGGGACGTCTCGCTGACCGTCGCCACCGGCGAGGTGGTCGCCGTGCTCGGCGCCAACGGCTCCGGCAAGTCCACCCTGATCCGCGCCGTGCTCGGGCTGGTGCCGCTGGCCGCCGGGTCGGTCACCCTCTTCGACACCCCACAGCGCCGCTTCCGGCAGTGGCACCGCATCGGGTACGTCCCGCAGCGGCTGGGCGCCGGCAGCGGCGTGCCGGCCACCGTCCGCGAGGTGGTCGCCTCCGGCCGGCTGGCCCGCCGGGGCGTGCTGCGCCCACCGGGTCGCGCCGACCGGGCCGCGGTGGACGCGGCGCTGCGCGCGGTCGGGCTCGCCGACCGGGCCGGTGACCCGGTCGCCACCCTCTCCGGCGGCCAGCAGCAGCGCACCCTGATCGCCCGGGCGCTGGCCGGTGAGCCGGAGCTGCTGGTGCTGGACGAGCCGACCGCCGGGGTCGACGCCACCAGCCAGGAGGCGTTCGCCGGCGCCCTGCACGACTTCGTGGCCGGTGGCGGCACCGTGCTGCTCGTCGCCCACGAGCTGGGGCCGCTGCGTCCGCTGATCAGCCGGGCGGTGGTCGTACACCAGGGGGGCATCTGTCACGACGGCCCGGTGCCGGAACCCGCCGGCCACCACGCGGAGCCCGACCACGACCACGTGCACCCGCACGGTCCCGACGAGCCCGCCGGGCTGTGGAGCAACTGAGCGATGGAACTCTTCCAGTACCCCTACATGCAGCGCGCGCTGATCGCCGCGCTGGTCATCGGCCTGGCCGCCCCGGCGCTCGGCATCTACCTGGTGCAGCGGCGGTTGGCCCTGGTCGGTGACGGCATCGGGCACGTGGCGCTGACCGGGGTCGGCGCCGGGCTGCTGTTCAACCGCTCCCCGGTGCTGGTGGCGGTGGTCGCGGCGACCCTCGGCGCGGTCGCCATCGAGCTGGTCCGGGCGCGCGGGCGGACCTCCGGCGACCTGGCGCTGGCGCTGCTCTTCTACGGCGGCATCGCCGGCGGGGTGATGCTGGTGGGACTCTCCGACGCCACCAGCGCCAACCTCAACGCGTACCTGTTCGGGTCGCTGACCACCATCTTCCCGCGGGACCTCGCCACCATCGCGATCCTCGGCGTGGTGATCGGCGTGGTCATGCTGGGGCTGCGCCCGGCGCTCTTCGCCATCTGCCACGACGAGGAGTACGCCCGGGTCTCCGGGCTGCCGGTGCGGACGTTGAACCTGCTGCTCGCGGTCGCCACCGCGGTGACCGTCACCATCGCCATGCAGGCGGTCGGGGTGCTGCTGATCAGCGCCCTGATGGTGGTGCCGGTGGCCGCCGCCCAGCAGGTGACCCGGGGCTTCCGCAGCACGATGACCGCGGCGATGGCGCTGGGGCTCTTCGCCGCCGGGGCCGGGGTGTGGGTGGCGGCCACCGCGAACACCGCGCCCGGCGCCTCGGTGGTGCTGCTGGCGATCGCGTCCTTCCTCGTCGTCGCCCTCGGCGCGGCCGGGTGGCGACTGCTGCGCCGGCGGGCCGCACCGGCCGCCGTACCGGCCCCGGAACCGCACGAGGTCGTGCTCCGGTGACGCTGGTCGGCGGCGTGTCGGCGGTGTTGGTTACCGTTGCGGGGTGACCGGCACGAACGGGTACGACGCCTTCGAGGGCGCGGGTGACCTGCTGCGCGCCCTCTCGGCCCCGATCCGGCTGGCGATCGTGAGCGAGCTGGCGCAGGGTGAACGGTGCGTGCACGAGCTGGTGGAGAAGCTCGGCGCCGCGCAACCACTGGTCTCCCAGCACCTGCGGGTGCTGCGCGGCGCCGGGGTGGTGCGCGGCTCCCGCCGTGGCCGCGAGATCGCGTACACCCTGGTCGACGAGCACGTCGCGCACATCGTGGCGGACGCGGTCAGCCACGCCGGGGAGGGATCATGAGCGAGAGCGGGGCCGCGCTGCGGAACACCCGGCAGCGGTCGGCGGTGAGCGCCCTGCTCGCCGAGGTGGAGGGCTTCCACAGCGCGCAGGACCTGCACGCCATGCTGCGCAGCCGGGGCGAGCGGGTCGGGCTGACCACCGTCTACCGGACGTTGCAGGGGCTCGCCGACGCGGGCGAGATCGACGTGATGCGCCCGCCCGGCGGCGAGCACCTCTACCGCCGGTGCAGCGAGGGACACCACCACCACCTGGTCTGCCGGGTCTGCGGCCGGACGGTCGAGGTGGCCGGGCCGGCGGTGGAGACCTGGGCGGAGCGGGTCGCGGCCCAGCACGGGTACGCCGACGTCAGCCACACCCTGGAGATCTTCGGCACCTGCCCGGGCTGCGTCCGCTGACGGATTCGCGCCGAGTCCGAGCCGCTCGCGCGGCTTCCGGGGCGGCGGCGACCGTGGCACGCTGTGCGGCGTGAAGATCTACGCTGACCGTTTTCCCGTCGCCCTCCGGCAGCTCCTCACCGACCTGCTCGTCGTCGCCTGGGTGTACGCGGCGATCCGCTTCGCCAGCTGGCTGCACGACCTGGTGCAGAAGCTCGCCGTACCCGGGCGGAAGCTGGAGGGTGCCGGCGGCGGCCTCGCCGACAACCTGGCCGAGGCCGGCGGGAAGGTGGGGCGGGTGCCGCTGGTCGGCGACGAGCTGACCGGCCCGTTCACCAAGGCCGCCGACGCCGCCCGGGCGATGGCCGAGGCCGGACGCGACCAGCAGGACCTCGTCGGCCAGCTCGCCCTGGCGCTCAGCATCGCCGTGCTGGTCTTCCCGCTCGGCCTGGTGCTCTTCGGGTGGCTGCCGCTGCGGGTGCGCTGGATGCGCCGGGCCGCCGCGGCGAAGGCGCTGGCCGTCGCGCCCGCCGGGCGGGACCTGCTGGCCCTGCGCGCGCTGGCCGGTCAACCGCTGCGCCGGCTGACGAAAATCGATCCGGACGTGGCGGAGGCGTGGCGACGGGGCGACGACGCCACGGTCGACGCGCTCGCCGCGCTGGAACTGCGCCGACTCGGCCTGCGCGGCGGCCGGTAGGGTGTGGCGGTGCTCTGGTTCCTGATCGTCATCGCCGTGCTGCTGCTCGGCTACGCCGCCGTCCTGGTGAGCTTCGTCCGCAAGGGGCGCAGGATCCCGCCGGCCGCGTACCTGGTGCTCGCGGCCCTCAACGGACTCATCCTGGCCGCCGTGCTGGCCTGGGCCGTCGCCCGCTGACCGTTTCACGCCCGCAGTGGGCCCGCCGCCCGTCCGGGGCCCGGCCGCACGCCGGCTCGTTCCGCGGATCGCGGGGGGTCGCGGTGTCCGGGTGGCCGGAGACCGCGACACGCCGCGAACGGTGACGGGACGGGAGCGACCAGCGGGGCGTCAGCCCGCCGGCGGGATGCGGCGGCGGACGTCCTCGGCGGTGGACGGGCCGGGCGACCAGCGCGACACCCACGGGGCGTCGGCCGGCGGGGTCAGCACGCCCTCCTCCAAGGCGGCGTACCGGCCGGCGAGGATCCGTCTGGCGGCGGCGACGTCGACGGAGTCGGTGTTCTCCCACAGGGCGGTGAAGAGCTGCTCGACGCGGACCCGGGCCTGCCGGCAGAACAGGTCGGCCAGCTCGACGTTCTCCGGACGGGTGTCCTTCTCCGCGTCTGCCCGGACGCAGACCGCGGACATCGCGAACAGCTCCGCGCCGATGTCCACCACCCGGCCGAGGAACGCCTGCTTGCGCTCCATCTTTCCCTGCCAGCGGGACATCGCGTAGAACGTCGACCGGGCCAGCTTGCGGGAGTACCGCTCCACCTGGCGCAGGTGCCCGGCGAGCGGGCCGAACTCGGCGTACGCGTTCGGGCTCTGCCCCCGGCCGACGGCGAGGGTGGGCAGCCACTTCGCGTAGAAGACCCCGGCCCGGGCCCCCGCCTTCGCCTTGCGGCTCAGCCCGGCGTCCGGGTCGATGATGTCGCCAGCCACCGAGAGGTGGGCGTCGACCGCCTCCCGGGCGATGAGCAGGTGCATGATCTCGGTGGAGCCCTCGAAGATCCGGTTGATCCGCAGGTCCCGCATCAGCTGCTCCACCGCGGCCGGGCGTTCACCCCGGGCGGCCAGCGAGTCGGCCGTCTCGTAGCCGCGGCCGCCCCGGATCTGGATCAGCTCGTCGGCGATCTTCCAGGCCATCTCGCTGGCGTAGAGCTTGACCAGTGCCGCCTCGATCCGGATGTCGGTGCGGTCGTCGTCGGCGAGCAGGCAGCAGAGGTCCAACATGGTCTCCATGCCGTACGTGGTGGCGGCGATGAAGGCCAGCTTCTGGGCGACCGCCTCGTGCTCGCCGACCGGCCGGCCCCACTGCACCCGCTCGGCGGCCCACTCCCGGGCCACGTTCAGCGACCACTTGCCGGCGCCCACGCACATCGCCGGCAGCGAGAGGCGGCCGGTGTTCAAGGTGGTGAGCGCGATCTTGAGGCCCTTGCCCTCGCCGCCGATGACGTTCTCCTTCGGCACGAAGACGTCGTGGAAGCGGGTGACGCTGTTCTCCAGGCCACGCAGGCCGACGAAGGCGTTGCGCCGCTCGACGGTGATGCCCTCGCTGTCGGCGTCCACCACGAACGCGGTGATGCCGCCGCGCCGCCCCTCGGCGGCCGGCACCCGGGCCATCACCACCAGCAGGGTGGCGACGGTGCCGTTGGTGGCCCAGAGCTTCACCCCGTTGAGCCGGTAGCCGGTGCCGTCGGCGGTGGGTTCGGCGGTGGTCGCCAACCGGGCCGGGTCGGAGCCGACGTCCGGCTCGGTGAGCAGGAACGCGGAGACCTCGCCGGCGGCCAGCCGGGGCAGGAAGCGCTGCTTCTGCTCGGCGGTGCCGAACATCTTCAGCGGCTGCGGGACGCCGATGGACTGGTGGGCGGAGAGCAGCGCGCCGATCGCCGGGCTGACCGAGCCGGCCAGCATCAGCGCCCGGCAGTAGTGCAGGTTGCTCAGGCCGAGGCCGCCGTACCTGCGGTCGATCTTCATGCCGAACGCGCCGAGCCGGGCCATCCCCTGGAAGACCTCGTCGGGGATCCGGGCGTCCCGTTCGATGGCGGCGCCGTCCACCTCGGCGGCGAGGTAGTCGGCGAACTCGGCGAGGAACCCCTCCGCGCGTTCGGCGTCGGCCGGGTCGGTGCGCGGCCACGGGTTGATCAGATCCAGCCGGAACCGGCCGAGGAAGAGCTCCTTGCCGAAGCTGGGCCGGTCCCAGGCCGACTCCCGGGCCGCCTCGGCGACCTGGCGGGCCTCCCGCTCGGAGACCTGGCCCGCCTCGCCGGGCAGTGGTCCGGCGCCGTCCTGGCTGGGTCGGCTGTTCTGCGTCGTGGTCACGGCTGCCCCCTCGAACCTCGGTCCGGCTGCGTCAACGTGCTCGACAAACAGCACGCTACCCCCGGGTGTTACCCAGGGGTAGCGTCGCGGGCACGTCCGATTTTCCGACCGGTGACCGAGATGACGGCTCAGTAGCCGGCCGGCTGGAGGCTGTCCTCCTCGTCCTCGATGTCCTCCTCACCCCAGTTGCGGCGGACGAACGGCAGGATCATCCAGAAGGTGAGGAACCACAGCGCGGTGACCGCGCTGAGCACCAGGGCGATCGGCCGGCTGAGCACGAAGTCGGTGATCAGCAGCACCGCGGCGACCATCGAGATGAGCATGAAGGCCAGTCCACCGCTGGCCATCCGGTGCGCGAAGCGGACCAGCTCGGGCTTGCGGCCCTGCCGGAACAGCGCCCGGTGGAAGGCCACCGGCGAGATGATCATCGCGGTGGCGGCGGCGGCCGACAACAGCGAGACGATGTAGACGTCCTTCTGGAAGTCGCTGGCGCGGGGGAAGCCGTTGCTGAACGGCAGGGTCAGCAGGAAGGCGAAGAGGATCTGCACCCCGGTCTGCGCCACCCGCAGCTCCTGGAGCAGATCGGCGAAGTTGCGCTGCCAGCGCTGCTTCTCGGATTCCTTCGACACGCGCTACCTCCGGATGAGACGGTACCGTCGGGGTGGTTCACCCCGACGGCAGCAACGCCAGTGCCCGATCGGACGCAGCGCGAAACCACCTCATGATCCGCGGCGGATCCGGCCCGCGTACCGGGCCTCCAGCGCGGCGTTGTGCTCGTCGCCACCGGCGATGTTCGCCGACAGGTAGACCGGGGGCCGTTCCCCCGCCGCGATCAGCCGGGCCACCGTCTCGGCCACGATCTGCTGGGCCAGCAGAGCCGCCGTGATCGAGGAGACCGCGCCGACCGCGCCGCCGTCCGGCAGCGGCAGCGTCGCGTCGCCGTACGGGGCGCCGTTGTCCAGCACCACGTCGGCGAAGTCGGCGAGCTTGCGCCCCGACGGGTGGCGAGAGGTCATCCGCCCCGAGTGCTCCGCCGAGGTGATCGCGATCAGCCGGTGCCCCCGCTCCCTCACCACCGAGGCGAACTCGACCATGGCGCCGTTGACCCCGGAGTTGGACGCGAGCACGAAGACGTCCGCCGGGCGGACCGGGGCGAGTTCGTAGAGGCGGTGCGCCACCGCCGGGTCGCGCTCCAGGTGCGGACCGAGGATGCTCGCCGGCTCCCCACCGATCAGCACCAGGTCGCGCAGCGCGATCCGGTTGGTGGGCACCAGCCCGCCGGCCCGCCCGGCGATCTCCATGGCCAGCGCCTCGGAGTGGCCGGTGCCGAAGGCGTGCACCACCCCGTCGGCCCGCAACGCCGCGGCGATCAGGTCGGCCGCCCGACCCACCGCGTCCCGCTGGCTCCGCGCCACCCGGTCGATCGCCCCGGTCACCACCGCCAGGTACGCCTCACCGCTCACCGTCATGCCGTCTCCGTCCCCTCGTTCTCCTGCTGTCGTCGCCCGGGCGCCGCCGACACCCGGTCAGGCCAGGGCGCGGACCCGGGCCAGGATCGCCTCGGCCAGCGGACCCGGCGCCTGGTCCGGGATCCAGTGGGTGATGCCGGAGAGCTCCACGAAGCGGTAGTCACCCGTGACGTGGGAGGCGCACGCCTCGGCGGCGGTCCGTCCGATGGCGACGTCCCGGTCGCTCCAGACGTACGTGGTGGGCACCGTGACCTTTCCGATCCGGCCCAGGTCCTCGTTGGACATCGCCCGGTACCAGTTCAGCGCGCCGGTCAGCGCGCCCGGCTCCCGCATCGGCTCGGCGTACCGGGCGACCCGCTCGGCGTCACCCACCCCGGAGAGCAGCTTGCGCAGGGCGGCGGCCTTCAACGCCAGCAGCACCTTCTCCGCCTTGCCCTCCTGGCGGAAGAGCATCATGTACGACGAGCGGGCCTTCTGCTGCGGGTCCTTGGCCAGGGCGTACCCGAAGGCCGCCGGGTGCGGGACGGAGACGGCGGTCAGCGTGCGCACCCGCTGCGGGTGCTGCGCGGCGAGCCCCCAGCCGACCATCGCCCCCCAGTCGTGCCCCACCACGTGGGCCGTGTCGACACCGAGGGCGTCGAGCACCGCCACCGCGTCCGCGACCAGCTCCGGGGCCCGGTACGCGGCCACCTCGGCGGGTCGGGCGCCCGGCGAGTAGCCCCGCTGGTCCAGCGCGTAGGTGCGCAGGCCGGCGGCGTGCAGCGCCGGCACCACCTCGTCCCACTCCCCGCTGTGCTGCGGGAACCCGTGCAGCAGGAGGACGGCGTCGCCGCCCTCCGGGCCGCCGGTGCGTACCTCGAATGTCAGTCCTCGCGCCTCGACCCGCATGATCGGCAGCCTACCGAGGTCGGCGCCGGAGCACCCGTCCCGCGACCGCCGGATCAGGGACACCCGCCTGTCGCCCGGATGGCATCGCCGGGCAAGGCTTCGTGAGCTGCGGAAAGATCACTTTGCTCGATGATCTTCGTAGGTGTTAGCGTCGAGAGACAACTTCATATCCGACAGGGGAGCGCACAGCGCTGAGAGTGCGGGCACCGCCCGCAGACCCTCGAACCTGATCTGGGTAATGCCAGCGCAGGGAGTTCGGTCGACCTCCAGCCGCGCCGCCGTCCGGCAGCACCGGGCGCGGCGTGCGTCTTCTCCTGGTTCTTTCCTCTGAACTGGGAGCGATCATGCAGAACGACACCATCGCCAACCGGTGGCGCACCATCGACATCGTCATCGCGGCGGTGCTCGGGGTGGCCTTCGGCATCATCTTCTGGGCCTGGGGCCTGCTCTGGAACGGCCCCGCGGACGCCATCCCACTGCCCGGCCGGGCCGCCATCTACGGCGTCTGGCTGGTCCCCGCCGTCCTCGGCGGGCTGATCATCCGCAAGCCGGGCGCCGCCTTCTTCACGCTCACCGTCGCGGCGCTGATCTCGGTGGCGCTGGGCAGCAGCTGGGGTTGGACCCTGGTCATCCAGGGCCCGCTGGAGGCCGCCGCGGCGGAGCTGGCCTTCGCGACGTTCGGGTACCGGGTCTTCCGGTTGCCCGTCGCCCTGCTGGCCGCCACCCTGGCCGGCCTCGCGGCGGCGCTCTACGACGTCTTCATCTGGTACCCGGAGACCGCCTGGGGCAGCTTCCGCGTCCCCTACATCCTGATCACCACCGTCAGCTCGCTGCTCGTCGCCGGCCTGGGCAGCGTCGCGCTGACCCGCGCCCTGGCCGGCACCGGCGTCCTCGACCGGTTCCCCGCCGGCCGCGAACGCGCCGCCGTCTGACCCCGTCTCCAGACATGTCGACCATGAGGTTGGCGGTGACGTGGATCTCCGGAACCGCCGTCGACCCCGGGCTCGACGGAGCAGGGTGGAAGGCCGGGGGGTGCGCGTGGGGGCGGTGACGCTGCGGGGGTTCGGGTGGCGGCACGCGGGGCGTAAACGCTGGGCGGTGCACGGCGTCGACCTGCGGATCGAGCGCGGCGAGCGGGTGCTGCTGCTGGGGCCCTCCGGGGCCGGCAAGAGCACCCTGCTGGCCGCGCTGGCCGGGCTGCTGCCGGAGGACTCCGGCGAGCAGGAGGGCATCGTCGAGATCGACGGGCTCGACCCGCGCAAGGACCGGGAACGGGTCGGCATCGTCTTCCAGGACCCGGAGACCCAGCTGGTGATGGCCCGTTGCGGCGACGACGTCGCGTTCGGGCTGGAGAACCGCGGCGTGCCGGCCGCCGAGATCTGGCCCCGGGTGGACGAGGCGCTGCGCCGGGTCGGCTTCCCGTACCACCGGGACCGGCCCACCGCGGCGCTCTCCGGCGGCGAACAGCAGCGCCTCGCCCTGGCCGGGGCGCTCGCCGCGCGCCCGGCGCTGCTGCTGCTCGACGAGCCGACCGCCAACCTCGACCCGGCCGGCGCCGAACTGGTCCGGGGGGCGGTGGCCGGAGCAATGGACGCCGACACCACCCTGATCCTGGTCGAGCACCGGGTCGCCGAGGCGTTGCCGCTGGTGGACCGGGTGGTGGTGCTGGAGGCCGGCGGCGGGGTCCGCGCCGACGGCCCGCCGGAGACCGTCTTCGCCGCGCACGGCGAGGCGCTCGCCGCCGAGGGCGTCTGGGTGCCCGGCAGGACCATCCCGCCCCGGCACGCCACCGCGCCCGCCGGCGACCGGTTGCTCGCCGCCGACCGGCTCGGCCTGCCGCCCCGGCTGGCCCCCACCGACCTCGAGGTACGCGCCGGCGAGGCGCTCGCCGTCCTCGGGCCCAACGGCGCCGGCAAGTCCACCCTCGCCCTGCTGCTCGGCGGGCTGCTCCGCCCCGGTGTCGGCCGGGTCACCGCGACGCCCGAACTGGCCGGCGCCGACGCCCGCACTCCCCCGCACCGCTGGCGGGCGCCCGCGCTGACCCGCCGGATCGGTTCGGTCTTCCAGGACCCGGAGCACCAGTTCGTCACCGGCACCGTCTTCGACGAGCTGGCGCTCGGTCCGCGGCGCACCGGACGCACCGAGGCGGCGGTCCGGGCCACCGTGGACGGCCTGCTGGACCGGCTGCGACTGAGCCGGCTGGCCGGCGCCAACCCGTACACCCTCTCCGGCGGGGAGGCGCGGCGGCTGAGCGTGGCGACCGCCCTGGCCACCGCCCCCCGGCTGCTGATCTGCGACGAACCGACGTTCGGTCAGGACCGGCGGACCTGGCGGGAGCTGGTCGACCTCCTCGCCGAGCTGCGCGACGCGGGACACGGCATCGTCACGGTCACCCACGACACGGACTTCGTCGCCGCGCTGGCCGACCGCACCGTCACCCTGGCCCGCCGGTCCGAGCCGGGGACACCGCCGGCCGGCCCGGCGGACCGGAACGCGGGCCCGGAGCGTCACCCGTGATCAGCCTGGAGCCGGTCGCCGCGCCCGGCGCCCCGCTGGCCCGGCGCAATCCGGTGGCGAAGCTCGGCGCGGCCCTGGTCTTCTCGTTCGTGCTGATCGCCACCCTGGACCCCGTCGCGCCGGCGATCGCCATCGGGGTCGAGCTGGCGGTGCTGCCGCTGTTCGGGATCCGCTACCGGGTGCTCGCCCGGCGGGCCCTGCCGCTGCTCGCCGGCGGCGCCGGGATCGTGGTCACGCTGGTCCTCTTCGCCGCGGACCGCTCCGGCCGGGTACTGCTCGACGCCGGGCCGCTGCTGATCACCTCGGGCGTCCTGGTCACCGCGCTCGGCCTGGTGCTGCGGACGTTCGCGGTGGCCCTGCCCGGGGTGATCGTCTTCGCCACCACCGACCCGACCGACCTGGCCGACGCGTTGATCCAGAACGCCCGCGCACCGGCCCGGTTCGCCATCGGGGCGCTCGCCGCGTTCCGGCTGGTGCCGCTGCTCGGCCAGGAGTGGCAGATGATCGGGATGGCCCGCCGGGCGCGCGGCGTCGACGCCGGCCGCAACCCGGTGGCGAAGCTGCGGCTGTTCGTGTCGACCGCGTTCGCGCTGCTGGTCGGCGCGATCCGGCGGGGCACCCGGCTGGCGGTCGCGATGGACGCGCGCGGCTTCGACGCCGGCATCCCGCGCACGGTCGCCCGGGAGCAGCGCTTCGGGCTCGCCGACACCCTGCTGATCGTCGGCGCCGGGGTGCTGGCCGGCGCGGCGCTGGCGGTCAGCATCGCCCTCGGCACCTTCCGCCCGCTGATCGGCTGACCCGGCTCGGGTGTCCGCGCTGGTCACCGCCGGCCGGTCGACCCCGCTTCGCGGCGTGTCGCGGTGTCGCACAGCGCGGAAACCGCGACACGCCGCGAATCGTGCGGGCGGTCCAGCCTCGTGCCGGCCGGCGCCCGGACCGGGGCTGGGCGTGGGCGCCGGCCGCGCGCGGGGCCGGTCAGCTGCGGCGGAAGGCGTACCGCCGGCTCTGGCCGCGGGCGGCGGTGGAGCCGCCACCACCCCGCACCACCGGCCCGGTGCGGGGCGGCGGTGGCGGGGTCTCCCGGGCGGGAACGGTCGGTGACGTACCGGTCGGCGGTGGCACCGGCGCCGACGGCGCCACGGTGAGGGCGTCGAGGTCCGGCGGGGTCACCTCCGCCACGGACGGTGCCGGACGGCGGGACTTCTTCGGATTGCGCTTGGCGGGCATACGCTGCCTCCTTCGGCGGGGACCGCGCCGCCGGGCGGGCGGTCGACGGACGGGAACGACCCGGGCGACCCGACCACGGAGACCACCGGAAGAGGTGGGAATGCGGACGCCCGGAGTGCACGGACCCCCTGCCACGGCGGCGGTCCGGCTCTGAAGGTGGGGCGTCACTTACGCATGACCGCACCCTAACCCCAGGGCGGACCCGCTCGCAGCCGAATTACCGTCCCGATCGGGCGCGGGTCGAGGCGGGCCGGGCCGAGAGCCTCGCCCCCGCCGCTACAGCGTGCGCCGCGCCGCTCACCCAGCGTCAATGTCCGGGCCCGTGATGCCGCCGACCGCGATACGGTCGCAGGACGGCAGGCCGACGAGAGGTGGCGGGTACGGATGGCGGAGCAGGCGACGGCGCAGATCGGCGTGACCGGGCTGGCGGTGATGGGCCGCAACCTGGCCCGGAACCTGGCCCGCAACGGCTTCACCGTGGCGGTGCACAACCGCTCGCCGGAGCGCACCCGCAGCCTGCTGGCCGAGCACGGTGACGAGGGCACCTTCGTACCGTCGGAATCCCTCGCGGACTTCGTCGCCTCGCTGGAGCGGCCCCGGGCGGTGATCGTGATGGTCAAGGCGGGCGCCGGCACCGACGCGGTCATCGACGAGCTGATCCCGCTGCTGGAGGAGGGGGACATCGTCGTCGACTGCGGCAACGCGCACTTCGCGGACACCCGCCGCCGGGAGGAGGCGCTGCGCGCGCACGGGCTGCACTTCGTCGGCACCGGCGTCTCCGGCGGCGAGGAGGGCGCGCTGCTCGGCCCGAGCATCATGCCCGGCGGCTCCGCCGAGTCGTACGCGAAGCTCGGCCCGATGTTCGAGAAGATCGCCGCGCAGGTGGACGGGGTCCCGTGCTGCCGGCACATCGGGCCGGACGGCGCCGGCCACTTCGTCAAGATGGTCCACAACGGCATCGAGTACGCCGACATGCAGCTCATCGCCGAGGCGTACAACCTGTTGCGGGCCGGGCTCTCGGCCGGCCCGGCGGAGATCGCGGAGATCTTCCGGGAGTGGAACGCCGGCGAGCTGGAATCCTTCCTCATCGAGATCACCGCCGACGTGCTGGCGCACACCGACGGCGCGACCGGTCGGCCCTTCGTCGACGTGGTGCTCGACCAGGCCGAGCAGAAGGGCACCGGCCGGTGGACGGTGCAGAGCGCGCTGGACCTCGGCATCCCGATCACCGGCATCGCCGAGGCGACCTTCGCCCGGTCGCTGTCCGGCCACGCCGACCAGCGGGCGGCCGCCCGCCGCGCGTTCGGCGACGCCGGGGAGAAGTGGCAGGTGGACGACCGGGAGACCTTCGTCGAGGACGTCCGGCGCGCGCTGCTCGCCAGCAAGATCGTCGCGTACGCGCAGGGCTTCGACCACATCCGCGCCGGCAGCCGGGAGTACGACTGGAACATCGACCTGGGCGGCACCGCCACCATCTGGCGGGGCGGCTGCATCATCCGGGCCCGCTTCCTCGACCGGATCCGGGAGGCGTACGACGCCGAGCCGGAACTGTCGACGCTGCTGGTGGCGCCGTACTTCGCCGAGGCGGTCAGCGCCGGGGTGCCGAGCTGGCGGCGGGTGGTGGCCGACGCGGCCCGGGCGGGGGTGCCGACGCCGGCGTTCTCCTCCTCGCTGGCGTACTTCGACGCGCTGCGCGCGGAGCGGCTGCCGGCGGCGCTGATCCAGGGGCTGCGGGACAACTTCGGCGCGCACACCTACCACCGGGTCGACCGGGAGGGCTCGTTCCACACCGTCTGGGCCGGCGACCGCTCCGAGTCCCCGGCCTGACGGGATCCGCGCGTGGTCAGGCGATGGTGGCGTGCATCTCCCAGACCAGGATCTCCGCCGGCTCGGCGGCGGTGACCCGCCGGCCGCCGGTCAGGGTGAGCCGGGCGGCGTCACCCTCGTCGAGCCGGCCGGCCTCCTCCAGGGTGACCGCGCCGGTGGGCACGTAGAGGTGCACGAAGGGCGCGTCGGGCAGGGTCACCTCCTCGCCGGGGGCGAGGCGGGCGGCGTGCAGGGTGGCGTACCGGTTGCGGATCCGGATCGCCGACGCGCCGTCGTACCGGTCCATGCCGGAGGCGACCGGGACCAGACCGCCGCGCAGCAGCTCGTCGCCGATCTCCAGCTGCTCGTACCCGGGGTCGACGCCCTCGGTGTCGGGCAGCACCCACATCTGCACGAAGTGGACGGGATCGGTGTGCGGGTCGCGGCCGTCCAGCCGCCACGAGTCGTTCTTCTCCGAGTGCAGGATGCCGGTGCCGGCGCTCATCCGCTGCGCCAGCCCGGGGTAGATCACGCCGGAGTGGCCGGTGGAGTCCTGGTGCACCAGGGAGCCGCGCAGCACCCAGGTCACGATCTCCATGTCCTGGTGCGGGTGGGTCTCGAAGCCGGTGCCGGGGTGGACCACGTCGTCGTTGTTGACCAGCAGCAGCCCGTGGTGGACGTTGGCCGGGTCGT
Organism: Micromonospora psammae; assembly: GCF_036902725.1. Classification (NCBI taxonomy): domain Bacteria; kingdom Bacillati; phylum Actinomycetota; class Actinomycetes; order Micromonosporales; family Micromonosporaceae; genus Micromonospora; species Micromonospora psammae. The sequence continues at coordinate 77,160 of NZ_JBAKHM010000015.1, read as the reverse complement.
AGTGCCGGGAGAACGAGAAGGAGTGCTTGGAGTCCAGCCAGGACAGCCGGGTCTTGAACCGGTCGCCGGCCCGGCGTACGTCCACCGCCGGCATCGGCTCGACGGCGGTCACCAGGCACGCTGCCCGGTGTCGTTGGGCGCCCAGGTCTGCGCCGGCTCCCCGGTGGACAGCTCGGCGATCTCGCCGGAGCGGACCGTCGGGGTGTGCCCGAACTCGGCGCAGTGCTGCTCGGCGATCTCCGCGCAGATGTGCGCCACCTGCTCGCAGATCGGGCTGCCCAGGTCCGCCGCGTTCAACGCCATGATCATCTTGTACCGAAGATCCCGCATCCCCACCCCCGCGCCGGGCGCATCCCCCACGGCGCGCCCCGACCCGATCCTAGGCCCAAACGCCCCACCGCCTTCCGGGTTCACGCAGTTGTGGTGAGCGGCCCTCACCCTGGCCAAGTCGGTACGCCACGCGCTCGGCTGACCACCGGGTGGGTGGAGACGACGACGCCGCCGCGCAACGGCGGCGGCGTCGTCGGGGGCGTCACCAGAAGCGGCGACGCTTGGCCTGCTGCGGGCGCAACATGTCGGCGCCCTTGGCGAGCAGTCGGCTCACGCCGGTCGGGCCACGACGGGCCTCCAGCGTGTGGCTGAGCCGTCGCGCGCCGGCCGCCGCGAGCGGCACGGCGACCGCCATGACCGCCCACTGAGCGATGCGCTTCTGAATCATGTGGGTTCACCTCCGCGTCTGAGCTGCTACCGGTGGTGGTACCCACGGCACGGGGCGGCTAAGCGTGACCGGGCACCGGCGGCGCGACCGGGTTCGGCAGGGCGCCGCCGAAGCGGCGGTCCCGCTGCGCGTACAGCTCACAGGCGTACCAGAGGTGCCGCCGGTCGAAGTCCGGCCAGAGGGTGTCGAGGAAGACCAGCTCGGCGTACGCGGTCTGCCACAGCAGGAAGTTGGAGATCCGCTCCTCGCCGGACGGGCGGAGGAAGAGGTCCACCTCCGGGATCTCCGGGTGGTAGAGGTACTTCGCCACGGTCTTCTCGTTGACCTTGGCCGGGTCGAGCCGGCCGGCCGCGACGTCCCGGGCGATCGCGGCGGCGGCGTCCGCGATCTCCGCCTGCCCGCCGTAGTTGACGCAGAACTGGAGGGTCAGCGTCGAGTTGCCCCGGGACATCTCCTCGGCGGTCTGCAACTCGGAGATGACGCTCTTCCAGAGCCGGCCGGCCCGCCCCGACCAGACCACCCGCACCCCCAGGTCGACCAGCTGGTCGCGGCGGCGGCGGATGACGTCGCGGTTGAAACCCATCAGGAACCGGACCTCGTCGGGCGAGCGCCGCCAGTTCTCGGTGGAGAACGCGTACGCCGACAGGTAGGGGACGCCCAGCTCGATCGCGCCCTCGATGGTGTCGAAGAGGCTGTGCTCCCCCTGCTCGTGACCCTTGGTGCGGGGCAGGCCGCGCTCCTTGGCCCACCGGCCGTTGCCGTCCATCACCACCGCGATGTGCTTCGGCAGCGCCTCGGCGGGCAGCGCCGGCGGTCGGGCCCCGGACGGGTGCGGTGTCGGGGGCACCGGCTCGCGGCGGCCGGCCCTCATCGATCGGATCACTCGGTCATCTCCCTGCTCACGCCGTCCACACCGGCCCCCGCGGCGCGCGGCGGCGGGGCCGGGTCGGCCGCGCCACCGCCCGGTGCCGGGCCCGCGCCGGCGACCGGGGCACCCCGGTCGACCAGCGGCAGCGAGCGTAGCGCGCGCTCCAGGTGCCACTGCAGGTGCGCCGCGACCAGGCCGCTGCACTCCCGGCGTACGCCGGTCTCGCTGCCGTCGGCGACCTGCCAGTCGCCGGTGGTCAGCGCGGACATCAGGTCGATGGTGGCCGGCGCGGGATGGGCCGCGCCGGGCGGCCGGCAGTCCGGGCAGACCGCGCCCCCGGCCGGTACGGAGAACGCCCGGTGCCGCCCCGGGGTGCCGCAGACCGCGCAGGCGGTCAGCGCCGGCGCCCACCCGGCCAGGGCCATCCCCCGCAGCAGGTACGCGTCGAGCACCAGCGTGGTGGCGTGCTCGCCCCGCGAGAGGGCCTTGAGCGCCCCGAGGGTGAGCTGGAACAGTCGCAGCGAGGGCTCCCGCTCGACGGGGGTGAGCCGTTCGGCGGTCTCGGCGATCGCGCTGGCCGCCGTGTAGCGCGGGTAGTCCCCGAGGAACCGCTTGCCGTACAGGTCGATCCCCTCGACCTGGCTGACGGTGTGCAGCGAGCTGCCCTGGTTGCCCTTCGGGTCGCCGGCGAGCTGGAGGTCGACGTGGCCGAACGGCTCCAGCCGGGCGCCGAACTTGCTGGTGGTGCGCCGGATGCCCCGGGCCACCGCGCGCAACCGGCCGTGCCGGCGGGTCAGCAGGGTGATGATCCGGTCGGACTCCCCCAGCTTCTGCACACGCAGGACCACCGCGTCGTCGCGGTAGAGCTGTCGGCGGTACCCGGCCATCGGGCCATTCTCCCTCGGGGTGGGAAATCAGGGTCGGTTCGGGGTGGACCGGCGTCGCGTCCCGGATGTGCGGCCGGGCCGTCCGGTCGTAGCGTGCTGACCATGGCTCTCCCCCGCACCGCGGTCGCGTTCGGCGCGGCCGCCGCCCTCATCCTCGCCGCCGGGTGCGACACCCTGTCCTTCCGACGGCTCGACTTCGACACCACCGAGGCCGTGAAGATCGGCACGATCACGGTACGGCCCGGCGCGGGGGACGTGGTGGTCCGGGCCGCCGGCCCGGCCGCGGAGGTACGGATCAAGCGGGTGCTGCGCTACCAGGGCGGCCAGCCCGACACCACGTACCAGATCAAGGGCGACGAGCTGGTCCTGGACACCGAGTGCGGCGACCGGTGCTCGGTGTCGTACGAGGTGACCGCCCCAGCGGGGGTCCGGGTGCGGGGCGAGACCGGCTCCGGTGACGTGGACCTGAGCCGGGTCGGCACGGTCGACCTCACCCTCGGCGCGGGCAACCTCCGGATCGCCGACGCCACCGGGCCGGTACGCGCCGAGACCGGCTCCGGAAACATGGAGGTGGCGGACGTCCCCGGCCCGGTGGACCTGCGCGCCTCGTCCGGCGACATCACCGCGCTCCGGCTCGGGGGCCAGGTCTCCGCCGAGACCAGCTCCGGCAACGTCACGGTCGAGCTGGACAAGCCGGCCTCGGCGCGGGTGCGCGCCGCCAGCGGCGACGTCGAGCTGTCGGTGCCCGCCGGCCGCTACCGGGTGCGCTCCAGCGCCGGCTCGGGCGAGACGCAGATCGGCGTCATGGACGACCCGGGCGCCCCGCTGCTGCTGGACGTGAGCACCGGCAGCGGGAACGTCACCGTGGCCCAGCGCTGATCTCCACGGTGGTGGTCTCCGGCGAGCGCCGCGCGGGGACGACGGCGGCGGCCCGGACGGTCAGCCCGGCGGGGGCGGGGCTGACCGGGACGCCGTCCGGCCGGGGGGTGGCCGGGCGGCGTCCGCCGGGGACCAGTTCGGGCCGGCGGCGGGCGGCCACGTCCTCCACCCAACCGACCAGCAGGGTCACCACGCCGGCCAGGGCGAAGACCAGCACCACCCGGACCGCCAGCCCGACCGGGTCCCGGGGGGACCAGCCGACCAGTCCGACGAGCGGGGTGAGCGCCACCACGAAGGGCATGTGCCAGAGGTAGACGGTGAGCGCCCGCCGGTTGACCACGGTCACCAGGCGGCCGAAGAGCGCGTTGCGGTCCACCCAGGCGGCGGTCGCCGGGGCCCGCCCGATCACCACGAGGATGACCGCCGCCGACCAGAGCGCGTTGCCGAGGGGGATGTCGTTCAGGTCGTACCCGCGCGGCCCGGGGTGGGTGAGGATCCAGCCCAGCCCGGCCCCGCCGAGCAGCAGCGCCGCCGGGACGAGCGTCCGGTTGGCGAGCCGGCGCAGCAGGCCGTCGTGGTGGGCGAAGCCCAGCAGCCAGGCGCCGAGGTAGAGGCCGAAATGGCGCGGCACGGTGCCGGCGGCCGGCAACAGGCCGACCTCGATCGCGGCGAGCAGCGCGTACGGGGCCACCAGGGTGGGCAGCGGGGCGCGCCGGAACAACCAGAGCGCCACCGGCGAGACCAGCACGAACCACAGGTAGTCCCGCAGGTACCAGATCGGGCTCAGCGCCAGCGCCCCCCAGTGGTTGGCCGGCGGGTCGGCGACCGGGAAGAGCCAGAGCAGCACCTTGGCCGTCGGCGCCAGCCCGGTCAGCAGCATCGCCGGTACGAAGATCGCCGCCACCACCCACACGGAGGGCAGCAGGCGGCGCAGGCGACGGGGCACGGCCGACGTCCCGGCCCGGTCGAGGGAGGCGGCCATCAGCGACCCGGCGAGGGCGAACATGATCGACATGGCCGGGAAGACCAGGGTCAGCGCGGCGGATCCGGTGACGTGGTAGACCACCACCCGGACGATGGCCAGGAAGCGGAGCAGGTCGAGGTATCGGTTACGCATCAGGCAGCATCTGTGTCAGGGGCGGGGAGGCAGACGCTCCCTACCCTCCGACCCGACGCGGTGAAACCGCCGACGGCCCCGCACCGACGTGAAACTTCCCATAGCCGGGCGGGACCGGCGCCCGGCTATGGGCGCCGGTCCCCCCGGTCTCAGAAGCCGAGCTTGCGCAGCTGCTTCGGGTCCCGCTGCCAGTCCTTCGCCACCCGTACGTGCAGGTCCAGGTAGACCCGGCTGCCGAGGAGCTCCTCGATCTGCTGGCGCGCCCGGGTGCCGACGTCCTTGAGCCGGCTGGCCCGGTGACCGAGCACGATCGCCTTCTGGCTGGGCCGCTCGACGTACAGGTCGGCGTAGATCTTGATGATCTGGCCCTCGGGGAGCATCTCCTCCACCACCACGGCGATGGAGTGCGGCAGCTCGTCCCGGACCCCCTCCAGGGCCGCCTCGCGGATCAGCTCGGCGACCATCACCTGCTCCGGGTCGTCGGTGAGCATGTCGTCCGGGTAGAGCTGCGGCGACGGCGGCAGGTAGCCGGTCATCACGTCGACCAGGGTGTCCACCTGGTGCCCGGAGACCGCGCTGACCGGCACCACGGCGGCGAACTCGCCCAGTTCGCTGACGGCGAGCAACTGCTCGGCCAGCCGCTTCTTGTCGACCAGGTCCGTCTTGGTCACCACGGCGAGCACGGTCGCCTTCAGCTCGGCCAGCTCGCCGCTGATGAACCGGTCACCGCGCCCGACCGGCTCGTCGGCCGGGATGCAGAGGCCGATCACGTCCACCTCGCTCCAGGTGGAGCGGACCAGGTCGTTGAGGCGCTCGCCGAGCAGGGTGCGGGGACGGTGCAGGCCGGGGGTGTCGACCAGGACCAGCTGCGAGTCGGGGCGGTGGAGCACCGCCCGGATGACGTGCCGGGTGGTCTGCGGCTTGTTCGAGGTGATCGCGATCTTCTGCCCGATGATCGCGTTGGTCAGCGTCGACTTGCCCGCGTTGGGCCGCCCGACGAAACAGGCGAATCCCGCCCGGTAGGGACGCTGCGCCACCTCCGACACGCTCACTCCACCACCGTGCCGAGGACGGTGCCGTCCGGCGCGGCCACGTGGATCGGCGCGTCGGCGGCGAGGTCGCGGACCGCCGCGTGCCCCGCGCCGTCCAGCGTCGACGCCTCGGTGACCACCACGGCCGCCTCCAGCCGGCTCGCGCCCGCCGCCACGGCGGAGGCGACCGCGAGCTGGAGCGCGGTGACGGTCAGCGAGGGCAGCGAGACACTCGCCGCGGCGTACGTCCGGCCGTCCTGGTCGCGGACCGCCGCGCCCTCCACGGCCGCCACCCGGGCGCGGGCGCCCCGGGCCAGGACGACCAACTTGCCGTCCTCGGCGCTCAGCTCGGCCGGGTCGGACGGGGTGGGCCGGGCGGCCGGCACGGCGGATGTCTCAGGCATCGGCGGGTTGCCTCTCCTCTGTTCGGGTCTGGTTGTCACGGGGTTCGGCGGGCCCGTCCGGCGCGTCGGTCGACTCCACCCGGCTGACCAGCACGGTGTCTATCCGGTTGCGCCGGCCGGTGGTGCCCTCGGCGAGCAGTCGCAGCCCGGCCACCTCGGCGTGGGCGCCGGGGATCGGCACCCGGCCCAGGGACTGGGCCAGCAGGCCACCGACCGTCTCCACCTCGTCGGTGGGGAGGTCGGTGTCGAACAGCTCGCCCAGGTTCTCCACCGGGAGCCGGGCGGTGACCCGCACGGAGCCGTCCGTCAGGTGCTCGACCGGCGGGCGTTCGACATCGTACTCGTCGGTGATCTCACCGACGATCTCCTCCAGGATGTCCTCGATGGTGACCAGACCGCCGGTGCCGCCGTACTCGTCGACGACGATGACCAGGTGGTTGCGGGCGGCCTGCATCTCCGAGAGCAGGTCGTCGACCGGCTTGGACTCGGGCACGAAGGTCGCCGGGCGCATCAGCTCGGCGACCGGGAGCTGGTGGTCGCGCGGATCGCCACCGCGGGTACGCCGGATCAGGTCCTTCAGGTAGAGCACGCCCAGCACGTCGTCGACGCTCTCGCCGATCACCGGGATGCGGGAGAAACCCGAGCGCAGGAAGAGCGTCAGCGCCTGGGCGAGCGTCTTGCCCTCCTCTATCCACACCATCTCGGTACGCGGCACCATCACCTCGCGGGCGATGGTGTCGCCGAGGGCGAAGACCGAGTGGATCATCTGGCGCTCGCCGTGCTCCACCACGCCGCGCTGCTCGGCCAGGTCGACCAGCTCCCGCAGCTCGACCTGGGTGGCGAACGGCCCCTCCCGGAAACCACGTCCCGGGGTGACCGCGTTGCCGATCAGGATCAGCAGCGAAGCGAGCGGGTTGAGCGCCCGACCGAGCCACCGGACCAGCGGGGCCACCGCCCGGCCCACCGCGTACGCGTGCTGCCGGCCGATGGTGCGCGGCCCCACGCCGACGACGACGAAGCTGACCACCGTCATCGCCCCGGCGGTGATCAGCGCGGCGCGCCAGCCGGCGCCGAAGGTGTCCACCGCGACCAGGGCCACCAGGGTGGTGGCGGTCAACTCGGCCAGCAGCCGGAGCAGGAGCAGCAGGTTGAGGTGGCGTACCACGTCACCGGCGACGACCTGGAGGGTACGGGCGCCGCGCACCCCGTCCCGGGCCAGTTCGGCGGCCCGGGCCGGGGAGATGGCGGCGAGCGCCGCCTCGGTCATCGCGATGAGGCCGGCGAGCACCACCAGCCCCGCCGCGAAGAAGATCAGCTGGACGTCGGGAAGGCCGGCGGCGGCCGCCGCCTGGGTGGTCATCACCGGGACCGGGTCGACCGCCAGCTGGCCAGCAGTCGGGCCTGGAGCCCGAACATCTCGCGCTCCTCCTCCGGCTCGGCGTGGTCGTACCCGAGCAGGTGCAGCACGCCGTGCACGGTGAGCAGGTGCAGCTCGTCGGCGGCGGAGTGGCCGGCGGCGGCGGCCTGCTTGGCCGCCACCTCCGGGCAGAGCACGATGTCACCGAGCAGCGCGGGCTCGCCGCCGGCCGGGGCGCTCTCCCCCGGTCCGTGATCGACGCTGCCCTCGTCCATGGGGAAGGCGAGCACGTCGGTCGGCCCGTCCCCACCCATCCAGCGGTGGTTCAGCTCCGTCATGTAGTCGATGTCGACCAGCAGCACGGAGAGCTCGGCGAGGGGGTTGACCCCCATCTCGTCGAGGGCGTGCCGGGCCACGGCGAGCACGGCGTCGGTGTCTACCTCGACACCGGACTCGTTGGCGATTTCGATGGACAACTGTCTTCCTCTGGTCTAGCGGCGCCGGCCGGCCCGGCCGCCCTGGGCGGTCCGCCCCGGTACGGCGTGCACGCTCTGCGCCTGCTGGTTCTCCCGCTCGGCGTCCCAGCGGGCGTACGCGTCGACGATCTCCCCGACCAGCTTGTGCCGGACCACGTCCGAGCTGGAGAGCTGGGCGAAGTGCACGTCCTCGACGTTTTCCAGGATGTCCCGGACCACCCGCAGGCCGCTGGTCGTGCCGCCCGGCAGGTCCACCTGGGTGACGTCACCGGTCACCACGATCTTCGAGCTGAAGCCGAGGCGGGTGAGGAACATCTTCATCTGTTCGGGCGTGGTGTTCTGCGCCTCGTCCAGGATGATGAACGCGTCGTTGAGCGTCCGTCCCCTCATGTACGCCAGCGGCGCCACCTCGATCGTGCCGGCCGCCATCAGCTTCGGGATGGACTCCGGGTCGAGCATGTCGTGCAGCGCGTCGTAGAGCGGACGCAGGTACGGGTCGATCTTCTCGTTGAGGGTGCCGGGCAGGAAGCCCAGCCGCTCCCCCGCCTCGACCGCCGGCCGGGTGAGGATGATCCGGTTGACCTGCTTGGCCTGGAGCGCCTGGACGGCCTTCGCCATGGCCAGGTAGGTCTTGCCGGTACCGGCGGGGCCGATGCCGAAGACGATGGTGTGCGTGTCGATCGCGTCGACGTAGCGCTTCTGCCCGAGCGTCTTGGGGCGGATGGTGCGCCCGCGCCGGGAGAGGATGTTGAGGGTGAGGACCTCGGCGGGCCGCTCCGCGCCGCCCTGCTCGAGCATGCCGACGGTACGCCGGACAGCGTCAGTGGTCAGGGTCTCGCCTTTCTCGATCAGTTCGAGGAGTTCGCTGAAGACGCGCTCGGCGAGAGCGTTGTCGGCGGGCGCGCCGGTGATGGTGATCTCGTTGCCGCGCACGTGCACGTCGCTGTTGACCGAGCGTTCGACGAGTCGCAGGATCTCGTCGCCCGCGCCGAGCAGATTCACCATGATCTTGGCGTCGGGAACCGTGATCCTGGTCTGCACGCGGGGCGGGCCGGGAGGTGGGGTGCCGGTCATAGGTCGGGCCCGTCGGGCCCTCAGCCACCTGCTTCCGATCTCGGCGCCGGCCCTGCTGGCGCGGCGTGCGGACGTTACACCCATCGTATCCGTTCAACACCGCCGGCACCGCGTCCATTTCGGCGGCCCCCGCCGTCCGTGACCGCCCAGCGGGGAGCAGGCGGGCACGGACGGGACGCCGCGGCACGGACCGCGCGAACGCTCAGCCGGCGCGGAAGTCGTACCGGTCGAAGGTCTCCTGGCGCCGGGTGAACCGGTAGGTGGCCCAGTGCATCCGCACCACGGCGCCGTCGGCGTCCCGGGTCAGCCGGAGCAGCTCGCCGATCTCCCGGCCGGAGACGGTGCGGAACACGTCCGGGGAGTCGGGCACCGGCGCGAAGACCGCCGGGGGCTTCCCCGCCGGGTCGTCGGCGCCCCGGGCCCGCAGCGCCCCGTCGTGCCAGGAGAAGACGTACTCGAAACCCTCGCCCCACCAGCGGCCGAGCATCCTGCGCAGCGGCCCGGGCGCCGGCTCGCCGGGCCGCCAGGGCGTGATGTCGGCCGGGTCGTGCTCGGCGGCGGCGGCGAGCAGCCGGTGCGGCAGGTCGAAGATCTCCGCCGCGGTGCCGGACGAGCCCAGCACGGCGCAGCCCATCGCCCCGGCCGTGCCGTCGCCGCCCCGCCGGCCGTAGACGGAGGCGAGGAAGCCGGGCATGGCGCCGTCGTGCCCGACGTGCACCACCCGGTCCGGGTGCGGCACCAGGATCAGGCCGAGCCCGAAGCCGGCCGCCCAGACGGTCTCGTCGGTGCTGGTCAGCGGCCAGCGCATCTCGTCCAGGGTGGTCGGGGCGAGCACCGCGCCGGCCGGGTCGAGCGCGACCGGGTCGGCCAGGAACGCCGCCCACCGGGCCATGTCGGTGGCGGTGCTCCAGAGCTGGGCCGCCGGGCCGACCGCGCCGAAGTCGGTCGGCGGCTCCGGGTGCGCCTCGTCGGAGTACGCGTCGACCAGGAATCCGGTCGCGGCGTCCGGCCCGGGTGCGACGGCGGTGTCCGCCAGCCCCAACGGGTCGAGCACCCGCTCGGTGAGCACCTCCGCCCAGCTACCGCCGCGCAGCTCGGCGACGAGCCGGCCGAGCAGCGCCATGCCGAGGTTGGAGTAGTGGTAGCGACGACCGGTGGGCAGCACCCGCTCCGCCCGCGCCAGGTCGGCCACCAGCTCGTCGACGTCCGGGGCGCGCAGGGTGTCCCAGACGTCACCGTACGGTTCCCGTTGCAGTCCGGCGGTGTGCGACAGCAGCCGGCGCACGGTCAGCTCGCCGTGGGCGGGCAGCTCCAGGTGGCGGCCGATCGGGTCGTCCAGGTCGAGCAGGCCGTCGTCGCGGCACTGCATCACCAGCGTGGCGGTGAAGGTCTTGGTGACCGAGCCGATCCGGAACCGGGTCCGCTCCCCCAGCGCGGTGTCGTTGCCGGTGCCGCCGACCACGCAGCTCCACAGCGGCCGGTCGGCCCGGTGCAGGGCGACGGCGAGGGCCGGCACCCGGGCCTGCGCCTGGACCCGCCGCACCATCCGGGCCAGCCGGTCGTGCGCAGCGGTCACCCGAGGTCCCGGGCCAGCATCGGGCCGAGGGGCGCGCCGCCGAGCAGGTGCGCGTGGACGTGGTAGACCTCCTGGCCGCCGTACGCCCCGGTGTTGAACATCAGCCGGAAGCCGTCGCCGAGCAGCCCCTCGTCCTCGGCCACCGCGGCGGCCGTGGCCAGCACCTCACCGGCGAGCGCCGGGTCGCCCTGGGCGAGCGTGGCCACGTCGGCGTAGTGCTCCTTGGGGATCACCAGGACGTGCACCGGCGCCTTCGGGCCGATGTCGCGGAAGGCGAGGGTGTTGTCGGTTTCCCGGACGATGGTCGCCGGGATCTCCCCGGCGACGATGCGGCAGAAGAGGCACTCCATCGGGGCAGTCTAAGGAAGGCACCCCGGTGGGGGCGCCCGGTGGGGAAAGGCCACTGTCGAACAGGCGCGCCGGCTCCGGCAGGATGGCCGGCATGGCGGCTCGGGCGGTACTGGTGACGGGGGCCTCGCGCGGCATCGGCCGCGCGGTGGCGCGGGTGTTCGCGGCGGGCGGGGACCGGGTGGCGATCCACCACCGGGACTCGGCGGAGGCGGCCGAGGCGGTCCGCGCCGAGCTGCCCGGCGACGGGCACGTGGTGGTCCGCGCCGACCTGACCGACCCGGCCGCGGTACGCGCCATGGTGGACCGGGCGGCCGACCGGCTCGGCGGCCTGGACGTGCTGGTCAACAACGCCGGCGTCTACGGCGAGCGGGACGCCCCGCACCCGGTCTTCGGGGCCTCCTACGAGCAGTGGCAGCGGCAGTGGCGGCAGGTGCTGGAGACCAACCTGACCGGCGCCGCGAACGTCACCTGGTGCGCCGCGCAGCACATGCGGGACCGGGGTGGCCGGATCGTCAACGTCTCCTCCCGGGGCGCCTTCCGGGGCGAGCCGGAGCAGCCGGCGTACGGGGCGAGCAAGGCGGGGTTGAACGCGCTGGGCCAGTCCCTGGCCGTCGCCCTCGCGCCGTACGGCATCGCGGTGGCCACCGTGGCCCCCGGGTTCGTCGAGACCGAGATGACCGCCGCGCACCTCGACGGCGAGCGGGGCGCGGCGATCCGGGCGCAGAGCCCGTTCGGCCGGGTGGCCCGTCCCGAGGAGATCGCCGCCGCGGTGCACTGGCTCGCCTCCCCCGCCGCGCAGTGGGCCTCCGGCACGGTGGTCGACCTCAACGGCGCCTCCTACCTGCGGACCTGACGAGGAGAACCCGGACCACCGGAGGTGGTAGAGCGGGCCCACGGGGTAAAGGTCTCCGGCATGACCGAGACCACGCTGCTGGACCTCACCGCCGACTACCGGGTCGAGGACGATCACGACGACGACCCGGTGCTGCTCCGGCCGGACGGCAGCCCGGTCGACACCTGGCGCGAGGACTACCCGTACGACGAGCGGATGCCGCGCGAGGAGTACGACCACCACAAGCGGCTGCTCCAGATCGAGCTGCTGAAGCTCCAGGAGTGGATCAAGGAGTCCGGCGAGCGACTGGTGGTCGTCTTCGAGGGGCGGGACGCGGCCGGCAAGGGCGGCACCATCAAGCGCTTCATGGAGCACCTGAACCCGCGCGGCGCCAAGGTGGTCGCCCTGACCAAACCGAACGAACGGGAATCGACCCAGTGGTACTTCCAGCGCTGGCTGGCGCACCTGCCGGCGGCCGGCGAGATCGTGCTGCTCGACCGGTCCTGGTACAACCGGGCCGGGGTGGAGCGGGTGATGGGCTTCTGCAGCCGCAAGGAGTACCTGGAGTTCCTGCGGCAGGCCCCCGAGCTGGAACGGATGCTGGTCCGGTCCGGCATCCGGCTGGTCAAGTTCTGGTTCTCGGTGTCGCGCAACGAGCAGCGCACCCGCTTCGCCGTCCGACAGGTCGACCCGGTCCGGCAGTGGAAGCTCTCGCCGATGGACCTCGCCGCGCTGGACCGCTGGGACCAGTACACCGAGGCCAAGGAGGCGATGTTCTTCTGGACCGACACCGCCGACGCGCCGTGGACGGTGGTGAAGAGCAACGACAAGAAGCGGGCCCGGCTGGAGGCGATGCGGCACGTGCTCAACCGCTTCGACTACACCGACAAGGACCCCCGGGTGGTCGGCACACCGGATCCCCTGATCGTCGGCCCGGCCGGCCTCGACCTGACCCCCGAAGAGGACCCCGTCCCCGTCTTCCCCCGCCCCTGACCCCGCCCGTTGGCGGTGGGGTCACCAGCGGGAGAGGCGGGTGGCCAGGACGGTCAGGGCGGCGACGCCGGCGGTGGAGGTGCGCAGCACGGTGGGGCCGAGGCGGACCGGGGTGGCGCCGGCCTCGGTGAAGGCGGTCAGCTCGGCCGGGGCGATGCCGCCCTCGGGGCCGACCACGAGGACGATCTCCCCGGACTCCGGCAGCTCGACGCTGGTCAGCCGCTCCTGCGCCTCCTCGTGCAGCACGAACGCGGCGCGGGCCCCGGCGATCCGCCGCGCCACGGTGACCGTGGACTCGTCCGGGGCGCCGGCCACCACCGGCAGCCACGCCCGGCGGGCCTGTTTGGCCGCCTCCCGGGCGGTCGCCACCCACTTCTCCCGGGCCCGTACGCCCCGGTCGCCGCGCCACTGCGTCACCGAGCGGGACGCCGCCCACGGCACGATCTCGTCCACCCCGACCTCGGTCATCGCCTGCACGGCCAGCTCGCCCCGGTCCCCCTTGGCGATGCCCTGCACCACGACCAGCCGGGGGACGTCCGCGTCGACGTACCCCCGGGAGCCGATCGCCAGCTCGAGGGTGCCCCGGCCGACGACGGTGACCACGGCGGTCGCCGTGCCACCCCGACCGTCGGCGAGCAGCAGCTCCTCACCGACGCGCAGCCGCTGCACGGTGGCCGCGTGGTGGCCCTCCGGGCCGTCCAGGACCAGCGAGTCACCGGTGGGCAGCGCCTCGACCAGGAACAGCGGCGCGGACACCTCAGGCGTGCCCGTTGAAGGCGTCGCGCATCCGGGAGAAGAAGCCACCCTGCTTGGTCAGCTCGGCGACCTCCTCGCCCCGGGTCTTGGCGAAGTCGCGGAGCATCTTCTCCTGGTCGGCGTCGAGCTTGGTCGGAGTCCGCACGTCCAGGTGGACGTAGAGGTCGCCCCGGCCGGTGCCGCGCAGGTGCGGCACGCCCCGGGCGCGCAGCCGCAGCGTGCTGCCCGGCTGGGTGCCGGCCTTGACGTCGACCGTCTCCTCGCTGTCCAGCGTCTTGATGGTCAGTCGGGTGCCGAGCGCGGCGGCGGTCATCGGCACGGTGACCCGGCAGTGCAGGTCGTCGCCCTTGCGCGAGTAGACGTCGTGCGGCCGCTCGTGGATCTCCACGTAGAGGTCGCCGGCGGTGCCCCCGCCCGGACCGACCTCGCCCTGCTGGGCCAGCCGGATCCGCATGCCGTCCTCGACCCCGGCCGGGATCTTGACGGTCAGCGAGCGGCGGGTGCGCACCCGGCCGTCACCGGCGCAGGTCGGGCAGGGGTGCGGGATGGTGGTGCCGTAGCCCTGGCAGACCGTGCACGGGCGGGCGGAGACCACCTGACCGAGGAAGGTGCGCTGCACCGACTGCACCTCGCCCCGGCCGCCGCACGCCTCGCAGGTGGCCAGGTGGGTGCCGGCCGCGGTGCCCGCACCCGAGCAGGTGGTGCAGAGCACGGCGGTGTCGACGGTGATCGGCGCCTCGACGCCGAACGCGGTCTCGTGCAGGTCCAGCTCCAGCCGCAGGATCGCGTCCGCGCCCGGCCGGGTACGCGGGCGCGGGCCCCGGGCGCCACCGCCGGCGCCGCCGAAGAACGCGTCCATGATGTCCTGGAAGCCGACGAACGGACCGGTTCCGCCCGGACCGCCCGGGCCGCCGGCACCGCCGCCGCCCGGGGCGAGCGGATCACCGCCCAGGTCGACGATCTGCCGTTTCCGGTCGTCCGAGAGGACCTCGTACGCGGCGTTGATGTCCTTGAACTTCTCCTGTGCCTCCGGGTCCGGATTGACGTCCGGGTGGAACTGCCGCGCCAGCTTGCGGTAGGCGCGCTTGATCTCGTCGTCGGAGGCCTCCCGGCTCACGCCGAGAATGCCGTAGTAGTCCCTGGCCACTGCGTTCGGTGTCCTCATGTTCGTCTCGCGTTGCGCCGGTCGTCGGCCGGAGCCGACCGCCGGCCCCTGCCTTGGGTCAGTTCTGGGCCAGCAGCTCGCCCACGTAGCGTGCCACGGCCCTCACCGTGGCGATGGTGCCGGGGTAGTCCATCCGGGTGGGCCCCAGCACACCGAGGCCGCCGACGATGGTCGCGCCCGGGCCGTACCCGGTGCTGACCACGGAGGCGGCGCGGAGGTTGTCGACCTCGTTCTCGTCGCCGATCAGCACCCGGGTCGTGCTCGGCTCGGTCTCGCCGATGAGCTTGAGCAGCACGACCTCCTCCTCGAGCGCCTCGAGGATGGGCCGCAGCGAGCCCTGGAAGTCGAGCAGGCCGCCCCGGGTGAGGTTGGCGGTGCCGGCCAGTGCGATGCGCTCCTCGTGCCGCTCGACCAGCGTCTCCAGCAGCACGGTGGAGAGGGTGGTCATGGCCCCGCGCAGGTGCGGCGCCGACTCGTCGACGAGGGCCTGGACCAGCGGCGGGGTGTCCGACAGCCGACTGCCGACCAGCTTCTCGTTGACCAGCCGGCGCAGGTCGGTGACGTCCTCGGCCGGGACCGGCGCGGGCAGCTCCACCAGCCGCTGCTCGACCCGGCCGGTGTCGGCGATCATCACCAGCATCAGCCGGGTGGTGGAGATCGGCACCAGCTCCAGGTGGCGCACCGAGGAGCGGGCCAGCGACGGGTACTGCACGACGGCGACCTGCCGGGTGAGCTGCGCCAGCAGCCGGACCGTGCGGTGCACCACGTCGTCCAGGTCGACCGCGCCGACCAGGAAGCGCTCGATCGCCCGGCGCTCGGCCGGGCTGAGCGGCTTGACCCGGGAGAGCCGGTCCACGAAGAGCCGGTAGCCGCGGTCGGTGGGCACCCGGCCGGCACTGGTGTGCGGCTGCCGGATGTAGCCCTCCTCCTCCAGCACGGCCATGTCGTTGCGGACCGTCGCCGGGGAGACCCCGAGCTGGTGCCGCTCGACCAGCGCCTTGCTGCCCACGGGCTCCTGCGTGGCGACGTAGTCCTCGACGATCGCGCGCAGCACGGCCAACTTGCGGTCGTCGAGACCCATCTCCCCACCTCCTGACGCACGTGGCCCGGGGTGCCTGGGACGCCCGGGCGAGCGCTCTGGCACTCGACTGTAGCGAGTGCCAGTCTACGTCGGCGCCCCCGCCGACGCGATGATCAGCGACGGACCATCCCCGCGGTCCCGCGCGCGCCCGTGCCCGGCAGGGCCGGACAGCCGGACATTCCCGGCCAGTGGCGCTCTGGTGCCCCCTTGCCGGCAGCCCCTACCGTGACGTTCATGACTGAACCACCTCGCCCTCCCGGCGCGGGGGACCCCGGCGACCGGCCGGACCCCACCGCACCCTACGGCTCGTCGTACGAGCCGCCCACCGCACCACTGTCCGGGGCACCGGGGGCGGGCGGCTATCCCCCGCCCGGCGGCTATCCGCCACCCCCCGGCGCCCAGCCGCCGTCGGGCGGTTACCCCCCACCGGGCGGCTACTCCGCACCCGGCGCCGGCTACCCGACCGGCGGCGCGTACGGCGCCCCGAGCGGCGGCTGGGCCAGCAACGAGGACAAGACCTGGGCGCTGATCGCGCACTTCGGCGGCGCCGTGGCGATGTTCGTCAGCGGCGGGGTGCTGGGTTGGCTCCCCCCGCTGGTCGCCATGCTGGCCCGGGGCAGCCAGTCGCCGACGGTGCGTCAGCACGCCGTGGCGGCGCTCAACTTCCAGCTGCTCTGGTCGATCATCGGCCTGGTCGGGTGGATCCTGAGCTGCATCCTGGTCGGGTTCCTCGCGGTCGGCGCCGCCGTCGTCCTGGGCGTGATCTTCGGCATCCTCGCCGGCGTCAAGGCCAACGAGGGGCAGCTCTACCGCTACCCGATGAGCATCAGCATGATCAAGTGAGCACCGGCCGGCCTTCGGGCCGGCCGGCCGCTCCGGCGGTCGATCCGCCTCGCCGCCGCCCGCTCAGGGCAGCAGGTCGCGGACCACCGCGTCGGCCAGCAGCCGCCCGCGCAGGGTGAGCACGGCCCGCCCCGCCGCGTACTCGGCCGGGGCGAGCAGCCCGTCGGCGAGCGCCCGCCCGGCGCCCGCCCGGCCCGCGTCGTCCAGCGCCGCCAGCGGCAGCCCGGAGTCCAGCCGCAGCCGCAGCATGACGTCCTCCATGTGCGCCTCGTCCGCGGTCAGCAGCTCCCGGGCCAGGCCCGGCGACTGTCCGGCGGCCAGCTTCCTCGCGTACGCCGAGGGGTGCTTGACGTTCCACCAGCGCACCCCGCCGACGTGGCTGTGCGCCCCCGGGCCGAGGCCCCACCAGTCCGCGCCGGTCCAGTAGAGCAGGTTGTGCCGGCACCGGGCCGCCTCGGAGCGGGCCCAGTTCGACACCTCGTACCAGGAGAAGCCGGCCGCGCCGAGGGCGGCCTCCGCGGCCAGGTAGCGGTCCGCCGCCACGTCGTCCGAGGGGTACGGCAGCTCGCCGCGGCGCATCCGGGCGGCGAGCCGGGTGCCGTCCTCCACGATCAGGGCGTACGCGCTGACGTGGTCCACCCCGGCGGCGATCACCTGGTCGAGGGAGGCGGCGAAGTCCTCGGCGCTCTCTCCCGGCGTGCCGTAGATCAGGTCGAGGTTCACGTGGTCGAAGCCGGCGTCGCGCGCCTCCAGCGCGGCGGCGGTGGCCCGGCCGGCGCTGTGCCGGCGGTCGAGGACCGCCAGCACCCCCGGCGCGGCGGACTGCATGCCCAGCGAGATCCGGGTGTAGCCGGCCGCCCGCAGCGTCTTCAGCGACGCCGGGGTGACCGACTCGGGGTTGGCCTCGGTGCTCACCTCGGCGTCGGCGGCCAGCCCCCAGGTGCGGTCGATGCCGTCCAGGATCCGGGCCAGGTCGTCGGCGGGGAGCAGGGTCGGCGTGCCGCCGCCGACGAAGACGGTGTCGACCCGGGGCGGCGGGGTGTCGCCGAGCACCCGGGCGGCGAGCGCCAGCTCGGCCAGCACGGTGTCGGCGTACGACTCCCGGTCGGCGCCCCCGCCCAGCTCGGCGGCGGTGTAGGTGTTGAAGTCGCAGTAGCCGCAGCGGCTGGCGCAGAACGGCACGTGGACGTACACCCCGAAACCGCGCGCGCCGACCGCGCTCAGGGCGGTGGCGGGCAGCGACCCGTCGACGGGGACGGATTCGCCTTCTGGAAGGAGGCCGGGCATGGCCACTAGTGTGCCCGGCATGACCTCTCCCGACCGCCTCGTGCGGGTCTCCGCGGCCCGTGGGGTGACCACGCTCACCCTGGACAGTCCGCACAACCGCAACGCGCTCTCCACCGCCCTGATGACCGAGCTGCTGGCCGGGATCGCCGCGGCGGTCGCCGACGACGCCGTCCGGGCGATCGTGCTGGACCACACCGGCCCGGTCTTCTGCTCCGGCGCGGACCTGAAGGAGACCGCGGCGGCGTACGCCAGCGGCACGGTGCCGGCGGGGATGCTCGGCGACGTGCTGGTGGCGGTCCGGGAGTGCCCGAAGCCGGTGCTGGCGAAGGTCGGCGGGCCGGCGCGGGCCGGTGGGCTGGGCCTGATCGCGGCGGCGGACCTGGCGGTCTGCGCCGAGGAGGCCACCTTCGCCTTCACCGAGGTCCGCATCGGCGTCATCCCGGCGGTCATCTCGGCCACCGTGCTGCCCCGGCTGCACCCCCGGGCCGCCGCCGAGCTCTACCTGACCGGCGACACCTTCGACGGCCGGCGGGCCGCCGAGGTCGGCCTGGTGACCGCGGCGGTGCCGGCGGACGGGCTGGACGCCGCGGTGGAGCGCTACTGCGCCTCGCTGGTACGGGGGGCGCCGCGGGCGCTCGCCGGCGCGAAGGAGCTACTGCGCCGACCGCCCGCCGACGACCTGCGCGCGGAGATCGCCGAGCTGTCGGCGCTCTCCACCGGCTTCTTCCTCTCCGAGGAGGGTCGCGAGGGGGTGCTGGCCTTCCGGGAGAAGCGATTGGCTCGCTGGGTGCCCGCTCCCGACGGTGGTCCGGCAGACCAGGCGCGGTAGGAGTCTCACCGCAACGGCGGCGGTTGGCGCTGATTTGTTCGTATCATCCCGAGAACGCGAACCGGTCGGCCGACCCGACTCACCTTTTCGGAGACGTACGCTGGGAACCCTGAAACAGGAGGTGCCGGTGCGAACTCGGGCAATTGTGGCAGCGGGTGTTGTGGTCGCGGTCATCGCCGTTCTCGGGATCTGGGTCGTCGCCCGTCAACTCGGCGGTCAGCTCCGCCTCCCCACCGCCGGCCGCAGCTGCACCGTCCAGGCCGACGGCCGGGTCCTGCTCGACGCCGACCAGATGGCCAACGCGGCGACCATCGCGGCGATCGGCATCCAGCGGCGGATGCCCGAGCGGGCGGTGGTGGTGGCGCTGGCCACCGCGTACCAGGAGTCCGGGCTGCGCAACCTCGCCGGTGGTGACCGGGACTCGGTCGGGCTCTTCCAGCAGCGCCCCAGCCAGGGTTGGGGCACGCCGGCGGAGATCCGCGACCAGCGGTACGCGGCCAACCGGTTCTACGCCGCGCTCAAGAAGGTGCGCGGCTGGGAGCAGATGCGGGTCACCGACGCCGCGCAGGCGGTGCAGCGCTCCGCCTTCCCCACCGCGTACCAGAAGTGGGCCGACGAGTCGGAGGTGCTGACCCGCGCCCTGCTCGGCGAGGCGACCGGGGCGGTGGCCTGCACGGTCGGCCGCACGCCGGTGATGCGGGGCGCGGCGGCCGCCGCCGCTCTGACCCGCGGACTGACCCTGGACTGGGGCCTTCAGAGCACCGGCTCGGTGGCCGAGCTGACCGGTCTGACCGTGCCCGCCCCCGATCGCCGCGACGGCTGGCGGTACGCGCACTGGCTGGTGTCGCACGCCCCCGACCACGGGGTGAAGCGGGTCCGCTTCGGCAACCTGGAGTGGACCGCCGACGAGGGCACCTGGGCCAAGGTCTCCGACGGCCGGCCCGCCGAGGCGCAGGTGCTCGCGGAGGTCTTCGCCGAGGGCTGACCGCCGGAAGCCGACGGCCGGCGGGCGCCGGTGAGCCGGCTCAGCGGGAGCCGGCGAGCCGGCGGCGGACCTTGTCGAGGAGGGGCTCGGGCAGCTCCGGCACGTCCAGCAGCCGGGGCAGCAGCTCCGGTTCGAGGCTCGTCGCCCGGAACACCTCACCGATGGTCACCCCGTGCGCCGGGCGGTCCAGCACCTCGACCGGGTCACCCGCGCCGACCTCGCCCTCCCGCAGCACCCGCAGGTACGCCCCGGGGGCCGCCCGGGCGGTGAACCGCTTGATCAGGTCGGGCACCCCCCAGAAACCGGCGAAGGTGGTGCACGGGGTGCGGGGCTTGGTCACCTGGAGCACCGCGGAACCGACCGCCCACTGCTCGCCGATCACCGCGCCGGTCACGTCCACCGCCCAGGTGGTCAGGTTCTCGCCGAAGCCGCCGGGCCGGATGCCCCGGCCCAGCTCGTCGGCCCACCACTGGGCGTCCTCCTCGGCGTAGGCGTAGACCGCCTGGTCGGGACCGCCGTGGTGGGCGCGCTCGCCGATGAAGTCCCCGGCGACACCGTCCACGCGCAGCAGCACCGGGCCGTCGACCGGCCGCTTGTCGATGCCGCTGCGGCCGCTCGCGTCGCCCGCCCACTCCGCCTCGGTCACCATGCCGAGGTTCACCGCCGCCACCCTGCCCGTCATGGCGGTCAGCCTAGTCGCCGCGCCGGGGCGGCGGCGTCTTGTGGATCTTGCGATGGGCGCGCGGTGGGGCCCCCGCCGCCGCCGAAGGCGTCGACCCGGGGCCCTCCCCGCGCCTCAGCCCTTGACGGCGCCGGCCACCAGACCGGAGACCATCCGGCGCTGCACCAGCAGGAAGAAGATGATCACCGGCAGGGTGAACAGCGTCGAGGCCGCCATCACCGGCCCCCAGGCGGTGTCGTCCCGCCCGAAGAAGAAGGTCATCGCCACCGGCAGGGTGTACCGGTCCTGGTCGTTGACGAAGGTCAACGCGAAGATGAGCTCGTTCCAGGCGGTGATGAACGAGAAGATGCTCGTCGCCACCAGGCCGGGCGCGACCAGCGGGAAGAGGATCCGCCGGAAGGTCTGGGCGCGGCTGGCCCCGTCGATCGCGGCCGCCTCCTCCAGCTCCTTGGGCACGGCGGCGACGAAGCCGCGCAGCATCCAGACCGCGAAGGGCAGGGAGAAGCCCAGGTAGGTCAGGATCAGGCTGGGCAGGGTGTTGTACAGGCCGAGCCGCTGGATCATCAGGAAGAGCGGGATGACCAGCGCCTCCAGCGGAATCATCTGCACCACCAGCAGCATGATCAGGAAGCTGGTCCGCAGCCGGAACCGGAACCGGGCCACCGCGGTGGCGGCCAGCAGCGCCACCAGGCCGCTGAGCAGCACCGTGCTCACCGCGACGAGGACGCTGTTGAGGAAGAAGTCGGCGAACGTCACGCCGGGGATCAGGTTGCCGGTGAGGATCTCCCGGTAGTGCGCCAGGGTCGGCTCCGCCGGCACCGGGCGGGGTGTCGCCGAGAAGATCTCCTGGTTCGGCTTCAACGACGTGGCGATCATCCAGTAGACCGGGAACGCCGCGAAGAGGGCCACCAGCAGGCCCGCGCCGTTGAGGGCGATCTTCTTCACGACTCGTCCTCCTGTTTGAGCACCATGCGGACGTAGAGACCGGTCACCACCAGCAGGATGAGGGTGAGGATGACCGCGATGGCCGAGCCCACGCCGTACTTGGGGGGCGGCGAGAAAGCCTCGGCGTACGAGTAGATGGAGAGCATGAACGTCGGCCGGTCCTGGGTGCCGCCGGCCAGCACGAACTGCTGGGTGAAGACCTTGAAGTCCCAGATCGTGGAGAGCACGATCAGGATCCCGAAGACCGGCCGGAGCAGCGGGAAGGTGATCTTCCAGAACACCTTCCACGGCCCGGCCCCGTCGACCCGGGCCGCCTCGTGCAGCTCGCTCGGCACGCTCTTGAGCCCGGCGAGCACGCTCACCGCGATGAACGGGAACGAGTGCCAGACCACCACCAGGGTGAGGATGGCGAAGAAGTGCAGCGGCGAGTTGAACCAGCCGTAGCCGGTCCAGTCGCTGCGCCCGAAGAGCGCGGTCGACAGCCCGTCCGGTAGCGCGTTGAACAGCCAGGTGACCAGGCCGCTGGTGTCGTCGAAGATCCATTTCCAGACGATCGTGCCGGTGAGCGCGGGGGTGGCCCAGGCGAGCATCACGCAACTGGCGACGAAGGTGGCCATCTTCCGGCCCAACCGGTTGAGCAGCAGCCCGACCAGGGTGCCCAGGATCATCGTCAGCACCACGTTCGCCGCGGCGAAGAGCACGGTGTTGCGCAGCACCGTACGGAAGAACGGATCGCCGAGGATCTGGGTGTAGTTGGCCAGCCCCACCCACGGCCACTCGCGGTCGCCGCGCAACTGCCGGACGCTGTCCAGCTTGTAGAACGACATCGCCACCACCTGGCCGAGCGGCCAGAGCAGCAGCACCCCGATGACCAGCAGGCAGGGCAGCAGGAGCAGGTACGGAAGGCGGTCCACGCGGGAGGGCCGCCGAGCGGGGGTCTCCCGCGCGGCGGCCGTCCCGGTGGCCTTGGTCAGGGTGCTCACTTGGCGTTGAGAATGCTTTCCATCTCGGCGGCCGCGTCGGCGGTGGCCTGCTCGACCGTCTTCTGACCCTTGATGACCGAGCTGTTCATCGCCTGGGTCACCGTCTTGGTGCGGCTGACCTCCACCCACTTCGGGGTCAGCGGGGTGACCTTGGTGTTCTGAAGGGTGGTGGCGAACGCGGCCATGATCTTGTCGTTGGCGTACTCGCCGCCGCTGACCAGGTCGGAGTAGACCGGGAAGAAGTTCAGGCTGCTGGCGAAGGTCTTGGCGTTCTTCTTGTTCAGCAGGACGGTGAGGTAGTCCCACGCCAGGTCCTGCTTCTTGCTGTCCTTCCACAGTGCGATGTCCGAGCCGCCGGCGAAGGCGGGGGCCGGCTTGCCGTCCGGGCCGGGGATGGGGAAGGTGCCCCAGACCTTCTCGATGTCGGGGTTGTCCTTCTTGATGGCGCCGCCCTGCCAGCTGCCGGCGAAGGCCATCGCGGCCTTGCCGGTGGCGAACTGGGTGCGGGCGTCGATCTCGTTCCAGCCGGCGGCGGCCGGCGGGGCGACCTTGTGCACGGTGACCATGTCGGTCCAGAACTTGACCGCCTTCTGGGCCTCCGGGCTGGTGTAGCCGGACTTCCAGGTGCCGCCCTGGTTGGTGGCGATCTCGCCGCCGGCGCCCCAGAGGAACGAGTAGAAGGGCAGCTCGGAGTTGCCCGGCAGCGCGATGCCGTAGGTGCCCGGCTTCTTGGCCTGCACGGCCTTGGCGGCGGCGACCAGCTCCTCCCAGTTCGTCGGCGTCTTCACGCCGGCCTCGGCGAACCAGTCGGTGCGGTAGTAGATGCCGCGGACGCCGGCGTACCAGGGGACGCCGTACTGCTTGCCGTCGAGCTGGGCGTTCTTCACCAGGTCCGGCAGGATGTCCTTGCTCTCCGCCCAGCCGGACATCTTCCCGGTGACGTCGGCGAGCGCCTCCTGGGCCGCCCAGCCCTGGGTCTCGGTGTTGCCCAGCTCGGTGACGTCCGGGCCCTCACCGCCGGCGAGCGCCGCCTGGAACTTCTTCGGCGCCTCCAGCCAGGGGATGTACTGGACCACCACGTCGGTGTCGGGGTGCTTCTGCCGGAACTCGGTCTCGACGCGGTCGAGGAACTTCGTCTGGGCGTCGCTCCCCTCGCCCATCATCCAGACCGTCAGCTTGCTCTTGTCGGCGGCTTCGTCGTCGCCGGAGCCACCGCAACCGGTGAGCACCATCGCGGCCGAGGCCACGACGGCGGTTACCGGGGCCAGCCGCTTCCACCTGTTCACGCCATATCTCCCTCGCGCCCGTCTGGCACTAACCTTCTCTGCCGCACCCTAGTAGGAAAAATTCCTTTACGACAGGGGGCCGTCGGGGGCGAGGCGACCGTATCGCAGCCGAGGGCGGGTGGCACGGGGCGGCGGGCGCCGCTGAGCAGCGCTCGGGCGGACACGAGCGGGCGCCCGCCCCCTGGGGGTCGGGCGCCCGCGAAGCGAGTTGGCGCGAACTACCGGTGGGTGACGCTGCGGCGACGGCCCACGCCGGCCACCAG
Organism: Micromonospora psammae; assembly: GCF_036902725.1. Taxonomy (NCBI): domain Bacteria; kingdom Bacillati; phylum Actinomycetota; class Actinomycetes; order Micromonosporales; family Micromonosporaceae; genus Micromonospora; species Micromonospora psammae. The sequence goes on along the minus strand of NZ_JBAKHM010000015.1, from coordinate 53,492 downwards.
GGCCACGGCGATGGCCGCGAGCACGACCTGGACCAGCAGCTCGCCCCAGTCGATACCGGCGGTCTCGGTGGCGATGCCCATCGCCCGGGCGAGGACGGTACCGAGCAGCGCGGCGCCGACGCCGATCAGCATGTGCAGCCAGATCGGCATGTTCTGGCGGCCCGGCACGACCAGGCGGCCCAGAGCGCCGACGATGAGACCAACAACGATGGCGGTGATGATGCCCCAGACGGTGAGCTCCACGACCGTCCTCCTTCAGGTAGGTATGTCATACGATGCGCGGTTGCTGTCGTGATCGATAGATTCCCGTACGCGGGAAACTCCAAACCGACTTCGGGAACGATCGGGGCTGTTCCTCCCGCCCGGCCGGAACGGGGGCGGACGCGAGCGGGCGCCCGCCCCCGAGGGGAACGAGCGCCCGCTGAGCGTGCGGTACGGCGATTACCGGTGGGTGACGCTACGGCGACGACCCACACCGGCCACCAGGGCCACGGCGATGGCCGCGAGCACGACCTGGACCAGCAGCTCGCCCCAGTCGATACCGGCGGTCTCGGTGGCGATGCCCATCGCCCGGGCGAGGACGGTACCGAGCAGCGCGGCGCCGACGCCGATCAGCATGTGCAGCCAGATCGGCATGTTCTGGCGGCCCGGCACGACCAGGCGGCCCAGAGCGCCGACGATGAGACCAACAACGATGGCGGTGATGATGCCCCAAACGGTGAGCTCCACGGTCGCCCTCCTCCTCAAGATGAGTCACACGATGTGTGTGGTTCCTGTCGTGACCGGTAGATGCCCGAACCGCCGAAAATCCAAACCGACTCATCACCGTCGCTGTCGTCCGTCGTCAATGCTCCGATACCGCGTCGGTTGCCCCCCGCCGGGATGTCCGCGCAGCTCAGGGCGGGCACGGAGCGCCGGCCGCCGGCCCGCCGGACACCGCAGAAATTCATCGGTACGACAGTTGGGAGCGCGCACGGCGAACGGCCGGCGTCCCGTGGGTACGGGGGCGCCGGCCGCTTCGTCGTGGCGGTGGAGGAACTACTTCTTGCCGGGCGCCTTGGCGTCGCCGTCGGAAGAGAGCGCGGCGATGAAGGCCTCCTGCGGGACCTCCACCCGGCCGACCATCTTCATCCGCTTCTTGCCTTCCTTCTGCTTCTCCAGCAGCTTGCGCTTACGGCTGATGTCACCGCCGTAGCACTTGGCGAGCACGTCCTTGCGGATGGCACGGATGGTCTCCCGGGCGATGACCCGGCTGCCGATGGCGGCCTGGATCGGCACCTCGAACTGCTGGCGCGGGATCAGGTTGCGCAGCTTCGCGGCGATCGTGACCCCGTAGTTGTACGCCTTGTCCTTGTGCACGATCGCGCTGAACGCGTCCACCGGCTCGCCGTGCAGCAGGATGTCCACCTTCACCAGGTCGGACGCCTGCTCGCCGGAGGGCTCGTAGTCCAGCGAGGCGTAGCCCTTGGTCCGGCTCTTCAACTGGTCGAAGAAGTCGAAGATGATCTCCGCGAGGGGCAGCGTGTAGCGCAGCTCCACCCGGTCGGCGGAGAGGTACTCCATGCCGAGCAGGGTGCCCCGGCGGCCCTGGCAGAGCTCCATCACCGCGCCGACGTAGTCGTTCGGGGTCAGCACGGTGGCCCGCACGACCGGCTCGAACACCTCGGCGATCTTGCCGGTCGGGTACTCGCTCGGGTTGGTCACGACGATCTCCTGACCGTCCTCCGTGATGGCCCGGTAGACCACGTTCGGCGCGGTGGAGATCAGATCGAGGTTGTACTCCCGCTCCAGCCGCTCCCGGATGATCTCCAGGTGCAGCAGGCCGAGGAAGCCGCAGCGGAAGCCGAAGCCGAGCGCCCCCGAGGTCTCCGGCTCGTAGTCGAGCGCGGCGTCGTTGAGCTTGAGCTTGTCCAGTGCCTCACGCAGGTTGGGGTAGTCGGAGCCGTCGATCGGGTACAGCCCGGAGTAGACCATCGGCTTCGGGTCCTTGTAGCCGCCCAGGGCCTCCCGCGCCGGCCGCGAGTTGATGGTGACCGTGTCACCGACCCGGGACTGACGGACGTCCTTCACGCCGGTGATCAGGTAACCCACCTCACCGACACCGAGCGCGTCGGCCTTCACCATCTCCGGCGAGATGACGCCGATCTCCAGCAGCTCGTGCACGGCGCCGGTGGACATCATCTTGATCCGGTCCCGGGCGCTGATCCGGCCGTCGATCACCCGGACGTAGGTGACCACGCCCCGGTACACGTCGTACACCGAGTCGAAGATCATGGCCCGGGCAGGCTCGTCCGCCTCGCCGACCGGCGGAACGAACTGCCGGACGATCTCGTCGAGCAGGTGCGGCACGCCCTCGCCGGTCTTGCCGGAGACCCGGATGCAGTCGGCCGGGTCCCCGCCGATCAGGTGGGCCAGTTCCTCGGCGTACTTCTCCGGCTGCGCCGCCGGCAGGTCGATCTTGTTGAGCACCGGGATGATGCGCAGGTCGTTCTCGAGCGCGAGGTAGAGGTTGGCCAGCGTCTGCGCCTCGATGCCCTGCGCGGCGTCGACCAGCAGGACCGCGCCCTCGCAGGCGGCCAGCGAGCGGGAGACCTCGTAGGTGAAGTCGACGTGGCCCGGGGTGTCGATCATGTTGAGCACGGCCTGCTCGCCGGTGCGGTCGCCCTCGCGGATGGTCCACGGCATCCGGACGGCCTGGCTCTTGATGGTGATGCCGCGCTCGCGCTCGATGTCCATCCGGTCGAGGTACTGCGCCCGCATCTGCCGGGGGTCGACCACGCCGGTGAGCTGCAACATCCGGTCGGCCAGGGTCGACTTGCCGTGGTCGATGTGGGCGATGATGCCGAAGTTCCTGATGCGCGCCGGGTCGGTGGCACCAGGAGCGTGAGCGCCGGGATCGAGCGTCGGTGGCACAGCGGTCCGTTCTGGTCGGCTGACGTGAGCGAGCGGGCCGGCGCGACGCCGGCCCCCTCTATGCTCCCACGTCGCTCCGGAAGCGGTCCGATCACTCCTCGGGTGCCGCGACCCGCCCCGGGCGCACTCCCCCGGGGCTCACTCCTCGGGTGGCTCCACGAAGAGCGCCGCCAACTTCGGCAGCCGCCGCCGTGCCTCACCCTCGTCGTCGAAGTCCCACAGGTCGTTGAGGTCCGGCACCGGCACCGGGTCGCGGTCACCGGGCAGCTCGGTCGCGGTGGCCTTCCGGTACGCGTCCCACGGCACCGCCAGCATCTCCGCCGCGGAGAACTCCTCGCCGCTGAGCGCGGCGGCACGCACCCGGGGCAGCTCGGCCAGGGAGTCCGGGGCGGCGACCGCGCGGGCGAAGACCTCCCGCCCCTGGGTCATCAGCCAGCCCCGGAAGCTGTGGAAACCGTCGTCGGAGACGCCGCCGTTGATCAGGTACGCCGCTCCCCACAGATCCGCCTTGTGCGAGGCGGCCAGTACCCGGGCCTGGTGGTGGGCGTACCCGACGATGTCCTCCGGATCGCGCTCGGCGAGCAGGGCGACGGCCCGGGCGGCGACCGCGCCCGGCTCGCCCCCGCCGCCGGCCCGCGCGCGGTCGATCAACTGCCAGAAGTCGTCGGTCCTCATGGCTTGGCAGTCTGGCAGACCTCGGGCCGGGCGCCGGCCGGCAGCGCCGGAGTGGTGGGCGCCGGCCTGCTGGCCCACCGGGTACGCCGGCGACCGGACTCCGGCACCGTCTTCGCCGGCCACCCGGCCACGGCCGACGCGCCACCGGACGTGCCCCTGGCCGCGTTTGGCCCCTTCCCCACCTCGACCGCCGAGGCCCCGAGCCACCCCGCCGGGGCGGTTCCGGGCGTACCCTCGGTCTCTCCTGAGGGCGCGGCGCACCACCGGTTCAGCGATGGGCCGGCGCTCGCCCGACGGGGCCGGGGCCGAGCCGTTTTGGCTCGTCCCGGCCGACCTGGTAACCTGGCTCTTCGCGCAGCGATGAACCCTGCTCGTCGCGCGCGGAAGCAGACCAAACCGAGCTATCAAGACGAGGCTGTCGCGTGGCGAACATCAAGTCCCAGATCAAGCGCAACCGGCAGAACGAGAAGCGCCGGCTGCGTAACAAGTCGGTCAAGTCGTCGCTGAAGACCGCCATCCGGAAGTTCAACGAGGCTGCGGAGGCCGGTGACGCCGAGAAGGCCACCGTTCTCATGCGTGACGCCGCCCGCAAGCTGGACAAGGCCGCCAGCAAGGGCGTCATCCACGCCAACCAGGCGGCCAACCGGAAGTCGGCGATCGCCAAGCGCGTCGGCTCGCTCTCGGTCTGACCGAGCGACCACAGACCTAACCTGAAGCCCCGGGCCGACGCCCGGGGCTTCAGCCTGTCCACCCACCGGCGCTGGACGGGCCCCGCCCCGCGCCCGCCACCGCCCTGGGCGCCCCTTGGTGCTGGTGCTGGTCCCCCCACCCCCGGGCACGCCATCCCGCGTCCGACCACCCGCGCTGCGGCGCACCCGCCAAGATCGCGCTCGATCCAGGAAACAGTGGCCTCGGACCCGCGGGGAAGCCACTACTTCCTGGATCCAGCGCAATCATGGAAGGCGGCGCGGGTCGAGCGTGATCATGGAAGGCGGGAGCCGGATACGGCGCGGCGTGCGGGGACGGCACTGCACGCGGTGCGGTGCTTGCCGTGAGGTCGGACGCACCCGTCACCGCCTCGACCGCAGGGCGGCCGGGTCAGGGTGGATCGGGTCAGGGGCGGTCGGCGGGGTGTCCGCCCGGGCCGGCAGGCCGACGCGGTTCCGACGGCCCTTGCGCCTGCCGCCGCTGCCACGCCGGGACGCGCTGGGGCTCGGTGGCAACCACCACACCGGGCACGGTCCGGGGCACCCGGGCCCGTCCGACCACCGGCTCCATCTGCCGCCGGAACCGGTCCCGCTCCTGCTCCGGCACCAGCGCCGCCGAGCGGACCACCCACTCGGCCACCACGTCGTTCAGCTTGACCATCGCGGCGACGGCGACGGGCAGCACCACCACCGTCCACCAGCTCACCAGCTCGGCCAGGGCGAGCAGCGCGGCGAGCGCCACGGCGCCCTCGAAGAAGAGGAAGCAGAGCACCCCGCCCGGGTTGACAAAGCGCAGCCCCAGCGCCCGGGCGTAGAGCGGCCGGTACCGCTCCTCCTCGCTCGGCACGGTGCTCCACGCCGTACGGGTGGTTCCGGTCACCGGGCGCCGCCCCGCCGCGCGGCCGCGACCGAGAAGACCGCCTTCTCCAACGCGTACGCCCGGTCGTCCGCGCCGCCCTTGACCGCCGCGTTGCACTCGGCGGCGGCCCGCATCGCCTCGACCAGGCCCTCCGGGGTCCAGCCCCGGGCCCGTTGCTGCGCGTTCTTGATCTTCCAGGCCGGCATGCCGAGCGTGCTGGCCAGCTGGTACGGGTCGCCCCGGCCGGCCGCGGCGACCCGGGCCACGGTGCGCACCCCGTCGGCGAGGGCGTCGGCGATCGGCACCGGGTCCACCCCGACGTGCAGGGCCCAGCGCAACGCCTCCAGCGCCGCCGGGACGTCGCCGATCATGGTCGCGTCGGCGACCGTGAAGCCGGTCACCTCGACCCGCCCCCGGTAGTAGCGGGCCACCGTGTCGGCGCCGATCCGCCCGTCGGTGTCGGCGATCAGCTGGGAGCAGGCGGCGGCGAGTTCGCGCAGGTCGGTGCCGACCGCGGCGATCAACGCCTCGGCCGCGTCGTCGCCGCACCTCCCCCCGCCCCGGCGGATCTCGTCGCGGACGAAGGCGACCCGTTCCCGGTGCCCCTTGAGCTTCGCCGCCGGCACCACGGTGGCGCCGGCCGCCTTCAGGCCGTCGGCGAACGCCTTGCCCTTGGCGCCGCCGACGTGCAGCACCACCAGCTGCACGTCGAGGTCGGGATTCTTCGCGTACGCCAGCAGCGCGGTCACCAGGTCCTTGCGGGCGTCCTGCGCGGCGCGGAGCACGAGCACCCGCCGCCCGCCGAAGAGGGACGGGCTGAGCATCTCGGCGATCTCGCCGACGGTGAGCTGCCCGGCCTGGTACTCCCGCACGTCCACGTTCGGGTCGACGCCGCGCACCGTCGCCACCGCCTCGGTCACCGCGCGCGTGGCGAGCAACTCCTCGTCGCCGAGGACGAGCAGAATGGGAGCGAGGCTGGCGGCGGTCACGTCGCCCATCTTGGCACGGTCCACTGCGGGATCGGGCCTGGTCATCGGCGGCTGTGACGGCGCACCCCGCAGTCAGCGCAAATCCAGACATTTATCGGGATTGCGCCGCCTAATGGAGTAATTTGGATCGATCCGGGGTGGCGGCTCAGCGTCGTCCGGGCGCCTGGCCCCGGGCCACCACGGCCAGCCCGTGCCGCCCGGTCACCACGGCCACGTCACCGTCGGTGTCGGTCCGCAGCACCCGGGCGCCGCCGCGGGACAGCCGGCCCAGGATGGACGGGCTCGGGTGCCCGTAGTCGTTGCCGGCGCCGACCGGCACCACCGCGACGGCCGGCCGCACCGCGTCGAGGAACGCGGGATCCTGGTAGGCGCTGCCGTGGTGGGCCACCTTCAGCACCTCGGCGCGGAGCGCGTCGGGCGGGAGCCGGTCGAGCAGCGCGCGTTGCTCCTCGGTCTCGGCGTCCCCGGCGAGCAGCATGCGCACCCCCGCCACCACGGCCCGGAGCACCACCGAGTTGTTGTTCGCGTCGGACCGGGTGCCCCGCATCGGGTACGGCGGGCCGACGACGGCCAACTCCACCCCACCGGCCCGGTACGACCACCCGGCCGTCGCCGGTCGCACCTCGGCCACCCCGGCCGCCGCCCCGGTGACCAACTCCCGTCCGGTCGCCGGCTCGGTGAGCGCCGGGGTGAGCACGGCCGCCACCCGTCGCCCCCGGAACACCCCGGCCACCCCGCCGACGTGGTCGACGTGGAAGTGGCTCACCACCAGCAGCGTGACCTCCCGTACGCCCAGCCGGCGCAGGCAGCCGTCCACGGCGGAGGGCTCCGGGCCGGCGTCGACCACCACCGCGCGACCGGCCGACACGGGCAGCACCAGGGCGTCCCCCTGGCCCACCGCGCAGCCCACCAGCACCCAGCCGGGCGGCGGCCAGCCGCTGGCGACCAGCCGGACCGGCAGCGTGCCGACGACCACCGCCACGGTGCCGACCGCCACCAGGCGACGGACCACCGGACGGCGGGCGGCGACCAGCAGCGCCACGGTCAGCCCGGCCAGCAGCAGTGCGCCCGGCACCCCACCCGGCCAGGGCACGGTGCCCGCCGGCAGGCGCGCGCCGACCCGGGCCACCGTCACCAGCCACCACGCCGGCCAACTCGCCAGCCAGGCGGCGAACTCGGCACCGGCCGGCCAGACCGGGGAGACGGCCGCCGCCGCCACACCGAGCACCGTGGCGGGCGCGATGGCCGGCACGGCCAGCAGGTTCGCCGGTACGGCGACCAGGCTGACCGTCCCGGACAGGCCGGCTACCACGGGTGCGCAGGCGAGCTGCGCCGCCGCCGGGACGGCCAACGCCTCCGCCAGCCCCACCGGCACGCGCCGCCGCCGCAGCGCGTCCCGCCACCCGGGTGCCAGCAGCAGCAGACCGCCGGTGGCCAGCACGGAGAGCGCGAAGCCGGGGTCTCCGGCCAACTCCGGGTCGACCAGCACCAGGACGGTCACCGCCGCGCCCAGCGCGGGCAACGCCGCCCGGCCGCGCCCGGCGGCGAGCGCCGCCAGCCCGATCGCGCCCATGGCCGCGGCCCGCACCACGCTCGGCGACGGGCGGACCAGGACCACGAAGCCGACCAGCGCCAGTACGCAGAGCAGGGCGGCGGCCCGCGGACCGGCCCGCGCCCAGCGGGCCAGCAGCAGCACCGCACCCACCACGATGGCGACATTGGAGCCGGAGACCGCGTTGAGGTGGGTCATCCCGGTGGCCCGGAAGTCCTCCTCGACCGTCGCCGGCAGCCGGCTGGTGTCGCCGACCACGAGGCCGGGCAGCAGGCCACCCTGCTCGTCGGGCAGCGGCGCGCAGGCCCGTTGCAACCCGGCGCGGAGCGTGCCGGCGGCCCGCTGGAGCCACGGCGGGGGCCCGTGCGGCACCGGCGGGCCCGCCACGGTCAGCACGGCGGCGGTGAGGTCGCCGCCGCGCGGGGCGGTCAACCGGCCCTCTGCGGTGAGTCGCTGCCCCGGCAACCGTCCCCGCCAGGCCGGGTCGGTGGCGAGCACCAGCACCCGGACCGGTCCGCCGACCCGCCGCCCGTCCGGGCCGGTGAGGCGGACCAGCTCGGCCGCGACCAGCAGGGTCGTGGGGCGACCCGGCGCGCCGCGCACCGGGCGGGGATCGTCGCGCAGGACGATCTCGGCGGTGACCCGGGCCCGCTCGTCGACGAGGCCGCGCAGCGGGGCCGCGTCCCGGACGTGCAGCCGGGCGGCGGTGGCGCTGGCGCCGCAGACCACGCCGATCAGCACCGCCGCGACGATCCAGCCGTACCTGCGGGCCGGGGCGGCGGGTCGGCCGAGGATCCCGAGCAGGTGCGCGCCGAGCAGCCCGGCGAGCCCCGCGGCGACGGCCGCGAGCAGCGCGGCGACCGGGGCGGTGAGGTGCAGGCAGGCCAGTGCGGCCAGCCAGGCGGCCACCGCCAGCCCGGCCAACCGCAGGTCGGGGACGTCCTCGGTGGGCTGGCTGCCGGACCCGTCCGGCACGGCTGCCCGCCTCACACCGTCACCAGGTCCTTCAGCTGCTCGTACCGGGCGTCGCCGATGCCGTCGACCTGACGCAGGTCGCCGACCGACCGGAAGCCGCCCTGCTGGTCACGGTGGGTCAGGATGCGTTGGGCGAGCACCGGACCGACGCCGGGAAGGGCGTCGAGCTGCGCCAGCGTCGCGGTGTTCAGGTTGAGCAGGCCACCCGGCCCGGGTGCTCCACCGGCGGCCGGCGGACCGCCGGGCGGCGCGGGCTGGCCGGGCGGCGCGGCGACACCGACCAGGATCAGCTCCCCGTCGGCGACCTTCCGGGCCGGGTTGAGCAGCGCCACGTCGACCCCGGGCAGCGCCCCACCGGCCGCCTGCACCGCGTCGGCGACCCGCGCGCCGGCGGGCACCCGGACCAGCCCGGGGCGGCGGACCTTGCCGGCGACCGCGACCACCAGCTCGCCGCCGGGCGTCGTGGCCGCCTGCGCCGCGGTGGACGGACCGGTCACCGAGACCGCCGAGGTGGGGGCCACCGGTTCCGCCTGGGGCCGGGACCGCCAGGCCCAGAACCCGGCGCCGAGCACCACGACCACCGCGACGGCGGCCAGGGCACGCACTCCCCGGCGGCCCGGGTCGAAGGCGCCGGGCCCCGGCAGCAGCGACCCCGCCGAGGTGGGTGCCGCCTCGCCGGTCCCCGGCCCTGACGTCGCGTCGACGGCCCGGCCGGCGTGGGCCGAGGGAGCAGTGTGCGGCGCCGGACCGGCCGACGGTGACGGAGCGGCGAGTGGCGGCGGTGCGGAAGGGGACGGCTCCGCCCCGCCCTCCGGCCACACCGCCTCGACCAGGCGGAAGAGCCGCCGGCGCACCATCGTCTCCTCGTCGTCTGACACGAGGCGAACCTAGGTGGGACCCGGCCCGGTCGCCGCCCGAGCATCGTCGATTGTGGACGAGCCGTCGCCCTGTGGACAACCGCCTGATCATGCGCGGTTGTGCTAGGCGCGGAGCTTCTGCGACTTCACGCCGATCTCGAGGTAGCCACGGTGTTGAGGCTTCTTCATACGGAGAAGGCCGGCCAGTTGGCCGTCCGTGGGATGCGTTGAAGCCCTGAAGCGGCCATGATCATCGGATGGATATGGGGAACCCGAAGGAAGTCAGGGACGAGTTCGAGGCGATGATGGTCCGCGCCGGGCTGGCGACGCCGGGGCAGTTGCCCGTCCACAAGAAGGTCGGCAAGTTCGCGGCGCACGCCCGGATGCTCCGCCTGGGCATGATCACGCCGCAGGAGTTCGACCAGATCATGCGCGAGGACGACTGAGGCGGACGGGCCCAGGTTCCCACCGTTCAGCAGCGCCGTTCGCACCCGGGGCGGCGCTTCTTCCTGTCCAGGTCCGGATGGAAGGCCGATCACCGACGAGCCGGGAGTCAGCGGGTTCACTGGTTGATGGCTCCTTGAGGGCATGCGGCTAGGCCGGGTCAGCGGGCTTCGGGGTCCAGGCCGAGCACCGCCCGCCCTCCGTCGACCGGCAGGGTCACGCCGTTGACGAAGGTGGCGGAGAGCAGGTACGCCACCGCGTCGGCCACCTCGTCGACCCGGCCGGGCCGGCCGACCGGGTGCAGCCGGGCCAGCTCCGTGCCGATCCACGTCGCCTCGGCGGGCTCCCGCTCGGCCAGGAAGGCGAGGTGCCGTTCGGTGACGATCGAGCCGAGCGCGACGGCGTTGCACCGGATCCCCCGTGGCCCGTACTCGACGGCCAGCGCCCGGGTCAGCCCCTCGACGGCCGCCTTCGCGGTGGCGTACGGCAGGCAGCCCGGCACCGGCCGGCGGGCCTGGTGGGACGAGACGTTGACGACGGCGCCACCGGTGCCGGCGGCGAGGAACCGGCGCACCGCCGTCGCCGCGCCGACCACGGCGGGGCGCAGGTTGAGGCCGATCAGCTCCCACACCTCGACCGCCGTCGCGGACTCCACCAAGGCGTCCCGGAACACCGCCGCGTTGTTGACCCAGCCGGCCAGCGGCGCGAAACCCTCGGCCAGGTCCGCGGCCCGCCCGGCGACCCGCTCGTCGGCCGCGTCGCCGACGACCGGGGCCAGCCGGTCGGCAGCGGGGTGCGCGGGCAGCCAGGCCAGGGCGTCCGGGTCCCGCTCGACCACCACCACCGGGCCGCCGTCGGCGAGCAGTCGCTCCACCACGGCGCGGCCGATACCGCGGCCACCGCCGGTCACCACGTACGACATGCCGCTCCCCCGTTTCCCGCCGGCCGCACGGCGACCGGCCCGAGGGTTCAGGATGCCGGATCGGAGCGCCGGTGGACGACCACGCTGGCCAAACCGGGGCCGGCGTGGGCGGCGACCACCGCACCGGCCTCGGTGACGTGGATGTGGTGCAGCCGGTCGCCGAACCGGGCGGTCAGCGCCTCGACGAGCTGCTCGGCGCGTTGCGGCGCGGCGAGGTGGTGCACCGCCAGGTCGACGTCGTCGTCGCCAGCCGCCTCGACGGCCAGGTCGACCAGTCGGGCGATGCCCCGGCTGGCGGTGCGGACCTTGTCCCGGAGCACGATCGCCCCGTCCGGCATGTGCATGATCGGCTTCACCGAGAAGGCGGTGCCGAGCAGCGCCTCGGCCGCGTTGATCCGGCCGCCGCGGCGCAGGAACTCCAGGGTGTCGACGTAGAACCAGATGGTGGTGCGGGCCACGGCGGCCAGCGCCGCGTCGCGTACCCCGGCCAGGTCGGCGCCGGAGCCGGCGGCCGTGGCGGCGGCGAGCACCGGAAAGCCCAGGGCCATGCCGGTGGCGCGGCTGTCGACCACCGTGACCCGGTCGCCGACCTCGGCGGCGGCGAGCTGTGCCGCCTCGACCGTGCCGGAAAGCTCCGCCGACAGGTGCACCGACACCACCCCGTCCGCGCCGGCCGCCAGCAGCTCGCGGTACGTCCGCGCGAACTGCTCCGGGGCGGGGCGGGAGGTGCTGACGGTGACCCGCCGGCCGCTGAGCACCCGGGTCGCGTCGGCGGGGAAGGTCTCCACCCCCTCCAGCCCCTCCGCGCCGTTGAGCACGACGGTCAGCGGCACCACGGTCAGCCGGTGCGCCTGCACCAGCTCGGGCGGAAGGTAGGCGGTGGAGTCGGTGACGACCGCGACGGGCATGCCCGGCACGCTAGCCGATGTCCGGGCCGGACGCCCGGGCCGGAGGACTCAGACCGGCTCGGTCAGCGCCGGCTGGGTGATCAGGCCGACATTGTGCGCGCGCAGGTGCCAGCCCCGGGCGTCGTCGTGACGCAGGTCGGACCAGTGGCAGTTGGCGAGCGACCCGACGCTGCGCAGCACGGTGTGGTCCCAGCCGAGCAGGTGGCCGACGCCCTGCCGGGCCCCGCCGCCGTGGGTGGTCACCACCACGGTGCCGCCGGGGGCGAGGTCGGCCGCGTCCTGGAACGCCGCCCCGACCCGCTTGCCCAGGTCGTCGAGGGTCTCGATCTCGGCGCCGGGGTCCGGGTCACCGGCCCGCCAGCGCGCGTACTCGTCGGGGTAGCGGGCGGCGGCCTCGGTGAGGGCGAGCCCCTGCCACCGGCCGAAGTACCGCTCGCGCAGCCGGAGGTCGGTGCGGACCGGAAGACCGGTGAGCTGGGCGAGCGCGGCGGCGGTGTCCGCGGCCCGGCTGAGGTCGGAGGCGACGATGACGTCGGGGCGCAGCGCCGCGAGCAGCGGCGCGGCGCCCCGGGCCTGCTCCCGACCCAGGTCGTTGAGCGGGACGTCGGTCTGCCCCTGCACCCGCCCGCCGGCGTTCCAGTCGGTGTTGCCGTGCCGCCAGACGATCAGACGGGTCATTCGACGGCGGAGGCGTCGGCCTCGACGAGGTCCCGGTCGACGAACGGGATCTGCGGGCAGTCCTTCCAGAGCCGGTCGAGGGCGTAGAACTCGCGCTCCTCGGTGTGCTGGACGTGCACCACGATGTCGACGTAGTCGAGCAGCACCCAGCGGCCGCCCCGCTCGCCCTCGCGGCGGACCGGCTTGGCCTTCTCCGGCAGCTCGAGCAGCCGCTCCTCGATGGCGTCGACGATGGCCAGCACCTGACGCTCGTTGGGGGCCGAGGCGACCAGGAAGGCGTCGGTGATGGCGATCTGGTCGCCCACGTCGATGATGACGATGTCCTGTGCCTTCTTGTCGGCAGCGGCCTGGGCGGCGGCCATCGCCAGCTCGTGAGCGCGTTCGGAAACTGTCACCGTTCTCCTTCGATCAACCGTGCGACCCTCCAAGCGTCTCACACCCGGCGGGGAGACGACTTGTCAGTTCTGGTCGATTACCCGGACAGAAACTCGCATATCCGCCGGATTCACCGCTGGTAGAGGCGCCGTTTGGCGATGTACTGCACCACACCGTCGGGGATCAGGTACCAGACCGGCTCCCCGCGGGCCACCCGGGCCCGGCAGTCGGTGGACGAGATGGCCATCGCCGGCACCTGCACCAGGCTCACCGTGTCGGCGGGCAGGTGCTTGTCGGAGAGCTCGAACCCGGGCCGGGTGACCCCGATGAAGTGGGCCAGCTCGAAGATCTCGTCCAGGTCCTTCCAGGAGAGGATCCGCTCCAGCGCGTCGGCGCCGGTGATGAAGTACAGCTGCACCTTCGGGCCGTAGAGCGCGTGCAGGTCGCGCAGGGTGTCGACGGTGTAGGTGGGGCCACCGCGGTCGATGTCGACCCGGCTGACCTGGAAGCGCGGGTTGGAGGCGGTGGCGATGACCGTCATCAGGTAGCGGTCCTCGGCAGGGCTGACCGGCTCGTCGGCCTTCTGCCAGGGCTGACCGGTCGGCACGAAGACGACCTCGTCCAGGCCGAACCGGTCGGCGACCTCGCTCGCCGCCACGAGGTGCCCGTGATGGATCGGGTCGAAGGTCCCGCCCATGATCCCGATCCGCCGGATGTCTTCCTCCACCCGACGATCGTAGGCCGGGGACGGCCGGCGCCCTGGTGCGGGCCGCCGGACCGTCCCATCCCGCGGGCCCGTTCAGGCGGACGCGGCGGCCACCGCCGTCCGGGCGACCAACGCGCGGCGCAGGTCGTCGTCCAGGTCCGTCACCCAGCGGCGCAGCCCGGGCGTGAGGTCGTCGCGGGCCAGCAGCGCCGCGGCCAGCTCCCGGGTGGGCTGCGCCACGGCGTAGCGGGGGAAGGCCAGGATGGTGACCTGGTCGGCCGCCCAGGCGGTACGCAGCCGCGCCGCAGCCGGCATGTCGGCGAAGTACCGTTCGACGTACGGCGCGGTCAGCGCGGCCTGTTCGGGCTGCCAGAAGCCCTCGGCGGTCGCCTCGACCAGCCGGTTGGACAACTCGGTGCTGGTGGTCACGATCTCCCAGGCGACCCGCTTCGCGGCGGCGTCCGGCAGCGCCGCCCGGCAGCACGCGGCCCGCTCCGCCCCGGTGGCGCTCCGGTCGGCGGCCGCCTCGGCGGCGATCTCCGGCTCACCGGCCGCGCCCAGCACCACCAGGCGCAGCAGGAGCGACCAGCGCAGGTCCGCGTCGACCGCCAATCCCTCCGGTACGCCGGCACCGGCCAGCCAGCCGGCGAGCAGCCCGGTGTCGGTGCTGGCGGCGATCAGGCCCCGCGCCGCGGCGAGCTGCAACGACCCGCCCGCCGGCGCCCCGGCGAGCAGCGCGGCGCAGGCCCCGGCGACCCGGAGCAGGGCGGCCTCCCGGGCGAGCGGGTCGAGGTAGCGGTCGATCAGGCGGCGGCTCAGCGTCAGCACCTCCTCCGCGATGATCACCTCGGTCTCGGCGGGCAGCGCCGCCGCGATCAACCCGACCAGGCCGGTCACCGGCCGCTCCCCGTCGGTGGCCGCGTCCAGCGCCTCGGCCCAGAGCAGCGCGCGGGCCAGCGGGTCGTCCAGCCCCGGCAGCAGCATCGGCACCGCGTCCGCGGACGCGGGGTCGAGGCGGATCTTGGCGAAGGTCAGGTCACCGTCGTTGGGCAGCAGCAGGCCGGTGGCCGGCTCGCCGACCAGTTCGGTCAGCTCGATGCGGCCCTTGTCGGCGTCCGGGTCGAGATCCACCTCGAACCGCCGCGCCGAGCCGTCGGCCGCGTACCGACCGACGCCGATGCGGTGCGGACGCAGCACCGGGTGCGCCGCCGGGGCGGTCTGCACCACGGCCGCGGTGGTCCAGCGGCCGTCGGCGTCCACCGCCGTCTCCATCCGCAGGGTGTTGACCTGGGGTCGGCGCAGCCAGCGCTCCGCCCAGTCGGTGAGGTCCCGGCCGCTGGCGGTGCTCAGGGCGGCGAGGAGGTCGGCCAGGGTGGCGTTGCCGAACCGGTGGGCGGCGAAGTGGGCGTTGAGGCCGGCCAGGAAGGTCTCGTCGCCGAGCCAGGCGACCAGTTGCCGCAGCACGCTGGCGCCCTTGGCGTACGAGATGCCGTCGAAGTTGAGCAGGCCCTCGGCGGCGTCGGTGACCTGCTCCGGGGCGACGGGGTGGGTCGACGGGCGCTGGTCGGCGGTGTAGCCCCAGGCCTTGCGGCGGATGGCGAAGGTCGTCCAGGCCCGGTCGAAGCGGGTCGCCTCGGCGGTGACCCGGGTGCCCAGGTACTCCGCGAAGGACTCGTTGAGCCACAGGTCGTCCCACCAGCGCATGGTGACCAGGTCGCCGAACCACATGTGCGCCATCTCGTGGGCGATGGTGGTGGCCCGCAGCTCGCGCTGGGTGTCGGTGACCGCCGAGCGGAAGACGTAGTCGTCCCGGAAGGTGACCAGGCCCGGGTTCTCCATCGCGCCGGCGTTGAACTCGGGCACGAACGCCTGGTCGTACTTGCCGAACGGGTAGCGCTCGTCGAAGAGCTGGTGGAAGCGGTCGAGGCACTGCTTGGTGACGGTGAGGATCTCGTCGATGTCGGCGTCCAGGTGGGCGGCCAGGGAGCGCCGGCAGTAGACGCCGAGCGGGATGCCGTCGTGGGAGTCCCGCCGCACGTGCCAGGGGCCGGCGATCAGCGAGACGAGGTACGTGGCCAGCGGGGCGGTCGGGGTGAACTCCCAGCGCCCCGGCCGGGGACTGGCGGCGAGCTGCCCGTTGGCCGCGACCGTCCACTCCGGCGGGGCGGTGACCGACAGGGTCACCGGGGCCTTCAGGTCGGGCTGGTCGAAGGCGGCGAAGAGGCGCTGCACGTCGTCGAGGAAGGACATCGCGTAGAGGTAGGTCTCGCCGTCGGCCGGGTCGACGAAGCGGTGCATCCCCTCGCCGGTGTTCGAGTAGGCCATCTCAGCGGTGACGGTGAGCGCGTTCTCCTCGGCCAGCCCGGTCAGCGGCAGCCGGTTGTCGACCAGCGAGGCCGGGTCGAGGTCGCGGTCGTTGAGGCGTACCGCCAGCAGTCGGGCGGGTTTGACCTCGGCGAAGGTCTCGGCGCCGGCGGTGGCCCGGAACCGGATGGTGACGGTCGAGCGGAACCGCTCGCCGCCACCGGTCAGGTCGAGGTCCACCTGGTAGGACTCGACGGTGATCAGCGCGCGACGCGCGGTCGCCTCTACACGGGTCAGGCTCGGCATCCGCTTATCCTGCCCGACGGGGCCCGGGACGGGCCTGTCGTGAACGCATGGTGATGGAGGACGAACAATGGGTCAGCACCCCAAGGGCGATTTCGACCTGTCCCGGGCGGTCTGGCAGCGGGCCGAGGGCGACAGCTCCGACAGCGCCGTCGAGGTCGCCTTTGTCGACGACCTGATCGGCATGCGCAACTCCGCCGAGCCGGACGGCCCGGTGCTGGTCTTCACCCAGGCCGAGTGGGACGCCTTCGTCGCCGGCGCCCAGGACGGCGAGTTCGACCTGGACTGAGTGGCCGGCGGCGCTCACCGGTCGCCCTCGCCCCAGCCGAGCCCGCCCGGGCCGGGAGCGTGGTGGAAGCCGGGATGACCGGCGACGTCCGCGCAGCGCTCGCCGTCGGGGCCGACCGCCCCGCAGAAGAGCGGCTCGGCCCGGTGCCAGGCGTCGGCCGGGGAGACGGTGGCCGCGCCGAGCGCCAGTTCCGGCCGGAGCAGGCCCAACGCCTCGGCGTACGTCACGGCGAGGTCGCGGGCCTGCTCGGGCCCGTCCGCCTCGAAGCCGAGGTGGGCGGTGAAGCGGCGGGGCGGCCGGGGCGCCCGCCGGGGCGGTGAGATCAACGGCTCGTCGGGGCGGGCGGCCCGGCCCCGACCGATTCCCTGCATCACCCGGCGCTGCCGCCACTGCGGTGGCCTGTTGTCCCCCATCGGTCCTCCCCGTCGTCGCTCGCCGGCCGGACAGCGCTGCCGGCCCGGAGACGAGAAAACCAGGTTTCCGGCGTCCTGGGAGGGGCCAGCCGGCGGCCCGCTCGCTGGCCCACATCCACCGACCTGCGGCGGCGCGGGGCACGACGGCCCGCGCCGGAGGGATTCAGCGGCCCCGGCCCGGGTAGACGACCTCGGCCGCCCGTCGTCGTCCGTGTCAGGGAGAGCCCGATGGCCACCACCCCCGCCGACCGCAGCCCGGAGAGTTCGCTGTCGTTCCTGCGCGAGGGGTACCGGTTCATCAGCGCCCGGTGCGAGCGCTACGACAGCGACATCTTCTCCACCCGGCTGCTGCTGCAACCGACCATCTGCCTGCGCGGCCGGGCGGCCGCGGTGCTCTTCTACGACCCCGAACGGTTCCAGCGCGAGGGCGCGATGCCGAGGCGGGGTCGGCGCACCCTGACCGGCCGCGGCGGCGTGCAGGGCCTCGACGGCTCGGCGCACGCCCACCGCAAGGCGATGCTGATGTCGATCATGACGCCGAGCGCCGTCCGGCAGCTCGGTCAGCTCTTCGCCGACGAGTGGCGGGCCCGCCTCCCGATCTGGGAGCGGCTCGGGCCGGTGGTGCTCTACGACGAGGTCGGGCGGCTGCTGACCCGGGCGGTGTGCGCCTGGGCGGGTGTGCCGCTGGCCGAGGGGGCGGTCGCCCGGCGCACCGACACCCTGCACGCGATGATCGACGCGCCGGCCGCGCTGGGACCCCGGCACTGGCGGGGCCTGCTGGGCCGTCGCCGGGGCGAGCGCTGGATCGCCGACGTGGTGCGGCGGGTCCGGGCCGGCACGCTGCCGGCCCCCGAGGGCAGCGCGCTGCACGTGATCGCCGCGCACCGGGACGAGCGGGGTCGGCTGCTCCCCCGCCGGGTCGCCGCGGTGGAGGTGCTCAACGTGCTGCGCCCCACCGTCGCCGTCGACCGGTTCGTGGTCTTCGCCGCGCTGGCCCTGCACGACCACCCGGCCTGGCGGGAGCGGGTCCGCGCCGACGAGAAGGCGACCGAGTGCTTCGTGCAGGAGGTCCGCCGCTACTACCCGTTCTTCCCGGTGGCGGCCGCCCGGGTCCGGCGCTCCTTCGACTGGCAGGGCCACCACTTCCCCCGTGGGCGGCGGGTGCTGCTCGACCTGTACGGCACCAACCACCACCCCGAGCTCTGGCCGGAGCCGGAACGGTTCCGCCCCGAGCGGTTCACCGGTTGGCGCGACGACCCGTACGGTTTCGTGCCGCAGGGCGCCGGCCCGCACCTGGGCGGACACCGCTGCGCCGGCGAGTGGCTCACCATCGAGCTGATGAAGCAGGCGGTGACCCTGCTGACCACCGGGATGCGGTACGAGGTGCCGCCGCAGAACCTGGCGGTGCGCCTGAGCCGGATGCCGACGCTGCCGCCCAGCGGCTTCCTGATCGAGAAGGTCCGCCGGACCGGCTGATCCGCGTACCGCGTCGCCGGCGGGCGTCGCCCCCGGCCCCCGGGAGGGGAGCGCTGTCCCCCTGCCCGGCGGCCACGGTGGCGGGGCCGGTCAGGCCGCCGCCGGGTGCAGGACGCTGCGCAGGCAGGCGTCCTCCTTCTTCTCGAAGATCTCGTAGCCGCGGACGCCCTCCTCCAGCGACATCGGGTGGGTCGCCAGGTAGCCGGGGTCGATCTCGCCGGCGGCGAGCCGGTCCAGCAGCATCGGGATGTAGCGCTGGGCGTGCATCTGCCCCATCCGCAGCACCAGGGCCTTGTTCATCGCCGCGCCGAGGGGGAACTTGTCGACCAGCCCGCCGTAGACGCCGACGATGCTCACCGTGCCGCCCTTGCGGCACGCCATGATGGCCTGCCGGACGGAGGTGGGGCGGTCGGACTGCAACCGGGCGGTCTGCTTGGCCTTGTCGTACGCGTAGATCGGGCCGACGTCGTGCGCCTCCATGCCGACCGCCTCGATGCAGGCGTCCGGGCCCCGGCCGGCGGTCATCTCCCGCAGCGCCTCCAGCACGTCGGTCTCGGCGTAGTTGATCGTCTCCACACCGAGCCGCTCGGCGGCCGTGCCGAGCCGCTCCGGCAGCCGGTCGATGACGATCACCCGGCCGGCGCCGAGCAGCTGGGCGGCGCGGGCGGCCATGTGGCCGACCCCGCCGGCTCCCCAGACCGCCACCACCTCGCCGCCGGAGAGGCCGCAGAACTCGGCGGCCATCCAGCCGGTGGGCATGGCGTCGGAGGCGAAGACCGCCGCGTCGTCGGCCACCCCGTCGGGGATCTTGAACGCCCCGACGTCGCCGAACGGCACCCGGATGTACTCGGCGTGGCTGCCGGAGTAGCCGCCGGCGGCGTGCGAGTAGCCGAGGATGCCGGCCGCCGAGTGGCCCCAGAGCTTCTCGGGCAGGACCGGCTGCGGGTTGGAGTTGTCGCAGAGCGAGTACTGCTCGGTGCGGCAGTACCAGCAGCCGCCGCAGGCCACCACCGAGCCGACCACCACCCGGTCGCCGACGCGCAGCCGCTGCACGCCACGCCCGGTCTCCACCACCTCGCCCATGAACTCGTGGCCGAGGATGTCCCCCTCCCGCATCGCCGGCAGGAAACCGTTGATCAGGTGCAGGTCGGAGCCGCAGACGCTGCTGGCCCGGACCTTGACGATGATGTCCCCGTCGGCGCGGATCCGGGGTTCGGGCACGTCCCGCACCGCCAGCTTGCCGACGCCTTCCCAGCAGAGCGCCCTCACGCCCGTCCCCCCGTCGTCAGCCGCTCGCGCACCGGGTCGGTCGCCTTCTCCTGCGCCGCGGTCCGCCCGGACGGGTCGTGCCGGGTGTCGATCACCTGGCCGCTCTCGATCAGCGACTTGATCCGCCGCAGCGCGTCCCGCAGCGCCAGGTCGGGCCCGTCGCCCCGGCCCCGGGCCAGCCCGAGCGCCCGGCGCAGCGGCCCGCCGCCGCGGTAGCGCAGCTCGGCCCGGATCTCCGTGCCCCGGTCCTGCGGGGCGGAGGTCAGGTCGACGTGTCCCTCCTGCGGTACGGGGCCGTCGGTGACCCGCCAGCTGAGCCGGCCCGGCCCGTCGACGGTGATCTCGGCCCGCCACTCGGTGCCGCCGCCGACGGGGTCGCTGGCCACGCAGCGCCACCGGTTCTCGCCGAGCTGTTCGAGGGTGGCCCATTCGGCGAGGGCGCGGTCCAGCCGCTCCCGGTCGGTCCAGAATCCGATCACGGCGTCCATCGGGCGGTCCACGGTGATCCCGCGCCGCACCACGTACCAGCCGTTGCGCCGGTCCGGCTGGTGGCGTCGCCGCCGCCGGGCCACCAGCCGACCGACCCCCACCGCCGTCACGGTGGTCACGCCGAGCAGGGCCCACCTCGTTCCGTTGCTGGTCATCACGTCTCCTCCGCTGGGACGCCCGGGGATGGTCGTCCGCATCCGGTGCGCTACCCGGCGTGAACCCGTCGAAACGCCCCGTTTGATCGGTCGGTTTCCGGGCATGCCGCCACGAACACCCATTCCCGGGAGGCAGCGTTGCCCTTCGACGCGAGCGAGTACGGTCGACACATTCCCGCCGACGTCTACGACGTGGCGTTCGCCCACCTCTCCCCCGAGGCGGCGGTGGCACGCCTGGCAGCGCTCGCCGAGGGCGGCCCGGTCTGCGAGTTCGGCATCGGCACCGGCCGGCTGGCCCTGCCGCTGCGCGAGCGAGGGCTCACCGTCGCCGGGATCGAGGGGTCGGCGGAGATGGCGGCCGGGCTGCGGGCCAAACCCGGCGGGGAGCGGATCGAGGTGGCGCTCGGCGACTTCACCACGACCCGGGTCCCCGGCGAGTTCGCCCTGGTGCTGCTCGTGTTCAACACGATCTTCGCGCTGCCGGACCAGGACGCCCAGGTCGCCTGCTTCCGCAACGCCGCCGCGCACCTGCGGCCCGGGGGCCGGTTCGTGGTGGAGGCGTGGGTGCCGGACCCCGGCGCGTTCCGGGGCGGCACGGCGCTGCGCCCGGTGCACGTGGCCCAGGACGCGGTGCTGCTGGAGGCGGCCCGGCTGTACCCGGCCGAGCAGCGGATGGAGACCACCAAGATCCGGCTGGGCAACGACGGGGTGCGGCTGCTGCCCGCCAACCACCGCTACGCGTGGCCCACCGAACTGGACCTGATGGCCCGGCTGGCCGGGATGGAACGGGAACACCGATGGGCCGACTGGTCGGGCGCCGCCTTCACCGACGACAGCCGGGACCACGTGTCGGTCTACCGGCGCCCGGAGTCGGCGTGAGCGCCCCGGCCCGGCACCGGCCGGGCGGCGGCGCGGCCGAGGCGGCAGCGCCCGCCGCGCGGACGGGCTCCACCGGGCCCGGGCCCGCGACCCCGGCGGGGTCGCGGGCCCGGCTCCCCGTCGAGTACGTCCTACCGTTGCGCTGGTCCGATGACGCCGGCCTGGCCGAGCTGACCGGGTACCTGCGCTCGATCGCCGCGCTGGTCGACGTGACCGTGGTGGACGGGTCCCCGCCGGAGGTCTTCGCCCGGCACGCCGCCGCGTGGCGCGGCGCGGTCCGGCACGTGGCCCCCGACCCGGCGGTACGCGGCGTCAACGGCAAGGTCCGCGGCGTGCTCACCGGCGTCGCGACGGCCCGGCACGAGCACGTGGTGATCGCCGACGACGACGTCCGCTACGACGCGGCGGGGCTGCGGGCGGTACACCGGCTGCTGGACGCCGCCGACCTGGTCCGGCCGCAGAACCACTTCGACCCGGTGCCCTGGCACGCCTGGTGGGACACCGGCCGCATCCTGCTCAACCGGGCGCTGGGCGCGGACTACCCGGGCACCCTGGCGGTGCGCCGGAGCACCTTCGAGGCGATGGGCGGCTACGACCCGGACGTGCTCTTCGAGAACCTGGAGCTGATCCGCACGGTGCGGGCGTACGGCGGCACCGAGGCCGCCCCGCCCGGGCTGTACGTCCGCCGGCTGCCGCCGACCAGCGCGCACTTCCGCGGCCAGCGGGTCCGCCAGGCGTACGACGATCTGGCCCAGCCGGTGCGGCTGCTCACCGCGCTGGCGGTGCTGCCCGGCGTGGCGGCGGCGCTGGTGGCCCGCCGGCCCGGGCTGCTGCTCGCGGCGGGCGCGGTGACGGTGGCGCTGGCCGAGAGTGGCCGGCGGCGGGCCGGCGGCGCCGCAGTCTTCCCCCGCACCGCCGCCCTGGCCGCCCCGCTCTGGTTGCTGGAACGCGGCACGTGCAGCTGGCTGGCCCTCGGCCGACGCCTCCTGCTCGGCGGCGTCCGCTACGCCGGCGGTCGGGTCCGCCTCGCCGCCCACTCCGAACGCACCCTGCGCGCCAGGAAGGCCACCCGGTCGACGCCTGTCGGGTAGGCGGCGGACCCCGGCACGGCCGACGGGCCGCACACGGCAGCTCGCGGCCACTCTCCGGCGCTGCCGGGAGTGGCCGCGAGCTGCGGCGTACGACGGTCCTCGCTCAGTTCCGCACCTGTTCGCGGGACTGCTGCGCCTGGTCCTTGACGTCGGAGGCGGCCGACTTGGTGTCGTCCTTCACCGCCTGCACGGCGTCCTGGGCGGTGGACTTCACCGACTGGGTGGCCTGCTGCGCCGGCTCGCGCAGCTCCTCCTTGATCTCGTTGGCGACCTCGCCCAGCTTCTCCTTCACCGCCCCGCTGTGCTCGGTGGCCTTCTCCTTGACCTGGGTGGCCAGCTCCTGCTCGCGCCGGCTGGCCGGGATCAGCGAGGAGATCAGCATGCCGGCGCCGAACGCGATCAGGCCGGCCGCCAGCGGGTTGCCCTCGGACTTCTGCCGGATCACCTGCGGCGCCCGCTGGGCGGCGTCACTCACCGTGGACGCGGCCGAGTGGGCCTTGTCGCTGACGGTGGACGCGGCCGAGTGGGCCTTGTCGCTGACCGTGGCGGCCGCCGACGAGGCGTGCCCGCCCACCGAGTGGGCGGCGTGGCTGCCGCCGTGGCCCAGGTCGGAAGCGCTTCCCATAACCGTGTCCCTCACCTTCTGCAGGGCGTTGCGCGCCCGCTGCTTGCGGTCTTCGACGATGCGGCTCGGGCTGACCTTGTACGCCAGCGCGTCCACGTCGGTGCTGAGGCTGTTGCGGGTGGCCTCGATCTCCCGGCGGATCTGGTCGGGATCGGTGCTCATCGGGTGACTCCCTCCGGGTGGGGCTTGAGCGCGTCGGGGATCCGCTGCACGCTGTCGTTGGTCTGCTTGAGGCCGCGAATCCGCTCGGCGTTCTTCTTGGCCATGCTGTAGAGGACCCCGGCGATGGCCGCCCAGATGACGGCGACGATCAGCGCGGCCCAGCCGGCGTCCATCACGTTGGACAGCCCGGCCCAGAGGGCGAGGGACAGGAAGAGCGCGACCATGTAGCCGCCGAAACCGGCGCCGCCGAAGAGGCCGGCGGCCTTGCCCGCCTTCTTGCCCTCCTGGCGGATCTCCGCCTTGGCCAGCTCCACCTCCTGGCGCATCAGGGTGGACAGGTCGGTGGTGACCGACCGCATCAGCTCACCGAGGGAGCTGCCCCTGACCTCGTCCGCGGTGTGCGGTGCACCCGCGGGGTGGTACCCGGAGTCCAGTCCGGACCCCTGCGTCGGCGTGCTCATGCCGCCGCCTCCCTTCGGATGGCTCGAACGCTCACGGACGGTTGGTGCCGCTGGACGGCACACCCGGCAGCGGATCGGTACGGGTCACCGGCGGCAGCGGCTGGCCGACGCCACCGGCCGGGTCGGCGTAGCCGGTGGTGGTCCCGCTGTCCGGGTAGGCCGCACCCTGGCCGGAGTAGCCCGGGGCCGGGTCGAGGTAGCCGCCCGGCGGGATGGTCTCCGAGCCGGCGCGCGGCGCGGGCGGGGTCGGGATGACCGCCGTACGGTCCGGGTCGTAGCCGTTGGTCGAGCCGTACAGGCCGTGGGTGTCGCTCGGGCCGTCCGAGGCCGACGTGAGGCCCTTGGTGAGCCGGCCGGCGACCACGCCGAGCAGGGCCGCGCCGACCAGGAAGGTGCCCGGGTTGCGGCGGGCGTAGTTCTTCACCTCGTTGAGCAGGTCGCCCGGCTCCCGCTCCTCCAGCCAGCCGGCGACACCGTGCACCCGGTCGGCCGCCTGGTGGGCGAGCTCGGTGACCGGTCCGGCGCTGCCGCCGTTCTGTGCCATCGAGCGCACCTCCTCGGCCAGCGAACGCAGGCCACCGGCGGCGCGGCGCTGCTGCTCGCTGGTCCGGCCGGCGAGCTGGTTGCGGGCCTCGCCGTAGAGGTTGCGGGCCTGGCGCTTGGCCTCGTCGGCCACCTCGCGGCCCTGCTCCTTGGCGGTCTGCGCCACGGCGCCGCCCGCGTTGGCCGCCTCGGAGCCGACCTGGCGGGCCTGGTCGCGCACGCCACCGCCGTTGCTCTGTCCCTGCCCGTACGTGGAGGACGTGGATGAGAGATCGTGAGTCATGGTTTCCCTTCCGCTCGAAAAACTCGTCGCGGTTCTGCTTCTGGGGGTCACGCCGGCCGTTTCGTCGGCGTGTCCAATCACCTACCCCCGGTCGCCAACTCCATGCCTGATTCGCCATTTCTCTGCGGAGGGATCACCTCTCGGTCACACAATGGAGGGTCGCCCGGCTTCGGGGACGGCTCAGCCACGGAGGTGACATCGATGGCACGTGACGTGCGCGGACGCGGCTCGGCCGGCCCTCGGCCGCGGATCCAGCCGGCCGCCGCGGTGGTGGCCGCCGTCTTCCTGCTGCTCGGCGTGCTCGGCTTCGTCCCGGGCGTCACCACGGACTACGCGGGCCTGACCTTCGCCGGTCACCACTCGGAGGCGAAGCTGCTCGGGCTGTTCCAGGTGTCGATCCTGCACAACGCCCTGCACCTGCTCTTCGGCCTGGCCGGCCTGGTGATGGCCCGGCGGGTCGCCGGCGCGCGGCTCTTCCTCGCCGGTGGCGGCGTCGCCTACCTGGGACTCTGGCTGTACGGCTTCGCGATCGAGCAGGAGAGCGTGGCCAACTTCGTGCCGCTCAACGACGCGGACGACTGGCTGCACCTGCTGCTCGGCTTCGGCATGCTCGCGCTCGGGCTGCTGCTCTCCAACGACGCGGGCACCGGGGGGCGGCTGGACACCCCGATCGACCGCCCCTGACCCGGCCGGGACGTCGGAGGGAGGCTCAGGCGGCGACCGGCAGCCGCTTGGCGAAGCAGACGCTGTACGGGTTGCCGACGTACTCGCCGTACACCGGGATCGGCTCGTATCCGCAGGAGGTGTAGAGCCCGATCGCCGCCGGCAGGTACGTCCCGGTCTCCAGGCGGAGCACCGAGTGCCCCTGCTGGAAGGCCAGCTCCTCCAGCGCGCTGAGCAACTGCCGGGCGATCCCCCGCCCCCGGTAGGCCGGGCGGACGTACATCCGCTTCAGCTCCCCGGTGTCGGCGTCCAGCGCCTGGACCCCACCGCAGGCCACCGCCCGACCGCCGTCGGAGACCACCAGGTAGCGGATGTCGCCGTGGACGACGGTGACCTGCCCGTCCAGGCCGCCGTCGGCGTCGCGCAGCTCGCGTTGCTGGGCGGTGACCAGGGCGTCGATCTCCGGATCGGTGGCGGGGCGGGATTCGATCAGCATCGCCACACGCTATGCCGGGTCGATTTCGCGGAGGTTTCCGCTGGTCGACCCGGACACGGCCGGCGTCGAGCTAGTCGAGGTCGTCGTCGTCGGTCAGGTCGTCGGAGACGTCGGCGTCCAGGCCGTCGGCCTCCGCCTCGTCGGCGGGGCGTTGCCGGCGGGCCTTACGGGCGGCGAGCCGCTCCGCCGCCGACGCCCGGGCCGACTTCTCCTCCAGCCGGACGTCGGTGCCCCGGCTGCCGGGGACGAAGTCGGCCCCGGCGTAGAGGGTGGGCTGCCAGTCGAACTCCCGCTCGCCGATGCGCACCAGGTCACCCGGCTTGGCGCCGGCCTTGGCCAGCTTGTCCTCGACGCCGAGGCGGGCCAGCCGGTCGGCCAGGAAGCCGATGGCCTCGTCGTTCTCGAAGTTGGTCTGCTTGACCCAGCGCTCGGGCCGCACGCCGCGCACGGTGAAGGAGCCGTCCTCCTCCGCCTCGATGGTGAAGCCGGCGTCGTCGACCGCCTTCGGGCGGATGACGATCCGGGTCGGCTCGGCCGGCGGCGCGGCGCGGCGGGCCTGCTCGACCACCTCCGCCATCGCGAACATCAGCTCCTTGAGCCCCTCGCGGGTGGCCGTGGAGATCTCGAAGACCCGGAAGCCCCGCGCCTCCAGGTCCGGCCGGACGATCTCGGCGAGGTCCCGCCCGTCCGGTACGTCGATCTTGTTGAGCGCCACCAGCCGCGGCCGGTCGGCGAGGCCGCCGTACTGGGTGAGCTCGGACTCGATGGCGTCGATGTCGGCCAGCGGGTCCCGGCCGGGTTCCAGCGTCGCGGTGTCGACCACGTGCACCAGCACGGCGCAGCGCTCGACGTGGCGGAGGAACTCCAGCCCCAGCCCCCGGCCGGTGGCCGCGCCGGGGATCAGGCCCGGCACGTCGGCGACGGTGAAGGTGTGGTTGTCGACCCGGACCACGCCGAGGTTCGGCACCAGCGTGGTGAACGGGTAGTCGGCGATCTTCGGCTTGGCCGCGGAGATCACCGCGATCAGCGACGACTTGCCGGCGGACGGGAAGCCCACCAGGCCCACGTCGGCGACGCTCTTGAGCTCCAGCACCACGTCGAGCCGGTCGCCGGGCTCACCCAGCTCGGCGAAGCCGGGGGCCTTGCGCCGGGCGTTGGCCAGCGACGCGTTGCCGCGACCACCCCGCCCGCCCCGGGCGGCCTCGAAGGTGGTGCCCGCGCCGACCAGGTCGGCCAGCACCTCGCCGTCGAGGGTCTGCACCACGGTGCCGTTCGGCACCTTGATGACGAGGTCGTGGCCGTTGGCGCCGTCGCGGTTCGAGCCGGCCCCGCCCCTGCCGTTCTCGGCCTTGAGGTGCGGGCGGAAGTGGAAGTCGAGCAGCGTGGTCACCTGCGGGTCGACCACCAGCGACACGCTGCCGCCGTGCCCGCCGTTGCCCCCGTCCGGGCCGCCGAACGGCTTGAACTTCTCCCGGTGGATCGAGGCACAGCCGTGCCCGCCGTCGCCGGCCTGCATGTGCAGGACGACCCGGTCAACGAACGTCGTCACGACGCCAATCCTTCCAGCGGGGTACGCCCCCGCGTGCGAAAAGACGAAGCGGGCCGGGACACGAGGTCCTCGGCCCGCTTCGCCGGGAAATTACTGCTGCGGCACGATGCTGACGGTCTTGCGACCGCGCTTGGTGCCGAACTGGACCGCACCGGGGGCCAGCGCGAAGAGCGTGTCGTCTCCGCCGCGGCCGACCAGGTCACCGGGGTGGAACTTGGTGCCACGCTGACGGATGAGGATCTCACCCGCGCTGACGACCTGACCACCGAAGCGCTTCACGCCGAGTCGCTGGGCCGCGGAGTCACGACCGTTACGCGAGCTGGACGCACCCTTTTTGTGAGCCATTGGAGGACGACCTACTTCCCGCTGGAGATGCCGGTCACCTTGACCTGGGTCAACGGCTGGCGGTGACCCTGGCGCTTGTGGTAGCCGGTCTTGTTCTTGAACTTGTGGATCCGGATCTTCGGGCCCTTGGTGTGCGCGGCGATCTCGCCGGACACCGCGACCGAGGCAAGCTTCGCCGCGTCGGTCACCAGGTCGTCACCGTCGACGAGGAGCACCGCGGTGAGCTTCACCGCGTCGCCGGGGGCACCGGCGAGCTTCTCGACCTCGATCACGTCGCCCTCGGCGACCTTGTACTGCTTGCCGCCGGTCTTGACGATCGCGTACATCGGAGGCGGACTCCCTGTCGTTGAGGCTGCTAGCGTCTTTTCCCACCGTTGCCGGCCGGTCGTTCCCGCGGCAACTCGCCGGGTAGCAGTGACACCGGCGGCGCGGGCACGCGGGAACTCGGCACACCAAAGTGTGCCGCAGGAAAGACTACGCCATGACCGGCCCGGTACCCAAACCGGGCCCGCCGGTCAGCGCCCGCAGAGCTGGTCGAGGCGCTGCTGGAGGCGGTCCAGCTCGGTCTCGTCGATCGCCTCGACGTCGGTGCCGAGCCGGCCGACCTCCGCGGCGAGGTCGGTGAGCAGGGTCTTCAACTGCGGGTCGGAGGCCTCGGCCGAATGCCGCCGCAGCGCCGAACGCCAGTCGGTCAGCGCCGACTCCGCCCGCTTCCGGGCGGTTTCGGCCCCGGTGCTGTCGTTCGCCCCGACCGCCGCGATCATCTTGCCGAGCTCCTCGACGTACGTCCGCACGGCCGCCGAGGAGGCCTGCTCCGCCTCGGCGCAGACCCGCGGACCGTTCCCCCCCGCCGGGGCGACGCTGACCGGGGCGGACGGGACCACCGACGCGGCGGTGGACGCGGGGACGGGGGCCCCGGAGCCGGCGGAACCGGCCCCGTCCGGCCGGCCGTCGTCGCCGGTGCAGCCGGCGCCGGTCAGCAGGACGGTGGTCACCACGGTGGCGGCGAACAGGCGGCGCATCTTCTTCTCCTAGCCGGGGGTGACCGATCGTAGCCGGGGCCGATGACGCGACAGGACCCCTTCCCCGGCACAGTTGCCGGGGAAGGGGCCCCGCGAAACGTCGCGCTGCTCAGCCGGTCACGGGCGGGTCCGCCGTCGGGCGCCGCCCCGGCGGGACCGGCGCCGGCCGGAGCCGCCCTCGCCGCTCTCCTCGTCGGCGTCGCCGTCGGCCAGCGCGTCCGGGTCGTCCGCCCCGGCCAGCCGGGCCGACTCGCCCTCCTGGGCGTCGGCGACGGCCGGCGCGGCCGCCGTCTCCGCCTCGTACCGGGACAGGTCGTAACCCATGGTGTCGTGGTACTCGGCGTCGGTCCCGGCGTCGGCGGGCCCGGCGGTCTCGGCGTTCTCGGTGGTCTCCACCACCGTGCGCTCCGCGGTGGCGGCGGCCTTGCGGGAGCGGCGCCGCGACGCGGTGCCGGACTGCTCGGTCGCCGGAGCGGGCGCGGTCACCGCCGAGGCGACCGCCTTGACCTTCTCCCCCGCGCCGGGGCCGCCGGAGCGCGGCTTCTCCGGCACCGGCTCGGTGTGGATGACCAGACCGCGGCCCTTGCAGCACTCGCAGGGCTCGCTGAACGCCTCCAGCAGCCCCGCGCCGATCCGCTTGCGGGTCATCTGCACCAGACCGAGCGAGGTGATCTCGGTGACCTGGTGCTTGGTGCGGTCCCGCCCCAGGCACTCGGTCAGCCGGCGGAGCACCAGCTCGCGGTTCGACTCCAGCACCATGTCGATGAAGTCGATCACGACGATGCCGCCGATGTCGCGCAGCCGGAGCTGGCGGACGATCTCCTCGGCCGCCTCCAGGTTGTTGCGGGTCACCGTCTCCTCCAGGTTGCCCCCGGAGCCGGTGTACTTGCCGGTGTTCACGTCGACGACGGTCATCGCCTCGGTCCGGTCGATCACCAGCGAACCACCGGAGGGGAGGAAGACCTTGCGGTCCAGCCCCTTGATGATCTGCTCGTCGATCCGGTACTCGGCGAACACGTCGGTGGTGCCGACGTGCCGGCGCAGCCGGGCGACCAGGTCCGGCGAGACGTGCGACAGGTACGACTCGACGATGTCGTACGACTGCTCGCCCTCGATGACCAGCTCGCGGAAGTCCTCGTTGAAGAGGTCCCGGACCACCCGGATCACCAGGTCAGGCTCCTCGTAGAGCAGCACCGGGGCGCCACCCTCGGCCGCCTTGGCCTGGATGTCCTCCCACTGTGCCTGGAGCCGCTTCACGTCGCGGGCCAGTTCGTCCTCGCTGGCGCCCTCGGCGGCCGTCCGGACGATCACGCCGGCGCCGTCCGGCACCAGCTTCTTGAGCACGTCACGCAGCCGCTTGCGCTCGGTGTCCGGCAGCTTGCGGCTGATACCGGAGGCGTTGCCGTTCGGCACGTAGACCAGGTGCCGACCGGAGAGCGCGATGTGGCTGGTCAGCCGGGCGCCCTTGTGCCCGATCGGGTCCTTGGTGACCTGCACCAGCACCGAGTCGCCGGAGCGCAGCGCCTGCTCGATCGAGCGGGCCCGCCCCTCCAGACCGGTGGTGTCCCAGTTCACCTCGCCGGCGTACAGGACGGCGTTGCGGCCGCGCCCGATGTCGACGAAGGCCGCCTCCATGCTGGGCAGGACGTTCTGCACCTTGCCCAGGTAGACGTTGCCGGCCATGGTGCCGGAGGAGCTGCGGGTGACGTAGTGCTCGACCAGCACGCCGTCCTCCAGGACCGCGATCTGGGTGCGGTCGCCGCGCTGGCGTACCGCCATCACCCGGTCGACCGCCTCCCGGCGGGCCAGGAACTCCGACTCGCTGAGGATCGGCGGGCGGGTACGACGCTGCTCGCGGCCGTCCCGGCGACGCTGGCGCTTGGCCTCCAGCCGGGTCGAGCCGGAGACGCCCTGCACCTCGTCGACGGCCTTGCGGGGCTCACGGATCTTGACAACCGTGGGCACGCCGTCGTCGGCGGCCCCCTCGGTGTCCCCGGCGCCCCGACGGCGGCGACGGCGCCGGCGGCGGGTCAGGCCGTCGCCCTCGCCCTCCTCCTCGTCGGCCTCCTCGGCCTCTGCCTCAGCCTCCGCCTCGGCGGTCTCCTCGGCCTCGTCCTCGTCGCTGTCCTCCGCGCCGCCCTTGCCACGACCGCGGCCCCGACGGCCCCGACGACGCCGGCGCCGCGCGGCGGCGCTCTCCTCGTCCTCGTCCTCGGTCTCGGGCTCCTCCTCGGCCTCGCCGGTGGGCTCCTCCTCGACCTCGACCTCGACCTCGACCTCGACCGGCTCGACCTCGCGCCGACCGCGGCGCCGGCGGCGACCGGTCTCGGCCGGCTCCTCCACGGCGGGCTCCTCGACGGCCGGCTCGACCACGCGCACGGTCGGCAGCTCGTCGGGCTGCGGGGCCATGAAGAGCACGGTGGGCGCGGCGATGACGGCCCGCCGGCGGCGGGTACGCGGCTCCGGCGCGGCCGGCTCCGCCGGCTGCTCGCCGCCGGGCACCGACACGCCGGGCGGCACCTCCCCGGCCCGGCTCTCCGCGCCGGACACCGCGACGGCCGGCGCGGCGGGCGCGGCCCCCTCGGTCTCCTCGGCGGCGGCCTCCTCGGCGAGCGGCTCGTCGGCCGCGGTGGGCTCGGTGGGCGCCGCCGCCTCGACGGCGGGCTCCTCGACCGGCCCGGCCTCCGGTGGCGCCGCCGCGGCCTGCTCGGCGGGGACGTCCGCGGGCGGCTCGGCCGCCGCCGGGGCGGTGGCCTTCTTCCGCCGGGTACGGGTCACCTTCACCGGCGGTACGACCTCGGCGCCGGCCTCCTCCGCACCGGTGACGACCACCGGCTCCTCGGCGGCCTTCGCGGGCGTGGCCTTGCGCCGGCGGCGGGTGGTCTTCGGCGCGGTGTCCAGTTCACCGGCGACCGGAGCGATCACCTCGGCCTGCTGCGTCTCGTCGGTCGCCGACGCGGCGGCGGTCGGCGCCTCGGCCGGCGTCTCGGCCTGCTCCGGCTGGCTCAGCGGGGCGGCCCGACGCCGGGTGGTGCGCCGACGGGTCGGCGCCGGCTCCGCGGTGCTGTCGGTGGTGCTTGCAGCGGGTTCGCCGGCCGGCTGTGAACCGGTCAGTTCGCCGCCCTCGGGCTCGTTCTCGAGCATGGACGTTCTCCAGTTCTGGCTGCCCCGGGCGCGGTTGAGCGCTGCCACGCAGGGTTGCCGCAAAAGTGTTTCCGCCGGGCGCGTGAGGTACGCGACCGCCGAAGTCTGCCTGCCAGAACACTGACCGTGGGGTCAGCGCTCTCCGATGGCTGTCCCGTCGCGGTCCGCGTCGAGCGGATCCACGATCGCGCCCTGCGCGGTCAGCGTGCCCTGCGCCAGCCGGATCACCCTGGGTGAGACCGGCGGCTCCAGGTCGGCCACCACGCGGAGGCCGGAAAGGACGTCATCGGGCCGTACGGACGGGGTGACCTGCCGCACGACCAGTTCGAGTATCGCACACGACACGTCCGGCTCCCCGGAAGGCGTCTCCGGCGTCGGCAGCACATCGATGCTGATGACGGCGGCGCGGGCGTCGAAGGTCCGTCGCCCCTGCTTGGTCATCCGTTCGACCTGCACCTCGTCGGCGGCCACGAAGGCGGAAACCGCCCGTTCCAGGACGCTCCGGTCGACCTCCGGCAGCTCGATCCGCCAGTGCGACGCCTCGATCCGGTCGGCGAGGCTGCCCCCGGTGGCGACCACCACGTCCACCACGTCGAGACCCGGCGAGAGCGCGGCGTCCAGCGCGGCGCGCAACTGGTCCGGGTCGACCGGCGCCTGGAGACCGACCTCCAGGTACTCCGCCTCGCTGGCGACACCGGTCGGGGCCGCGCTGGCGTAGGAGATCTTGGGGTGCGGGGTGAAGCCCTGCGAGAAGGCGACCGGTACGGCGGCGCGGCGCAACGCGCGCTCGAACGCCCGGGCGAAGTCCCGGTGTGAGGTGAACCGCAACGGGCCCCGCTTGGCGTACCGGATCCGGACCCGCTGGACGACCGGTGCCTGGCCGCCCTCCGGTTGAGGCTTTCTGGCGATCGTGTGCTCCTCGGATTCTGCCTGCGTGTCCGACCCATCCTGGCGCAGCGCTCCGGCCGCCCCGCAGCCGGGGCGGCCGGAAGTGACCGTGCGGGCGATCCGGATCGGGACACCGCGGTCGGGTCACGCCGCCGGGGTCACGCGATGGCCGGCCCGGCGACGCGGACGTCAGGCGGAACCGGCCACGGCGTCAGGACGAGGAACCGCCCGGCGGGCCGTAACCCGGCGGCGGCTGCCCGGGGCCGGGCTGCCCCGGCGGGGCGTACCCGCCCGGCGTGCCGGGCGCGACGCCGTACCCACCGGGGGCGGGTGGGCCGTGACCGGCCGGCACCGGCGGGACGGCCTGGTCGGCGCGGTGCACGGGGGGCGGGCCCTGGCCGGGCGCCATGCCCGGCGGGTACGGGCCGGCCGGGGTGCCGCGCGCCCGGCGCCGGGCCCGCCGGCGCAGCACCAGCCACACCACGGTCGCCAGGAGCAGGACGAGCAGCACCGCGATGCCGATGCCGATGATCATGACCTGCTGGTCGGTCGGGCCGCCCCGGTCGCCGTACTGCGTGACGTCGAACTCGCCCTCCTCAGCCGCCTCCACGGACGGCTCCGCCGCCGCGCCGGGCCCCAGCAGCGGGTTGGCGCCGATGCTGGGCACCCCCTGGGTGAGCGCGGCCAACGGGTTCACCACGCCGAAGCCGTACTGCGGGTCGCGGCCCGGCGCCCCGGCGTCCCGGGCGGTCCGGATGATCCGGTTGATCACGTTCGGGGCGTCGAGTTCCGGGTACTTCGCGCGGATCAGCGCGGCCACCCCGGAGACGATCGCCGCCGAGTCGGAGGTGCCGTTGCCGTACGAGTAGGGGGTGCTCCCGGAGAGCGGGATGTCGGCGTTGAGGATCCGCTCGCCGGGGGCGGCGACGACCGCCTCCGGGCCCTGGACCGAGCCGGACCAGAACGACCCCCGCCGGTTGGTCCCGGTCACCGCGATCACCCCGGGAACGTTCGCCGGGGAGATCACCTCTCGCTCGCCCAGCGCGGTGTTGCCGGCGGAGGCGACCACCACGGCGTCCCGCCCGAGGGCGTACCGGATCGCCTCGACCACATCCGGCGAGGCGGTGCCGACACCGCCGTACGCCAGGTTGATCACCTTCGCGCCGCGGTCCGCCGCCATCCGGATGGCCATGGCGCCCGCGGAGTCGGTGACCTTCGCGGAGTCGCCGGTGGCCTTCACCGGGAGGATCTTCGCCCCCGGAGCGATCCCCAGCACCCCGTCGGGTCCGGCCTTGCGGGCGGCGATGATGCCGGCCAGGTGGGTGCCGTGCCCGTCCTCGTCGCGGCTGTCGCCGCTCACGCCGGCGGTGCCGAAGCCGGGCAGGACCTGACCGGCCAGGTCGGGATGCCGGGGGTCGACGCCGGTGTCCACCACGGCCACCACCACACCCCGGCCGGACGACTGCCGGTGGACCTCCTCGATCCGCAGCGAGTCGAGGTACCACTGCTCGGCCCGCCGGGGCGCGGCGCCCGCCGGCGCGGCGACCCCGACCACCATGAGCACGGCGAGCAGGGTGGCCGGGACCGGCCGAAGTGTGCGGATGTCCACCTTCACGCGTCCGTCCTCAACGCAGGATGCCGGGGGAGGCACCGTCGTCCGTGCCCCACGGATCGTCGTCCTCAGTCAACCACGACGAGTGCTCCCCGCCCCCGCCACCGCGCCCGCCCGCGCCGGGTCCACCGCCCATCATGCCGGCACCGCCCATCATCCCCGCGCCGCCGGCACCGCCGCGGAGGCCACCGGCCCCGGCACCGGCTCCGGTCGCGTTGCGCAGGGCGCTGGCCGCACTGGTCATCGGCGGCACCTTGCCGTTGCCCCCGCCGACCATGCCGGGCACACCGGCCATCCCGACGCCAGCGGCGGCCCCGAGGCCACCGCCGCCGAGCCCGCCGGCCGAGCCGACCCCGGCCGAGCCGCCGCCGAAGCCGCCACCGGCGCCGCCGAGCCCACCACCGAGCCCGCCGCTGCCCGGGCCGGCGCCGTAGCCCCCGCCCACGCCACCCACGCCGACGCCGCCACCGGCGCCGGCCAGACCGGACTGGTAGTCCTCGTCACCGGTCGGGTAGTCGGCGTAACCGGCCCCGGTGGTCGGCGGGGAGTAGGAGCCGGCACCGCCCGGCCCCCCGGTGGCCGGCGGGTCGAACGACCCGAGCCCACCGGAGGACGGCCCACCGGACGAGGGGCCGCGCCCGCCGTCCAGCCCGCCTGCTCCCGGCATGCTGCCGATCGACGCCCCGCCACCGCCCCCGCCGCCCGTGCCCGACCCGATGCCGGAGCCGGTCCCGTCCGGCAGCCCGCGCGGCTGCTCCCGGTCCCGCTCATGGTGCATGCCGGTACCGTCCGGCTGGGGGACGACCAGCTTGGGTCGCTCGTCCATGACCGCCTGGGGCAGCGGCGACATCGCGGTGTTGGCCGCGTTCTGGTTGTCCCGGTACCAGTTGTCCAGGTGGGACTTGGTGTCCCACCAGCCACCCCGCTCGTTGTCGGCGGCCCGGCCGTCGACCTTCATGGTCGCCTCGAGCTCGTCGGCCTTCGCCCGGAACGCCCCGTCCTCGTACAGGGCGGGGTTGCTGGCGTAGTCGGCGCGCAGCGCCGCCAGGAACCCGGCCGCGTTCTCCCCGTCGCCGCTGTCGTCCAGCTCGGTGCCGCCGGGCAGGCTCCACTCGTTCAGGCCGAAGTCGTCCATCATCGGGATCGGGATGCTCGCGATCGACCTGCTGATGTCCCCGGAGATCCGGTGCAGCGCGCCGCTCACCGTGCTCGCGTGGGTGGCCAGCTCCTGGATCTCCCGGCCGAGCTTGTCGAGGTGCTCCCGGTACGCGTCGCCACCACCGCCCTGCCAGCCGCCGAGCAGGCCGCTGAGGCCGCCGACCTGCGGCCGCTCGGCGCCCGGCGCGACCGGGCCGATCATCGACCGTCCGGTCAACGCGTCGCGGAGGTGGTTCAGGGCGCTGGCCAGGCCGTTCCACCCGTTGCCCACGTCGCTGACCGTCTCCGGGTCGGCGGTCAGCGTCACCTCGCGGACGCAGCGCTCCCAGCTCCCTGCCATGCTCGTCCCCCTCAGGCGGTGTACGGGTAGGTCGGCGGCGAGCCGGCCGGCGGAGGCGGTGTGGCCGACTCCAGCAGCCGCTCGATCTGCGCGCCGTTGGCGGCGTTGCGCTCCTCGACGTCCCGGAACGCCTTGGCGATGTCCTCGGTGCCCTGCTTGAGCGCGCTGAGCTTCTGGGAGAGCTGCTGGATGTGCGACTCCATGTGCGCGGTCGACCGGACCAGCGCCTGCCACTGCAACCGGGCGTCCTCGAAGCCGCCGAACGGCGTGCCGTTCGCTCCGGGCGCCCCGGCCGCACCGCCGTCACCCTTCATCCGCTCCTGGATGCGCTGCATCTGGTAGCCGATGGTGTCGTCGACGTACTGCTTCAGGCGCTCGACGTAGGCGGCGGCGGCGTCCAGGTCCGCCACGCTGACGGTGAGATCACCCGTGTCCGGTGGCCTGATGTCGCCCATGCGCTTCCTCCCCGTTGCCAACCCGTCGGGTCGGTCCATCTCGGAGGCAGCGTATCGACTGACGCCAAGTCCGGGCAGCCCCACCCGGCGTGACATCGCGGACAACGGTCGTCGATGTCTGCGGTGCGGCCGGGACGGGTTGCGCGAGGCCCTCCACGCCCGACCACGCGGCCGCCCACCGGGCGTGGACCCGGTGGGCGGCTGTCGATCGTGGAGGGTGGTGGTCCGTCGCCACCCGCGGCTACGCGGAGGGGTCGCCCGCCGGCACCTTCAGGCCGTTGCCGCCCAGCGGGGTGAGCGGGAGGAGCTTCTTGCCGGTGGGGCCGATCTGGATCTCGGTGTCCATCGACGGGCAGACGCCGCAGTCGAAGCACGGGGTCCACCGGCAGTCGTCCTGCTCGTACTCCGAGAGCGAGTCCTGCCAGTCCTGCCAGAGCCAGTCCTTGTCCAGGCCCGAGTCGAGGTGGTCCCAGGGCAGGACCTCCAGCTCGTCGCGCTCCCGGGTGGTGTACCAGTCCAGGTCGACGCCGAAGGTCGGCAGCACCTCGGCGGCGGCCTCGACCCAGCGCTGGTACGAGAAGTGCTCGCTCCAGCCGTCGAACCGGCCGCCGTTCTCCCAGACCTTGCGGATCACCGCGCCGACCCGGCGGTCGCCCCGGCTGAGCAGGCCCTCGATCAGCGACGGCTCGCCGTCGTGGTAGCGGAAGCCGATCGCCCGGCCCAGCGAGCGGTCCGAGTTGATCGCCTGCTTGAGCAGCCTGAGCCGGTGGTCGATCACCTCGGGGCGCGCCATCTCCGCCCACTGGAACGGGGTGTGCGGCTTCGGCACGAAACCGCCGATGGAGACGGTGCAGCGGATGTCCTTGGAGCCGGTCGCCGCCCGACCCGCCCGGATCACCTCGTGCGCCATGTCCGCGATCTCGAGGACATCCTCGTCGGTCTCGGTGGGCAGGCCGCACATGAAGTAAAGCTTCACCTGTCGCCAGCCGTTGGTGTACGCGGTGACGACGGTGCGGATCAGGTCTTCCTTCGACACCATCTTGTTGATGACCTTGCGGATCCGCTCCGACCCGCCCTCCGGGGCGAAGGTCAGACCGGTGCGCCGGCCGTTGCGGGACAACTCCTGGGCCAGGTCGATGTTGAACGCGTCGACCCGGGTCGAGGGCAGCGAGAGCGAGACGTTGGTGCCCTCGTACTGCTGGGCGAGGCCGGAGCACATGTCGCCGATCTCGGAGTGGTCGGCCGACGACAGCGACAGCAGGCCCACCTCGTGGAAGCCGGAGAACTCCAGGCCGTCGCGGACCATCTGGCCGACGGTGGTGATCGAGCGCTCCCGCACCGGGCGGGTGATCATGCCGGCCTGGCAGAACCGGCAGCCCCGGGTGCAGCCCCGGAAGATCTCCACCGCGTACCGCTCGTGCACCGTCTCGGCGAGCGGGACCAGCGGCTTCTTCGGGTACGGCCAGGCGTCCAGGTCCATCGTCGTGCGCTTGTGCACCCGGAACGGCACGTCCGCCCGGTTCGGCACGACCCGCTGGATCCGGCCGTCCGGCAGGTAGTCCACGTCGTAGAAGCGCGGCACGTAGACGCTCTCGGTGCGGGCGAGCCGCAGCAGCAGCTCGTCCCGGCCGCCCGGGGAGCCCTCGGCCTTCCACTCCCGGACGATCGCGGTGATCTCCAGGACGGCCTCCTCGCCGTCACCGAGCACGGCGGCGTCGACGAAGTCGGCGATCGGCTCCGGGTTGAACGCGGCGTGACCGCCGGCCACGATCACCGGGTCGGCGTCGGTGCGGTCGGCGGCGAGCATCGGGATGCCGGCCAGGTCGATCGCGGTGAGCAGGTTGGTGTAGCCCAGCTCGGTGGAGAAGGAGACGCCGAACACGTCGAAGTCGCGCACCGAGCGGTGCGCGTCGACGGTGAACTGCGGCACGTCGTGCGTGCGCATCAGCTTCTCCAGGTCCGGCCAGACCGCGTAGGTCCGCTCGGCCAGCACGTCGGGCAGCTCGTTGAGCACCTCGTAGAGGATCTGGACGCCCTGGTTGGGCAGGCCGACCTCGTACGCGTCGGGGTACATCAACGCCCAGCGGACGACGGCCGCGTCCCAGTCCTTGACCACCGCGCCCAGCTCGCCACCGACGTACTGGATGGGCTTGGTCACCTGGGGCAGCAGCGGCTCCAGCCGGGGCCAGATCGAATTGGTCGCGACGGGGCGCGGCGGCGTGGACGGGGCACTCATGATGCCCAAGGGTACGCGCCCGCCCGGCGACCAACACGGCGCACCGCGCGGCTGGTCGGGGCCACCGGCGGCAGGCCCGGCCGACCCTCCCCCCTGTCGGCGTCCGGGCCGGCGGCCGCTCGGCGTGACCGCCGGCCGGGCGGATTGGCCGGTGGTGGCACACCGGTACTAACCTCGTCACCGGCGCGAGAGGAGATTGCCGCGATGCCGGAGCCGCAGCCGGGCACGGACCGGCCGGCCGACGGGAGCAGCACCCCGGTGCCGGGGCGGGACCAGGAGCCGACGGTGACCGACGAGCCCACCGACTCCCCCGCCGGGCCCCCGCCGGACCGTCCCGACCAGGACGGCGGCAGCTCCGCCCCCGCGGGCACCGCCACGACCCACGACGGCGACCGCGACCTCCCCGCGCCCACCGACGACCCCGTGGGCGACGTCCCCGCGCCGACCGAGGGCCACGCCGGGGACGGGACGGGCGGCGCACCGACCCCGCCGGCCACCGCCGGCGACGGGTCACCCGACGCCGCCGCCCCCCCGCCGTCGCCGGCCACGTCCCCGCCGGTGACCCCCGCCCGGGGCGCCGCGGCCGTACCCGCCCCGGACCGACCGGACCCGACCCGGGTTCAGACGCGTCCCGACCCGACCCGGGTGGAGGCGCGTCCCGACCCGACCCGGGTGGAGGCGCGCCCCGACGCGACCCGGGTGGAGACCCCGGAGCCGCCCGCGCCCCGGTGGAGCGGCTCGGCGGCCGTACCGCCCCCGCCGCCGCGCAAGCGCGCCTGGGGCGAGTCCGCCGAACCCACCCCGGCCCCGCCTCCGCTTCCGGTGGGCCCGCCGGAGCACCAGGTGCCGGTGGACCCGTGGGAGGGGGTCGACACCACCGGCTGGGACCTGCACCCGGCCGACCTCCCGGCGCTGCCGCCGACCCGGCCCTACGAGACGCCGCCACCGACCCGGCCCTACGAGGCGCCACCACCGGCCCACCCGTACCCGGCGCCGCCGGCTGACCCGTACCCGGCGCCGCCGGTGGCCCATCCGTACCCGCCGCCGCCGGTGGCCCATCCGTACCCGGCGCCGCCGGTGGCCGCCCGCCCGGTGTCACCGCCGCCGCTCTCCCCGCCGCCCCCTCCCCCGCCGCCGGTCAGGCCGAAGCGGGCGCCGAAGCAGCGCCGCGCCCGTCCCGAGCCGGTCGCCCCACCGCCCGGATGGCAGGCCCCCAAGGGGTACGTCCCGGTGCCCGTCCGCCGCCGGCGGCGCTGGCCCTGGGTGCTGCTGCTCACCCTGGCCTGCTGCTGCGGCTGCCCGGCCTGGTTCGGTCAGCCGATGTGGGAGCAGTACCCGGCCCGCGCCGCGCTGCCGGGCCAGGTGGCCGACCTGACCCTGCGCGAGGACACCCGCAGCAAGGCCACGGTGAAAGAGCTCGAAGCCGACGTACGCGAGGCGAACCTGCTCGCCGAGGACACCTTCGCCGGTGTCTACACCACCACCGACGGCAAGCGGGTCACCGTCTTCGGCGACACGGGTTTCCGGTTCCGCCCGGAGGCGGACGCGGACGACGCGCTGGCCCGGCTGAAGGAGACCTACCAGCTCGGGGAGGCCCAACCGGTGGAGACCCGCGTACGCGGCCGGTACGAGCGGTGCGCGGTGGGCAGCTCGGCCGGCAGCGACGTGGTGGTCTGCACCTCGGTCGACCACGGCAGCAGCGCCACCGCGGTCTTCACCCGGCTCTCGGTCGACGACAGCGCCCGGCTGCTGGCCACCCTGCGGGAGCAGATCATCACCCCGGGCAAGGCCTGACCCGCCCTGAGCCGCTC
Source organism: Micromonospora psammae (assembly GCF_036902725.1). NCBI lineage: Bacteria > Bacillati > Actinomycetota > Actinomycetes > Micromonosporales > Micromonosporaceae > Micromonospora > Micromonospora psammae. Next base: position 13,471 of record NZ_JBAKHM010000015.1, on the reverse strand, counting down.
CCGGCTCAGGCGGTCTCGCCGGGGGTCTGCTCGCCGCGGCGCGGGGCGTACCGCGGCACGTACTCCTGGCCGGTTAGCCGCTGGATCTCGGCCATCAGCTCGTCGGTCATCTCCCGCAGCGAGGTGCGGTCGTCGGGTCGGCCGGTGAAGTCGAGCGGCTTGCCGAACCGGACGGTGATCTTCGCGCGGCCGGGGCGGGGCACCCGGGTGCCGATCGGCTGGGCCTTGTCGGTGCCGATCATGCCGACCGGGATGATCGGCACGCCGGCCGCGACCGCCAGCCGGGCCGCGCCGGTACGCCCCCGGTAGAGCCGGCCGTCGGGCGAGCGGGTCCCCTCCGGATAGACCGCGACGAGGTCGCCGCCCTTGAGCGCCGGAATGGCGGCGTCGAACGCGGAGAGCGCCGCGCGGCCACCCGCCCGTTCCACCGGGATGGCGCCCAGGCCGGTGAGCACGAACTTGGAGAGCGCCCCCTTCGGACCGGTGCCGGTGAAGTACTCCGACTTGGCCCAGAAGGCCAGGTGCCGGGGGACGACCGTGCCGAGGAAGAGCTCGTCGGCGACCGAGAGGTGGTTGCCGGCGAAGATGGCACCGCCGGTCTCCGGGATGTGCTCCAGCCCCTCCACGGTCGGACGGAACGCCAACCGGAGCGCGGGCGCCACGGTGAGCTTGCCGATGGTGTAGAGCAGGGGCACTGGTCCTCCGGCGGTCGCGTGCTGAAACAGGCGGTGTCACCGTAGCGGACGCCGGCGCGCTGCCCTGACGCCGGTGGCGACGGCGCCCGCCGACTGGTGAGCGGGGGTGGCCGAGGGCCCCTTCGCGTCGGGGCGACGCTCAGGGGCCCCCTGCTCACACCGTCATCTCATACCCGGCGGACGGCCACCGTCACCGGTTCGCCCTCGCCGACCTCGCCGGCGAAGCCCTCGAGGTCGGCGGCGAAGCCGACGGTGTCGGCCAGCACCTCCCGGGCCACGAAGTCGGTGTACGCCGACACCGCCGCGCGCACCTCCTCGGAGGCCGACACCAGCACCGCGATCCGGTCGGAGACGTCCAGGTCGGCGTCCCGGCGGGCCTGCTGCACCACCCGGACCACGTCCCGGGCGAGCCCCTCGGCGGCCAGCTCGGGGGTGACCTCGGTGTCCAGCACCACCACACCCTCACCGCCGGGCAGCGGCGCGGAGTGCTCGGCGTCGGCGGCGACCAGGCGCAGCTCGTACTCGCCCTCGGCGAGGGTCACCCCGGCGGCGACCGGGGCGCTGTCGACCAGCTCCCACTCCCCGGCCTTGACCGCCTTGATGACCTGCTGGACCTGCTTGCCCACCCGCGGGCCGAGGGCCCGGGGCACCACGGTCAGCACCTGCTGGCAGTACGCGGACACCTCCCCGGTGAACTCGACGGCCTTCACGTTGACCTCGTCGGCGACCAGGTCGGCGAAGGGGCGCAGCTGGTCCGCCGCCGGCGAGGCGACGGTCAGCTTCGCCAGCGGCAGCCGCACCCGCAGCCCCTTGGCCTTGCGCAGCGACAGCGCCGCCGAGCAGACCTCCCGGGTGGCGTCCATCGCCGCGACGAGGTCGTGGTCGGCCGGGAACTCCTCGGCGGACGGCCAGTCGGTCAGGTGCACCGAACGCTCGCCGGTGAGGCCGCGCCAGATCTCCTCCGCGGTCAGCGGCGCCAGCGGCGCCACCACCCGACAGAGCGTCTCCAGCACCGTCCACAGGGTGTCGAACGCCTCCGCGTCACCGGACCAGAACCGGTCCCGGGAGCGGCGCACGTACCAGTTGGTCAGCGCGTCCAGGTATGACCGGACGGTGGCGCAGGCGCCGGAGATGTCGTACGCCTCCATCTGCCCCTGGACCGTCTCGACCAGCTCCCGGGTCTTGGCCAGCACGTACCGGTCGAGCAGGTGCGTCGAGTCGGTACGCCGGCGCGCCTGGTACGAGTCCGCGTTGGCGTAGAGCGAGAAGAAGTACCAGACGTTCCACAGTGGCAGCAGCACCTGCCGGACGGCGTCCCGGATGCCCGCCTCGGTGACCGCCATGTCCCCACCGCGCAGCACCGGCGAGGACATCAGCATCCAGCGCATCGCGTCCGAGCCGTACGCGTCGAAGACGTGGTAGACGTCCGGGTAGTTGCGCAGGCTCTTGGACATCTTGCGCCCGTCCGAGCCGAGCAGGATGCCGTGGCTGAGGCAGTTGCGGAACGCCGGCCGGTCGAACAGCGCGGTGGCCAGCACGTGCATGGTGTAAAACCAGCCGCGGGTCTGTCCGATGTACTCGACGATGAAGTCGCCCGGGTAGTGGTGCTCGAACCAGTCACGGTTCTCGAACGGGTAGTGCACCTGGGCGAACGGCATCGAGCCGGACTCGAACCAGCAGTCCAGCACCTCCGGCACCCGGCGCATCATCGACGCACCCGTAGGGTCGTCCGGGTTGGGGCGGACCAGGTCGTCCACCGCCGGCCGGTGCAGGTCGGTCAGGCGTACGCCGAAGTCCTGCTCGATCTGCTCCAGCGAGCCGTACACGTCGACCCGCGGGTAGTTCGGGTCGTCGGACTTCCACACCGGGATCGGCGAGCCCCAGAACCGGTTCCGGCTGATCGACCAGTCGCGGGCGTTGGCCAGCCACTTGCCGAACGAGCCGTCCTTGATGTGCCCCGGCGTCCAGTTGATCTGCTGGTTCAGCTCGACCATCCGGTCCTTGAACTGCGTCACCGCGACGAACCAGGACGACACCGCCTTGTAGACCAGCGGGGTGTCGCAGCGCCAGCAGTGCGGGTACGAGTGGGTGTAGGTGTCCTGCTTGAGCACCACCCCCCGCTCCTTGAGCTCCCGGATCACCGGCTTGTTGACGTCGAAGACCTGCTCACCCTGGTAGGGCGGGACCAGCGCGGTGAACCGGGTGTGGTCGTCCACGGTGACGACGGTGGGGATGCCGGCGGCGTTGCAGACGTTCTGGTCGTCCTCACCGAAGGCGGGGGCCAAGTGGACGATCCCGGTGCCGTCCTCGGTGGTGACGAAGTCCGCCCCGAGCACCTGGTACGCGTTCTCCCCGGCCTGCTCGACGAGGAAGTCGTAGAGCGGCGTGTACCGGCGCCCGACCAGGTCCCGGCCGTACACCGTGCCGAGGTGCTCGTAGGACTCCAGCTCCTTGGCGTACGCGGCCAGCCGGGCCGCGCCGACGACGAAGCGGTCCCCGTCGCGCTCCAGCACCGCGTACTCGATGTCCGGGCCGACGGCGAGCGCCAGGTTCGACGGCAGGGTCCACGGGGTGGTGGTCCAGACGCCCAGCTTCACCGGCCCGCGCACCAGCTCCGGCGCGTTCTCGTCCGGGGTGAGACCGAACCAGACCGACAGCGTGGGGTCGTGCCGGTCCCGGTAGACGTCGTCCATCCGGGTCTCGGTGTTCGACAGCGGCGTCTCGCAGCGCCAGCAGTACGCCAGCACCCGGAAACCCTCGTAGACCAGGCCCTTGTCGTGCAGGGTCTTGAAGGCCCACATGACGCTTTCCATGTAGTCCAGGTCGAGGGTCTTGTAGTCGTTGGCGAAGTCGACCCAGCGGGCCTGCCGGGTGACGTAGCGCTCCCAGTCCTGGGTGAACTCCAGCACGGAGGTGCGGCACGCCTCGTTGAACCGGGCCACGCCGAGGTCGAGGATCTCGGCCTTGCTGGTGATGCCGAGCTGCTTCTCGGCGACCACCTCGGCGGGCAGGCCGTGGCAGTCCCAGCCGAAGCGCCGCTCGACGTGCCGGCCGCGCATGGTCTGGTAGCGCGGCACCACGTCCTTGACGTACCCGGTGAAGAGGTGGCCGTAGTGGGGCAGGCCGTTGGCGAACGGCGGGCCGTCGTAGAAGACGTACTCGTTCTTACCATCCGCGCCGGCCGGACGGGCCTCCACGGACGCCTCGAAGGTCTTGTCGGCCGTCCAGTGCTCCAGCACCCGGCGCTCGACCGCGGGCAGGTCCGGGCTCGCCGGGACACCGGCGGCGGTCGGGTCGTGCAACGGATAGGCCATCGGGGGTCGCTCTCCTCGCGCAGCTCACTCATCTGTGGTCTGCGAGGACGAGCCCTTCGGGTACGCCTCGACGGCGTCGCCCGAGCGGCCCGCGGTACCACCCCGCTTGGCGGTCGAGGTGCGACCGCCCGCTCGTTGGCCGGCTGTGACGGGCCGTCCCGTCCGGTTCTACTGGGCCGGTCACCCGGCTGTTCTTCCGGAGGCTCACCGGTGATGGCCGGGTCGTCGCCTGTGTGCACAAGCGTACTCGATCGGCCTCGAAGATCGCCCCCGAGTAATCCCCCCGCCCCGGGGCGCGGCGACATGACCACCGTCACAGCTCCAAGCCGTCACATCGCCGCCGCCGCGTTCCGTCGTACGGGTGAATCCGTACCTGCTGAGGGAGGCCGAGATGAGTCGGATCAACATGGCGAAGGTGGCGCCGGAGGCGTACCGGGCGGTGTTCGCGCTGGAGAAGTACGCCCAGGCGAACGTCGACCACACCGTGCTGGAGCTGGTGAAGCTGCGGGCGTCGATGCTGAACGGCTGCTCGTTCTGCGTGGACATGCACAGCCGGGACGCGCTCGCGGCGGGCGAGGACAGCCGCCGGCTCTTCGCCGTCGCCGCCTGGCGCGAGGCGCCGTTCTTCGACGAGAAGGAGCGGACCGCGCTGGCGCTGACCGACGCGGTCACCCAGCTCGGCCAGCACGGCGTGCCGGACGAGGTGTGGGACGCCGCGGCGAAGGTGTGGTCGGAGAAGGAGCTGGCCGACCTGGTCATCGCGATTGCGACAATCAACGTGTGGAACCGGATCGCCGTGACCAGTCAGAGCCAGCCGCCGCTCGAGGTGTGACGACCAGCGGGGCGGCGCAGGCGGCCGGTGCGCTCACCGCGCACCGGCCGATGCTGCTCGGGCTGGCGTACCGGCTGCTGGGCAGCCTGCACGACGCGGAGGACGTGCTCCAGGAGGCGTACCTGCGCTGGCTCGACGTGGACCGGGCGTCGGTGGCCGAGCCGCGCCGCTACCTGTCCCGGGTGGTGACCCGGCTGGCGCTGGACCGGCTGCGGGCCCGGCAGGCCGCCCGGGAGACGTACGTCGGGCCGTGGCTGCCCGAGCCGGTGCCGACCGAGCCGTCGCCGTTCGGCCCGCTGGACAGCGTCGAGCTGCGGGACTCCGTCTCGATGGCGCTGCTGCACCTGCTGGAACGGCTCACCCCGCCGGAGCGCGCGGTCTACGTGCTGCACACCGCGTTCGCCATGCCGTACGCCGAGATCGGCGACATCCTGGACCGGTCGGCGGCCGACTGCCGGCAGTTGCACCACCGGGCGGCCGCACGGATCGCCGACGACCGCCGCCGGTTCACCGCCGACCCCGCCGAGCAGCGGCGGCTGCTGGACGCCTTCCTGGCCGCCGCCCGCGACGGGGACCTGGGGCGACTGACCGGGTTGGTGGCGGGCGACGCGGTCGCCTGGACCGACGGCGGCGGCGTGGCCCGCGCGGCGATCAACCCGGTGCACGGCGCGGACCGCATCGCCCGGTTCTTCGCCGGCATCTACGCCCGGCCGCGCGCCGTGACGGCGACGCCCGCCGAGCTGAACGGCGAGCCGGCGCTGCTGATCCGCTGGTCCGACGGGGCCCGCTACACGCTGACCGTGGCCACGGCCGACGGGCGGATCACCGGGTTCTACCTGGTCGGCAACCCGACGAAGCTGTCCCGGCTGCCCGCCTGAGACAGCAGACGGCCCCGACCGGGGTCGGGGCCGGTGGCGTTCAGCCCAGCTGGGGGAACCAGAGGCCGATCTCGCGCTTGGCGCTGTCGGTGGAGTCCGAGGCGTGCACCAGGTTCTCCCGGTTCGACAGGGAGAGGTCACCGCGGATGGTGCCGGCGGCGGCCTTCCGGCCGTCGGTGGCGCCGATCATGCCCCGCACCACCTCGATCACCTGGTCGCCGGAGAGCACCAGCGCGACCAGCGGACCACCGGTCATGAACGCCTTCAGCGGCGGGTAGAACGGCTTGTCGACGTGCTCGGCGTAGTGCTGGTCGGCGAAGTCCCCGTCCAACGTCCGGGTCTCCATCGCGTCGATCCGCAGGCCCTTGCGCTCGAAGCGGGAGACGATCTCGCCCACCAGGCCGCGGCGGACCGCGTCGGGCTTGATCAGTACGAGCGTGCGCTCATCCGGGCTGCTGCTGGACACGCTGGGTTCCTCCTGTGCGCGGAAGGCGGTTCGGCTGGGTACGGTCAGCCTAGCGACCCGGTCCCGGCGTCGGCGCGGCGGCTGCTCTTTCCCTCGGTTGCCGGTCCGGCCTAGCCTGGCCCTGACCCCTGGGAGGTCCACTGTGGCGAATGGCGGGAACCGCACCATCGCGCCGGTACGCAAGTTGATCGCCGCGGTACTGGGCACCGTGGCCACCTTCGTGGTCCTGTTCGGGCTGGGCATGACCAGCTGGGCCATCGTGGCCCTCGGGGTGGCCCTGCTGGTGCTGGCGATCGCCATGGCCACGGTCCGCGGTGGCGGGCGCACCTGGGTGGTCGGCGTCGGGCACGTGCACAGCGCCTCCGAGCCCCCCACCCAGTACGCCTTCGGCCGGTGCGAGCTGCAACTGGTGATCGACGCGCCGGGTCTGCCGCCCCGCTCCAAGAAGATCATCGAGCCGCGGGTGCCGGTGGCGAAGTGGCCGTCGCTCGGGCAGACCCTGCCGATCCGGGTGGCCCTGGACGACCAGCGGCACGTCCGGGTGCTCTGGGACGACGTGCCCACCCACGCCGAGACCGCCGCCGCGGCCGCCGACCTTCCCCCGGAGTACGCGGGCGCCGAGCCGGTGGTCGACGAGGTGCTCATCCCGCAGGAGGCCCCGCCGTGGGCCGGCCGGACCGCCGACGACGACTTCCACGACGACCTGCGTGACAACCTCCGCGACGACCTCCGTGACCCGCCGCCGGCCGACCCGCTGCGCGACGAGCCGGTGGTGCTGCCGGAGGAGCGTGAACCGGTGGTGATGCACCAGCGCGCCGGCGGCCCGGTCGTGCTGGAGGGCACCTTCGTCGAGCAGCCGGCGGCCGGGCCGCTGCCCCGCCGGGCGGCCACCCCGTCCCCGCGTACGCCCGCCGAGGAGCGCCTCGACGCGCCGATCGTCGACCCGGTCGACGTGCCGTTGGACGACCCGGCCGCGGAGCGGCGACCCGACCCGGACGAGCTGGACGAGGCGATCTTCGGCTACGACCCGGCCGCCGGCCCCGCCGACCCGGACGGCGACCCCGACGACCCGGCCGCCCCGATCAGCGGGGTCGGGCTCACCCTGCTGGTCACCGACCTGTCCCGGTCGCTGGACTTCTACCGCGACCGGCTCGGCTTCACCGAGGTCGACCGGGGCTCCGGCAACGCCGTGCTCGCCTCCGGCAACACCCGGCTGGTGCTGCGCGAGGTGACCGGCGCCGCGCCGATGAGCCGTCGGCTGGTGCACGTCAACCTCGACGTGAGCGACATCGATGCCGCGTACCGGCGGCTCAAGGAGTCCGGGGTGCGCTTCACCTACGCTCCCCGGGTGGTCAACCGGGGCAGCCGGCTGGAGGTGTGGGCGGCGGCCTTCCGCGACCCCGACGGCCACGGCATCGCCCTCACCCAGTGGCGCGAACGCGCCGACGCCTGATACGACGGGAGGGCCGCCGGTCACCCGGTGGCCCTCCCGTCGACGCCTCGCCGCTCAGCCGAGGATCACCCGGCGCACGTGCAGCGCGTACGCCCACACCAGGGCGAAGATGACACCCAGCCCGAACAGCGACCAGTGCAGCAGCCCGGAGAGCAGCAGCAGCGCCTGCACCACCGTGCCGGCGTGCCACGCCCAGGTCCGGCGCATCATGCCGGCGAGCACCACGCAGGCCACCGCCAGCGCGACGATCACCGCGATCGCCGCGCCGCTCAGGTCGCCGCCGACCACCCGGATCGGCTGGATGGCCAGCAGCAGCACCAGCGCCTCCAGCGCCAGCGTGCCCGCCCCCAGCCCCCGTACGGCGGCCGTCGGATTCCGCAGCCCGGAGCGTCGCCGGCCCGCGGGCCCCTCCCCACCGTCGGGGGCCGGCTGCCCGGCGCCCGTGGTCGGGCGGTCCTCGTCCGGGACGCTCATCGCTTCAGCAGCCGGCGGGCGTCGGCCACGGTCACCACCGAACCGGTGATCAGCACGCCGACCCCGGACAGCTCACCGGGCACGTCGGACTCGGCCTCGGCGACGGCCGCCTCGATCGCGTCCGGCATCTCCTCGGCGACCTCCACCCGCTCCGGTCCGAAGACCTCCCGGGCCAGCTCGGCCAGCTCGTCGGCGGGCATCGCCCGGGGCGAGCTGTTGCCGGTGACCACCACCGAGTCCAGCACCGGTTCGAGCAGCTCCAGCAGGCTGGCCGCGTCCTTGTCGGCGAGTACGGCGAGCACGCCGACCAGCTTGCTGAACGCGAACTCCTCCTGCAGCGCGGTGACCGTCGCGGTCATGCCGTGCGGGTTGTGCGCCCCGTCGAGCAGGATCGTCGGCGCGGTGCGGACCTTCTCCAGCCGCCCCGGCGAGCTGGCCGTGGCGAAGCCCTCCCGGACCGTATCCACGTCCAGCTGCCGCTTGTTCCCCGCCCCCAGGAACGCCTCCACCGCGGCGAGCGCCACCGCCGCGTTCTGCGCCTGGTGGGCGCCGTGCAGCGGCAGGAACACCTCGTCGTAGACCCCGCCGAGGCCCTGGATGCTGAGCACCTGCCCGCCGACGGCGACGGCGCGGCGCAGCACCCCGAACTCGGTGCCCTCCCGGGCGATGGTGGCGCCCACCTCGACGCAGCGTTCCACGATCGGCCGGGCCGCCTCGTCGTCCTGGGCGGCGCAGATCACCGTGGCGCCGGGATGGATGATCCCCGCCTTGTGCAGGGCGATGTCCTCCAGCGTGTCGCCGAGCCACTCGGTGTGGTCCAGGCCGATCGGGGTCAGCACGGCCACCCCGGCCTGGAGCACGTTGGTGGCGTCCTCGGCGCCACCGAGCCCCACCTCGACCACGGCCACGTCGACCGGCGCGTCGGCGAAGGTGGCGAACGCCAGCGCCGTGGTCATGTCGAAGTAGGTCAGCGGCTCCGACGAGCTCCGGTCCACCAGCTCGGCCAGCGGCGCCACCTCGCGGTACGTGGCGACAAAGCGCTCCTCACTGACCGCCTGCCCGTCCAGGCTGATCCGTTCCCGCACCGTCTCCAGGTGCGGGCTGGTGTACCGCCCGGTGTGCAGCCCGAACGCCCGCAGCAACGAGTCGATCATGCGGGCGGTCGAGGTCTTGCCGTTGGTCCCGGTCAGGTGGATCGACGGGTACGCCCGCTGCGGACTGCCGAGCAGGTCGAGCAGGTTGGAGATCCGGTCCAGCTCGAAGACCATGCGGGTGAAGCCCCGCCCGGTCAGCTCGGCGTCGACCGCGGCGAATTCGGTGTGGTCGCTCACGAGGGCAGCGCCTCCAGGGCAGCGTCGATCCGGACCAGGTCGGCCTCGGCCACCGCGAGCCGGTCACGGATCTTGGCGACCACCGGCTCGGGGGCCTTGCCGACGAAGGCCGGGTTGTCGAGCTTCGCCCGGGCCTGCGCGACCTCCTTCTCGGCCGCCGCGCGGTCCTTGGTGAGTCGGGCCCGCTCGGCGGCCACGTCGATCGAACCCCGGGTGTCCAGGGCGACGCTGACCTCGCCCGGCATGGCGAGGGTGGCGCTGGCCTGGAAGTCGTCGCCCGGGGCGTCGAGCCGGACCAGCGACCGGATCAGCGGCTCGTGCGCGGCGATCCCGGCGACGGCGAGGCCGTCGAGGCGCGCCCCGACCCGCTGGGTCGGCCGCAGCCCCTGGTCCGAGCGGAACCGCCTGATCTCGGTCACCACCCGCTGGACGGTGCCGACCTCGCCCTCCGCGGCGTCGTCGATCCGGGTACGGTCGGCGACCGGCCAGGCGGCGGTCATGACGGTCTCGCCGCCGGTGAGGGCGATCCACAGCTCCTCGGTGACGAACGGGATCACCGGGTGCAGCAGCCGCAGCAACTGGTCCAGCACGTGCCCGAGCACCCGGCGGGTGGCGTCGGCCGCCGCCCCGCCCTCGGCGAGCACCGGCTTGCTCAGCTCCACGTACCAGTCGCAGACGTCGTCCCAGGCGAAGTGGTACAGCAGGTCGCAGACCTTCGCGAACTCGTACGCCTCGAACTGCTCGTCCACCTCGGCGGTGACGTGCGCCAGCCGGGACAGGATCCACCGGTCGACGGTCGACAGCTCCTCGGGGGCCGGCAGCGGCCCGTCGGTGTGCGCGCCGTTCATCAGGGCGAACCGAGTGGCGTTCCAGAGCTTGTTGCAGAAGTTGCGGGAGCCCTGGCACCACTCCTCGCTCACCGGCACGTCCTGCCCCGGGTTGGCACCGCGGGCCAGGGTGAAGCGGGTGGCGTCGGCGCCGAACCGGTCGATCCAGTCCAGCGGGTCGACGACGTTGCCGAACGACTTGGACATCTTCTTGCCGTGCTCGTCGCGGACCATGCCGTGCAGCGCGACCACGTCGAAGGGCTGGACGCCGTCCATCGCGTACAGGCCGAACATCATCATCCGGGCGACCCAGAAGAAGAGGATGTCGTAGCCGGTCACCAGCACGCTGGTCGGGTAGAACTTGGCCAGGTCCGGGGTGCGCTCCGGCCAGCCGAGAGTGGAGAACGGCCACAGGCCGCTGGAGAACCAGGTGTCGAGGACGTCCTCGTCCTGGTGCCAGCCCTCGCCGCTCGGCGGCGCCTCGTCCGGGCCGACGCAGACGATCTCGCCGTCCGGGCCGTACCAGACCGGGATGCGGTGGCCCCACCAGAGCTGTCGGGAGATGCACCAGTCGTGCATGTTGTCGACCCAGGCGAAGTAGCGCTTGGCCAGGTCGGCCGGCTCGATCTTCACCCGGCCGTCGCGGACCGCGTCGCCGGCCGCCTTGGCCAGCGGCGCGGTGTTGACGAACCACTGGAGCGACAGCCGCGGCTCGACGGTGGTCTTGCACCGGGAGCAGTGCCCCACCGCGTGCACGTAGGGCCGCTTCTCGGCCACGATCAGGCCCTGCTCGCGCAGCGCGGCGACGATCGCCGGGCGGGCCTCGTACCGGTCCAGGCCCTGGAAGGGCCCGTGCGCGGTGATGATGCCCCGCTCGTCCATGATCGTCAGCGCCGGCAGGTCGTGCCGCTGGCCGATCTCGAAGTCGTTCGGGTCGTGCGCCGGGGTCACCTTCACCATGCCGGTGCCGAAGGCCGGGTCGACGTGCTCGTCGGCGACGATCGGGATCCGCCGGTCGGTCAGCGGGACAGCGACCTCGGTGCCGATCAGGTGCCGGTAGCGCGGGTCGTCCGGGTGGACGGCCACCGCGGTGTCGCCGAGCATCGTCTCGGCCCGGGTGGTGGCGACCACCACCTCGTCGCTGTAGCGGATCGAGATCAGCTCACCGTCGTCGTCGGTGTGCTCCACCTCGATGTCCGACAGGGCGGTCAGGCAGCGCGGGCACCAGTTGATGATCCGGTTGGCCCGGTAGATCAGGCCGTCGTCGAAAAGCTTCTTGAACATGGTCTGCACGGCCCGGGAGAGGCCCCCGTCCATGGTGAAGCGCTCGCGGTCCCAGTCCACGGCGTCGCCGAGGCGGCGCATCTGGCCCAGGATCGCCCCGCCGGACTCCGCCTTCCACTGCCAGACCCGCTCGACGAACTTCTCCCGGCCCAGGTCGTGGCGGGACAGCCCCTCGCCGGCGAGCTGCCGCTCGACCAGGTTCTGGGTGGCGATGCCGGCGTGGTCCATGCCGGGCAGCCAGAGCGCCTCGAAGCCCTGCATCCGCTTGCGCCGGTTGAGGGCGTCCATCAGCGTGTGCTCGAAGGCGTGGCCCATGTGCAGCGAGCCGGTGACGTTCGGCGGCGGGATGACGATGGTGAAGGGCGGCTTGTCGCTCTCCGCCGACGCCCGGAAGTGGCCGGCGGCTACCCACTGCTCGTACCGTCGCTGCTCTACCTCGCCGGGCTGGTACTGGCCGGCAAGGGTCGGGGCGTCGGGGCGTCGGGCATCCAGTCTCTCGGTCACCCTGAAAGTCTACGGAGCGCTTCGACGGACCTGACGTGCGCCACCTGTCATTCGCGTACGGTGGCGGACATGTCCGACGCACATCTCACCGAGCGTCAGCTCGTCGGAGGCCCCGAACCGGTCGAGCTGACCGAGGAACCGATCCGACTGCGCGGCGCCGACCCGGAGCAGGACCCGGAGCGCCGCCCCCGGTCCTCCCGCCGGCGGAAGGTCGCCCTGGCCGTGGCGCTCCTCGTCGGTCTCGCCGGCGCCGCCGCCCTCGGCACGGCCGGCTGGCGGGTGGCACAGCAGAAGGACACCCGCCTCGCCGCCCCCGAGCGGGTGGCCGGGCTGGTACGGGACGACTCGGAGCGGGCCCGGAGCACCGCCGACTACCTGCGCAGCGGGTTCGCCGCGGACATCGACCTGGACCGCAGCTTCGGCACCGTCTACCGCGATCCGGCGGACGAGAAGCGGGTCGTGCTGCTCTTCGGCGGCACCACCCTGCTCTGGCAGCCGGAGCGGGACCTGGACACCCTCTTCGGCCTGATGGCCGACGAGACGGGCAAGGTCACCGGAGTACGCGACGTCCCGGCAGGTGGGCACGGCGGCGTGATGAAGTGCGGCACAACCAGCGGCGACGGCGGCGACTTCGCGGTGTGCGGCTGGGCCGACCACGGCAGCGTCGCGATGGCCATGTTCCCCAACCGGTCCGTGGACGACGCCGGACAGCTCTTCCGGGACATCCGCGACGTCGTCCAGACCCGCGACTGACGTCTCCCGCCGCGGCGACGGCTCAACGGCCCGCTCGCCGCGGCCTGCTTTCCCGGCCGACGGCCACAGCTCTCAGGCTTATGCGCGGGCACCTCTCGCCGCTTATGTGTGCACACGTTTCGCCATCACCCTGGGACACGTCGCAGACGGCCCCGTCACTCCGGCGACGACCCCTAACGGCCGCCAGCCGATTCACCGAACGGACATGGCCTTTTCGACGCCGGCCCCACCCACGCCCCACGGGCACGGGCCGAACGCCGGGCTGCCTGGGCCCCAAGTCGCGTGGCCGGGGGCGCGGGCGTCGAGGCCGGGAGCGACGGGTCGAGTGGGCCGGCCGGTTCCGGTGCCCGCTTCCGGGGCTCTGCGGGGCCGTGCTGGAGATTTGTTGGGGAACGCATTCAGGCCCACCCCTTATAGGGGTGGGCCTGAATGGAATGGTTGTCCGGCGGCGTCCTACTCTCCCACACCCTCCCGAGTGCAGTACCATCGGCGCTGGAGGGCTTAGCTTCCGGGTTCGGAATGTTACCGGGCGTTTCCCCTCCGCCATGACCGCCGTAACTCTATCGACTTATCAAACACCCAACCCACATGGTGGGGGTGTTCGTTTGTCGGGAGTTGCACAGTGGACGCGTAGCTTCTTTGTAGTCAAGTCCTCGGCCT
>NZ_JBAKHM010000068.1:0-570 GCF_036902725.1 Micromonospora psammae | reverse complement strand
ATGTTAGCAGATGGGTATAGAAGACCAATGTATGTAAATTACTACAATGGTTACTTGGAGAAAAACAATGGATAAATCAGCAATATTACAGTTGATACAGGATATGGACAACAGGCATTACTTCCAATCCTGAACACCATTTGAAGGAAAAAATGGCAAGAAATACACAATGTTCCCAAAGATTGCCTGGCTCTTTGACGGAACCTATAGCCGTGAGGCTATAATCACTATTCTAACCGGCCTTATAGAGGACTGGCTGCGTAAGAAGGGTAAAGACATGGACTTACTTAAAACAGTGCCTGATAGGGCTGTTCTTGTAGGTCCTTTAGTTGAGCATCTCATGAAGGATTTTGGTTGAGGCAAAAGCAAGGAAGTTGAGGGTAAGGACTTCCTTGAAAACAAGTATGGCATCACATGTGAGCTGCATTCAGATGTCTGGCATGAGGGTCAGGCTGCTGATATGGTATGTAATGGAATTGCCGTATCAGTCAAATCTGAGAGATACATGAATGGTTCACTTGCCAATGGGCACAGGATGCACATCAAAAGGTCATCATTCAAAAAACATTA
>NZ_JBAKHM010000067.1:0-579 GCF_036902725.1 Micromonospora psammae | reverse complement strand
TCAGCGCTTGACGTCGTAGACCAGCTTCAGGATTCCGTTCGAGTAGCTCTCCGACTCCCGCAGCGTCAGCATGTGCTTGTCTCGGTCGGCCCGGCCGAACAGGCTCTTCCCGGCACCGAGCAGCACGGGGAAGACGAGCAGGTTGTACTGGTCGATCAGGCCCGCATCCGACAGCCGCCGGGCCAGCTCCGCGCTCCCGTGGATGAAGATCGCGCCGCCCTCGCCCTCCTTGAGCGCGGCGACGTCCTCGGTCGAGCGCAGGATCGTCGTCGGCCCCCACCCGTTGACCAGGGCCTCGTCAGACAGCGTGGTCGACACCACATACTTGGGCAGCTCCTTGTAGCCGGCGTGGTCCTCCGAACCGGGCCAGACCGGCGCGAACGCCTCGTAGCTGCGGCGGCCGAACATCAGCGCCGTCGTGTCGGTGAGCTCCTCGCCCTTCAGCGACCAGGCTTCCGGGACGAACTCGAGGTCCTTGAACACCCACCCGCCGCTGCGGTGCTCCTCCCCCGGTCCGCCGCCGGGCGAGTCCACGACGCCGTCGAGCGACATGAAACCGGTGTAGACCAGGTCACGCAT
>NZ_JBAKHM010000014.1:0-163528 GCF_036902725.1 Micromonospora psammae | reverse complement strand
GGGCGGCCGGCGACCTGGCCGCGCGGCAGGCCGCCCTGGTCGCGGCGCTGGTCGCCGGCGCGCCGACGCCGCCGGGCTTCCCGCCCGGCCCGGTGGAGGCGGCCCGGGTCGCCCTGCTGCGCAAGCGGGCCGGGGAGGTCGCCCGGCACTGGCCGCTGCTCGCCGCCGGGCTCGGTGACGCCTGGTGGGTGACCTTCCGGGACTGGGCGGCCGACCGACCCACGGCCGGGTCGCTGCGGGACGGGTGGGACCTCGCCCGGGCCCTGCGCGACCGGGGCGCGCTGCCCCCGCTGGGCGCCGAGGAGCTGGCCGGGCGGGAGGCGGGCAGCCGCTACGACGGGCGACACCCGCCGCGACCTCGCCGGTTGCCGGCGCTCGCCCGCGCCGGGGGCGCCGTCGCGGTCCAGCTCGCCGGTCGGGTACGCCTGCTGCGCCCCGCCCGCCGCTGACGCCCGGCCCGTGCGGCCGGCCCACCCGTACGGCAGGATCGGGCCATGGATCTCGGACTCACCGACCGGGTGTACGTGCTGACCGGCGCTTCCCGTGGTCTGGGCTTCGCCACCGCCGAGTGCCTGGTGGCCGACGGCGCCCGGGTGGTCGTCTCGGCCCGGGCCCCGGAGCGGGTCGCCGAGGCGGTCGAGCGGCTGGGCGGCGCGGAGCACGCGATCGGCCTGACCGCCGACCTGACCGACCCGGGCACCCCGCAGCGGCTGGTCGCGGCGGCCCGGGAGCACTTCGGCCGGCTCGACGGGGCGCTGGTGTCGGTCGGCGGCCCGCCCCGCGGCACCGCCGCCGAGGTCTCCGACGAGCAGTGGCGGGAGTCCTTCGAGACGGTCTTCCTCGGCAGCGTACGGATGGCCCGGACGGTGGCCGGCGCACTCACCGGGGGCGGGGCGGTCGGCCTGGTGCTCTCCACCTCGGCCCGCGGCCCGGTGCCGGGGCTCGGCATCTCCAACGGCCTGCGCCCGGGCCTGGCCGGGGTGGCCAAGGACATGGCCGACGAGTACGGCCCACGCGGGGTACGGGTGCTCGGCCTGCTGCCCGGACGGGTCATGACCGACCGCAACCGGGAACTCTTCGAGGCCACCGGCGACGCCGAGGCGGCCCGGGTCGAGGCGGAGGCCGGCATCCCGCTGCGCCGGATCGCCGACCCGGTCGAGTTCGGCCGGGTGGCCGCCTTCCTGCTCTCCCCCGCCGCCAGCTACCTGACCGGGATCACCGTCCCGGTCGACGGTGGCGCGCTGCGCGGCCTGTGATGCCCGTCGGCGACCCCCTCTCCGCCCCGGGTGCGGCCGGCGGCGGGCGGCGAACCGGCCCCGGCGGCCGGCACCCGCGGCCGACGAAGGAGGAGCTGGCCTTGGCGGCGGACCGGACCATCCCGGACCTGATCGTCCCCGGGCTGGACGTGCTCTTCGTCGGCATCAACCCCGGGCTGTGGTCGGCGGCCACCGGGTGGCACTTCGCCCGGCCCGGCAACCGGTTCTGGCCGGCCCTGCACCGGGGCGGCTTCACCCCGCGTCAGCTGCACCCCAGCGAGCAGGACCAGCTGCCCGCGCTCGGCCTCGGCATCACCAACATGGTGGCCCGGGCCAGCGCCCGCGCCGACGAGCTCGCCGCCGCCGAGCTGGTGGCCGGCGCGCGGCTGCTCACCGAGAAGGTCGCCCGGTACCGGCCGGCATGGGTGGCGGTGGTCGGGGTGACCGCGTACCGGATCGGGTTCGCCCGGCCGAAGGCCGGCTTCGGGCCGCAACCGGAGGCGCTGGCCGGCGCCCGGCTCTGGGTGCTGCCCAACCCGAGCGGTTTGAACGCGCACTTCACCCCGGAGACGCTCGGCGCGGCGTTCGCGGAGCTCCGGCGAGCGGCGAACGACGAGCCGCACGGGTGAGCCACTGGTACCGTCACCCGTCGTGCAACGCCAGTGGTTCGTCGACCGCCAACTCACCCCCGGCGCCACGGTGTTCGACTGGCGACGGACGTTCACGCTGTGGGGCTACACCGGCTCCCACAGCGTCGTGTTGTTCCGGAGCGTCAAGGTCGCGCCCGACGAGGACGGGCCGGCGACGCGGATAGACCTCGTCTTCAAGCCGGTGGAAGCGCTGAGTGTCCGAACCCGCTACCGGACCCTGGCGGTCCGGGTGGCCACCCAGGAGCGGGCCGATCAGGTGCTCGATCGCCTGGAGAACGCCCACCGGGACGATCGGGTCCTCGAACTGGTCGGTCCGGACGGGAGCAGCGACCACGTCGTCTGCACGGCCGTCGGGGGTCACGAGGACGAGGGCGAGTACTGGGAGCCCAGCCCGTTCGCGATGGACCTCACGGACGGCCGGACACCGCCATGGCGCTCCCGCGTCCTCGGTGGCGGCCCCGACGGTGAGCTGACCGCACGGTTCGCGTCACTGGACGAACTGACGGCGGCGGTGCGCTCCGACGCGCCTCGTCCGGCCAGCGGCCGCAGGGGGCGCTACCTGTTCGTGGCGATGATGCAGATGACCGGTCCGGACGAGGCCACGGCGCGAGCCGTCCCGCTGTCCGCCTTCCTCACCAGGGACGAGGCCGAGGAACACGTACGGGCCTCGGGCGGAGCCCGGCAGGTCGACCCGGGGGGCTACCGGTTCGAGCGCTGGGTGGAGGCGGTCCCCCTGGACCTGTGACCGCGGCCGGGACGGTCGGCTAGTTGGCCGAGGCCGGCGGCACCGGTTCCCGCGCGACGTAGGTGCCCAGCGGCACCGTGGTGACCACCGGCTCCGGCGCGTCGGCCTCGGCGTACGGGGTGGGTGAGTCGGTGACGGCGAACTGGGTGCGGTACAGCTCGGCGTAGAGCCCGCCGACGGCGACCAGTTCGTCGTGCCGCCCGCGCTCGACGATGCGGCCGTCGTCGAGGACGAGGATCTGGTCGGCGTCGCGAACGGTGGAGAGCCGGTGCGCGATCACCAGCGCGGTACGCCCGGTCAGTGCCACCGCCAGCGCCCGCTGCACCGCGGCCTCGCTCTCCGAGTCCAGGTGCGCGGTCGCCTCGTCGAGGATCACGATCGACGGCGCCTTGAGCAGCAGCCGGGCGATCGCGATGCGCTGCTTCTCGCCGCCGGAGAAGCGGTAGCCGCGCTCACCGACCATCGTCTCCAGCCCGTCGGGCAGGGCCCGGACCAGGTCGGCGACCTGCGCGCCCGCCAGGGCCGCCCAGATCTCGTCGTCGGTGGCGTCCGGCTTGGCGTAGCGCAGGTTCTCCGCGATCGTCTCGTGGAACAGGTGGGAGTCCTGGGTGACCACGCCGATCTCGTCGCGCAGTGAGGCGAGGGTGGCGTCCCGGACGTCGACCCCACCGACCCGCACCTCCCCGTCGGTGACGTCGTAGATCCGGGAGATGAGCATGGAGAGGGTGGACTTGCCGGCGCCGGAGGGACCGACCAGGGCCACCATCTGGCCCGGCTCGACGGTGAACGAGACACCCTTGAGCACCGGCTCGTTGACCGTCCGGTCGAGGGTGGCGACCTCCTCCAGCGAGGCCAGCGAGACCTCGGCGGCGGCCGGGTAGCGGAACCGGACGTCGCGGAACTCGACCCGGCCGGCGCCGACGGGCACCGGCACGGCGTCCGACTTCTCCTCGATGCCGGGCCGCAGGTCGAGCACCTCGAAGACGCGGTCGAAGGAGACCAGCGCGCTCATCACGTCCACCCGGACGTTGGAGAGCGCGGTGAGCGGACCGTAGAGGCGGGTGAGCAGCAGCGCCAGGGTCACCACGGTGCCGGCGCTGACCGAGCCGGTGACCGCGAGCCAGCCGCCGAGCCCGTAGGTGAGCGCCTGGGCCAGCGAGGCGACCAGCAGCATCGCCACGAAGAAGGTCCGCGAGTACATGGCGGACTGGATGCCGATGTCGCGGACCCGCTCGGCCCGGCCGGCGAACCGGCGGGCCTCGATGTCGGGCGCGCCGAAGAGCTTGACCAGCAGCGCCCCGGAGACGCCGAACCGCTCGGTCATCGTCGCGTTCATCTTGGCGTCGAGGTCGTACGACTCCCGGGTGATCTCGGCGAGCCGCTTGCCGACCCGCCGCGCCGGGATGATGAAGATCGGCAGCAGGATCAGCGACAGCGTGGTGATCTGCCAGGAGAGGGTGAACATCACCCCGGCGGTGAGCACCAGCTGGATGACGTTGCTGACCACGCCCGACAGCGTCGAGGTGAACGCCCGCTGGGCCCCCATCACGTCGTTGTTGAGTCGGCTGACCAGCGCGCCGGTCTGGGTACGGGTGAAGAACTGCAACGGCATCCGCTGCACGTGGTCGTAGACCCGGGTGCGCAGGTCGAGGATGATGCCCTCGCCGATCCGGGCCGAATACCAGCGCTGGGCCAGGGAGAAGAGCGCGTCGGCGACCGCCAGGGCGGCGATGAACACCGCGAGCCGCACCACGCTGGCGCCGGCGTCCGGGCCACCCCGGGCGATCGTGTTGATCACGTCGCCGGCCAGTACCGGGGTGGCGACCCCGATGATCGCGGCGATCACCACGGTGACGAGGAAGACGACGATGTCCCGCCGGTACGGCTCGGCGAAGGTGACGATCCTGCGGGCGGTGCCCCGCTTGAGCCGGTGCGCGGAGACCTCGTCCCGGCTGCGCATCGACCGGAGCATGCTCCAGCCGGCCATGCCGCCACCGGACATCGGGTTGGACATCGTCACCTCCGGGGGCTGGGCAGCGGGCCTCGTCGGGTTCGATTCTCCCGACGACTACGACAACCTCAGTAGTAACCCGGATCTTCCCGAACGGTCCTTACTATTCTCCCCGTCCGGCGAGATCGCGCAGCCGACGGGTCTGCGCCTCCCGCTCGGCGCGCTGCTGGTCGGCGTGCGAGCGGCCGGCCGCACCGGCGAGCAACGCCTTGATCTCCACGACCGCGTCCCGGTTGGCGGAGAGCAGCCCGGCGGTCAGGTCACGGACCGCCGGGTCCAGCTCGGCGTTCGGCACGACCAGGGTGGCGAGCCCGATCCGGTCGGCCTCGGCGGCGTCCATCCGCCGGCCGGTGGCGCAGAGCTCCAGCGCCCGGGAGTAGCCGACCAGTTCGACCAGGCGCTTCGTGCCGGCGAGGTCCGGCACCAGGCCCAGGCTCACCTCGGCCATGGAGAACTTGGCGTCCTCGGCGAGCACCCGCAGGTCGCAGGCGAGGGCCAGCTGGAAGCCGGCACCGATCGCGTGGCCCTGGACGGCCGCCACCGAGATCACGTCGGGGCGGTGCAGCCAGGTGAAGCCGGCCTGGAACTCGGCGATCCGGTCGGCGCACTCCTGCTCGGGCAGGGTCGCCAGCTCGGCGAAGGAGCCCGGGCCGGAGGCACCGGCGACCGACAGGTCGAGGCCGGCGGAGAACGCCCGTCCCTCGCCGCGCACCACGACCACGCGCACGTCGCCGGGCAGGTCCCGGGAGAAGTCGCTCATCGCGCGCCACATCGCCGGGGTCTGCGCGTTGAGCACGTCGGGCCGGCACAACGTCACCGTCGCGACCGGCCCGTCGCAGTCGAGTCGCACCCCGGTCGTCTCGGCGGTCACCGGACCGCCCGGGGCGGGGCGCTGATGGACGACGCTGGCAGGCGGGTCACGCCTTCTTGCGGCGCCGGGCACCGCCGCGCTGCCGCAGCTGCACCCCGGACTCGGTGAGCACCCGGTGGATGAATCCGTAGGAACGGCCGGTCGAGGCCGCGAGCGCGCGGATGCTCTCACCCGAGGTGTACCGCTTTACCAGGTCCTTGGCGAGCGTCTGACGCTCGGCTCCGATGATCCGGCGACCCTTCTCAGTGCTGGTGGCTGTGCCAGTGGCTGCCATGCTGATTCCTCACGTCCCAGACTGTGCGGTTCGGATACGGTCCCACCTATTAGACCGCCTCGGACGATCATGCGCCAGATATCAACTCTTCGCCAACCGACACGCTATGCAGTGTCGCCTTCCCGATAGAGTGATCCTTCCGACCGGCTGACACCCGGCCGCCGGAGCGCGCCACCGCGCCGCGACGGGACCACCCGTACCCTGCCACGGGTGACGGAACTGCTGGGGAGCGCGGGCGCGGCGGCGCTGGTCTTCGCCGCCACCAACCTCGACGACATCGTGGTGCTCACCGTGCTCTTCGTGGCGGCCCGGAGCACCGGTCGGCCCCGGCCGTGGCAGATCGTGGCCGGGCAGTACCTCGGCATCGGCGCGCTGGTCGCCGCCGGCGTCGTGGTCGCCGCCGGCCTGCTCGTCGTCCCCGACCCGTGGACCGGCCTGCTCGGCCTGCTGCCGATCGCGCTCGGCGTCCGGGCCCTGCTCTCCCCCACCGACGACGGCCCACCCGCCGTGGTCGCGAGCACGCTCGGGGTGGCCGGCGTGACGGTCGCCAACGGCGCCGACAACATCGCCGTCTACGTGCCGGTGTTCCGCTCCCTGGACCCCGCCACCGGCCTGGTGTTCCTGCTGGTCTTCGCCGCCCTGGTGGGGCTCTGGTGCGGCACCGCCGCGCGGCTCGGCGGCCATCCCCGGGTGGTCCGGCTGGTCGACCGCGCCGGCCACCGGCTGGTCCCGTTGATCTTCGTCGGGATCGGGCTGGTGATCCTGGTCGGCTCCGGCGTCCTCACCCCGCTCGCCGGTTTGCTCGACTGAGCGAGGAACCTGGGTGTGATCGTCGCGGTGTCCCGGCGGCTGTGGGCGGCGGCGGCGACGGCGGCGAGAGCCAGCTGCCTGAAAGAGCGTGATACCTCAGGGGCATCAACATGCCCCTGAGGTATCACGCTCGTTGAGGTGTCCGGTACCCGTCCCGACCCCGGTGTGTCGGCCGTGCGACGCGGCCTGATCCCGCGAGCCGTCGGCGCGGGAGCGTGCTGCGGGGGTCAGGCCAGCTCGACCAGCTCGAGGAGGTCGTCGCTCCAGGCGTCCTCGTCGCCGTCGGGGAGCAGGATCGCCCGGTCGGGCTTGAGCGCGAGGACGGCGCCCGGGTCGTGGGTGACCAGGACGATGGCGCCCGGGTAGCGGGCGATCGCGTCGAGCACCTGCTCCCGGCTGACCGGGTCCAGGTTGTTCGTCGGCTCGTCCAGCAGCAGCACGTTGGCGCCCGAGCAGACCAGGGTGGCCAGCGCCAACCGGGTCTTCTCGCCGCCGGAGAGCACCCCGGCCGGCTTGTCCACGTCGTCGCCGGAGAAGAGGAACGCGCCCAGGATCTTGCGCAGGTCGGTGTCGGTCTGGTCGCTGGCGGCGCTGCGCATGTGCTCCAGGATCGTGCGGTCCACGTCCAGCGTCTCGTGCTCCTGGGCGTAGTAGCCCAGCCGCAGCCCGTGCCCGGCGTGCACCGCGCCGGTGTCCGGCTGCAGCAGGCCGCCGAGCATCCGCAGCAGGGTCGTCTTGCCGGCGCCGTTGAGGCCGAGGATGGCCACCCGCGAGCCCCGGTCCACCGCCACGTCGACGTCGGTGAAGATCTCCAGCGAGCCGTACGACTTGGACAGGCCGGTCGCGGTGAGCGGGGTCTTGCCGCACGGCGCCGGGCTGGGGAAGCGGACCTTGGCCACCTTGTCGGCGACCCGGACCTCCTCCAGCCCCGAGATGAGCTTCTCGGCCCGGCGGGCCATGTTCTGCGCGGCGACGGTCTTGGTGGCCTTGGCGCGCATCTTGTCGGCCTGGGCCATCAGCGCGCCGGCCTTCTTCTCGGCGTTGGCCCGCTCCCGGCGGCGGCGCCGCTCGTCGGTCTCCCGCGCCTCCAGGTAGGCCTTCCAGCCGAGGTTGTAGACGTCGACCACCGAGCGGGTGGCGTCGAGGAACCAGACCTTGTTGACCACCGACTCCAGCAGGGCCCCGTCGTGGGAGATCACGATCAGGCCGCCCTTGTGGTTGGCGAGGAAGCCCCGCAGCCAGGTGATCGAGTCGGCGTCCAGGTGGTTGGTGGGCTCGTCGAGGAGCAGGATGCCGCCGCCGTTCTCGCCGGCGTCGCGGAACAGGATCCGGGCCAGCTCGATCCGGCGGCGCTGGCCGCCGGAGAGGGTGCCGATGGTCTGCGCCAGGGCCCGGTCGGGCAGGCCGAGGTTGGCGCAGATCCGGGCCGCCTCGGCCTCGGCGGCGTACCCGCCGAGGGAGGCGAACTGGTCCTCCAACGCGCCGTAGCGACGGACCAGCTTGTCGCTGGAGTCCACGGCGAGCTTGGCCTCGATCTCCTTCATCTGGGCCATCAGCACATCCAGGCCGCGGGCGGAGAGAACCCGGTCCCGCCCGGTGACCTCCAGGTCACCGGTGCGCGGGTCCTGCGGCAGGTAGCCGATGGCGCTGCGCCGGTCGATCTGGCCGGCGTACGGCTGCCCCTCGCCGGCGAGCACCTTGAGGGTGGTGGTCTTGCCGGCGCCGTTGCGGCCGACCAGGCCGATCCGGTCACCCGGCTGCACCCGCAGGGTGGTGTCGGACAGCAGGATCCGGGCGCCGGCGCGCAACTCCAGGCCGGTGGCAGTGATCATGGTGAAGGACTCGCTCTCGGGGTCTGGAAGGGCTGACTCAGGGCACGCGAAAGCGCCGGCGGGCGGTGATCCCGTCGGCGCGGGGCGATTCAGCCTTCGCAGAGCAGCACCCGACAAGTGTAGCGGGCGGCCCGCCACACCCCGTCCGGATTACCCAGCAAGATCATCGGGTACCGATTCTGCCGTCCGGACCCGGTCCGGTACCGCAGCCACCAGACGTGATGAATCGGTGATCGGGGTCAACATGGAGCTGAACGAGAACGCGCGGGTCGACACCAGCCAGGTGGAGGACCGGCGAGGGTCCGGCGGAGGCGGCGGGATGGGCATCCCCATCCCGATCGGCGGCGGCCGCGGAGGGATCGTCGGCATCATCATCGCGGTGCTGGTCGCCCTGGTCGGTGGCGGCTTCGGGCTGAACGCGATGAACGGCGGGGCGGAGCAGGGCGACAACACCTCCCTGGAGCAGAAGTGCTCCGCCGACGACGCCCTCCAGCAGGTGGACTGCCGCAACACCCTCTACGTGAACTCCATCCAGGCGTACTGGGCCACCGCCCTGCCGGAGGCGTTCGGCGAGCAGTACCAGCCCTCCCGGACCGTCTTCTTCAGCCAGGGCGTGAACACCGCCTGCGGCCAGGCCGACTCCGGCGTCGGCCCGTTCTACTGCCCGGGCGACGACCAGGTCTACATCGACCTGACCTTCTACCGGGTGCTCGCCGAGCAGCTCGGCGCGGAGGGCGAGTTCGCCCAGCCGTACGTGCTGGCCCACGAGTACGGCCACCACGTGCAGGACCTGCTCGGCACGGAGGCGCAGATGCGCCGCCAGCAGCAGCGCGACCCGGGCAACGCCAACGCGCTGTCGGTGAAGCTGGAGCTCCAGGCCGACTGCTACGCCGGCGCGTGGGCGAAGAACGCCACCGGCACCGCGGACGCGTCCGGTCAGAAGATCTTCACGAGCATCACCGAGCAGGACATCGCCCAGGCGATCGACACCGCCGAGAAGATCGGCGACGACGCGATCTCCGAGCGGGCGAACCGCCCGGTCAACCCGGAGGAGTTCACCCATGGCTCCTCGGCGCAGCGCAAGGAGTGGTTCACCAAGGGCTTCGAGACCGGCGACCCCAAGTCCTGCGACACCTTCGGCGGCGGCCTCTGACCGCCCCGCCCGAGGTGCCCGGCGGCGGCCGGTGGGTTCTCGACCCACCGGCCGCCGTGGCGTTTTCCGGTCGCCGGTTCCGGCCGCGTTCGGCCACACTGGCCGGATGGCCGGTGCCCCGCCCCGGCTCCGGGTCGCCGCCTACGTCGTCCGCGACGGTGCCGCCGGGCCGGAGCTGCTCGTCTTCGACCACGTCGACTTCCCGCAAGCCGGAACGCAGGTCCCGGCCGGCGGGATGAAGCCGGGCGAGGCGTGGGCCGACGCGGCGGTGGATCCACCGGGTCGGGGGCGGTGGCGGGGACGAGGGACTGCTGTTCGCCTGCCGGTTCACGCCGCTGCCGCTGACCGCGCCACTCGCCGACCACCAGGACGAACTGCTCGGTGCGATCGACCCGGCCTGGCCGCCGCCCGCCCGGCGGTGACCGGCGGCGGGGTCAGGCCGGGCC
This sequence comes from Micromonospora psammae, assembly GCF_036902725.1. Taxonomy (NCBI): domain Bacteria; kingdom Bacillati; phylum Actinomycetota; class Actinomycetes; order Micromonosporales; family Micromonosporaceae; genus Micromonospora; species Micromonospora psammae. The sequence goes on along the minus strand of NZ_JBAKHM010000014.1, from coordinate 153,480 downwards.
GGGCGCGGCGTCGCGCACCAGGATGCGTACCGCCCGGGCCGCGGCGATCGCGGCGACCAGCACGGCGTGCCGGGGTTCCGGGACGTCGAGCAGCCGCTCGGCCCGCAGCGCGGCGAGCGGGGCCAGCCGCCGGTCGGCGAGCACGGTGTCGACGGCCCGCCGGTCACCGCCGCCGACCAGCGCGCGCAGCGTCGCCGCCTCCGGCAGCAGCAGCCGTACGGCCAGGTCCGTCGCGTCGCCGAGCGCCGCCTTCGCCTGGTTGTCCCGGCGGCGGGCGAACCGCTGCTGGGACCAGCCGCCCGCGGCGGTGCGCCCCTGCACGTAGCGGGTGTCCACCTTGGAGACCACCAGCTCCTCCCCCGCCGCGACGCCGACCGCCACCGCACCCTTGCGGGCGAGCAGCAGGCCGATCCGGCGCGGCTCGGCGGCCGCGGCCACGAAGGCGGGAAGCTCGGCGGTGGCCGGCGCGCCCGGCGGGGTGTGCAGCTCGGCGGTCGCGCCGTCCGGGGCGGCGAGCAGCAGGCCGTACCCGGTGACGGTGGTGGTGGGCGGGCCGTGCCGGTCGGCGAAGCCCTCGACCCAGCGGGCGACGCGGATCGGGTCGACCTCGACCCACCGGCCACCCCCGGCTGCGGGTCGACTGGTCATGGCCGAACGGTACCGAATTGCCGGACCATGAGCGGCGCCCCACTCCAGGTCTTTCATGGGCATCGATGAACGCTTACCATCCGGTAACCGAATGCTTCTCGGATCCTCCTCCGTCTGCGAGGTCCCCATGCAGCCACGCGGTCCCGTCCCACCGCACCCCGCCCGCCGCGCCGTCGCCCGCCGGCTGACCGCCGCCGCCGCTGCGACGGTCACCGTGGCGGCCCTGCTCACCGTCTCCCCCACCGTGCCCGTCGCCGCCGCGCCCGCCACCACCACCGTCACCACCAGCGGTTTCGCCGCCGGTGACCCCTGTCTCGGCGAGTGCTCGGACATCCTGCCGCCCGGGCAGAACGGCAACGCCACCCTCGTCGAGGTGCTCGCCAACCAGACCCTCGGCACCCTCCCCCGCCACGCCGGTGACCAGCTCGGCCGGTACGCCGACCTGGTCTACGGCTACGCGGGACTGCGCGAGGACCAGCTCGGCGCGTTCTTCAACGACGCCGGTTTCGGGGTGCCGGCCGATCAGGTCGAACGCAGCTACTCGCCGCGCGCCGACGTGACCATCGTGCGCGACCGGGCGACCGGCGTCCCGCACGTCACCGGCAGCACCCGCGGCGGCACCATGTTCGGGGCCGGTTACGCCGGCGCCGAGGACCGGCTGTTCACCATCGACCTGCTGCGTCACGTCGGGCGGGGCACGCTCACCCCCTTCGCCGGGGGCGCGCCCGGCAACCGGGCGCTGGAGCAGAGCGTCTGGCGCAACTCGCCGTACACGGAGGCCGATCTGGCGGCGCAGGTGGAGGCGCTGCGGCGCAAGGGCCCCCGGGGCGAGCAGCTCTACACCGACGTGCAGGAGTACATCGCCGGTATCAACGCCTACATCGGGCACTGCATGGCGCACCGCAACTGCCCCGGCGAGTACGTGCTCACCGGGCACCTGGACGCGGTCACCAACGCCGGCGGACCCGAGCCGTTCCGGATGACCGACCTGATCGCCATCGCCGGGGTGGTGGGCGGGCTGTTCGGCGGCGGGGGCGGCAACGAGATGCAGTCGGCGCTGGTCCGGCTGGCCGCCCGCGCCCGCTACGGCGTGGTCGAGGGTGACCGGGTCTGGAGCGCCTTCCGCAGCCAGGAGAACCCCGAGACGGTGCTGACCCTGCACGACGGGCAGAGCTTCCCGTACGGTGGCGCCCCCGCGAACGCGTCCAGCGTGGTGCTTCCCGACGGCGGGTCGGCGCGGGTGGAACCCGTCGTCAGCGACGCGACCGGCGCGGCCACCGGCGCCGCCGTCGGCGGACCGTCCGAGCTGGCCGCCGCGCTGTCCGGGCTGACCATCGGCCGGGCCAGCCGGGGCATGTCGAACGCGGCGGTGATCTCGGCCGAGCACTCCGCCACCGGCCACCCGATCGCCGTGTTCGGCCCGCAGACCGGCTACTTCTCACCTCAACTGCTGATGGTGCAGGAGTTGCAGGGACCGGGGATAAGCGCGCGCGGCGCCGCCTTCGCCGGGCTCAACCTCTACGTGCTGCTGGGCCGGGGCCAGGACTACGCCTGGAGCGCCACCTCGTCGGCCCACGACATCACCGACACCTACGCGCTGCCGCTGTGCACCCCCGACGGCAGCGCACCCACCCTGGCCAGCAACCACTACCACTACCGGGGTCGGTGCCAGCCGATGGAGGAGATCTCGCACGTCAACGCCTGGCGGCCCACCCTCGCCGACGGCACCGCCGCCGGGTCGTACCGGCTGGTCGCCCGGCGCACCGCGCTCGGCCTGGTCGCCTGGCGCGGCACCGTGGGCGGCCAGCCGCACGCCTTCACCCACCTGCGCTCCACCTACCGGCACGAGGCGGACTCGGCCATCGGCTTCCAGATGTTCAACGACCCGGCCGCGATGGGCGACGCCGCGGCGTTCCGCGAGTCCGCCGGCACCATCGGGTACGCGTTCAACTGGTTCTACGTGAACTCCACCGAGTCGGCGTACGTCAACTCGGGGCTCAACCCGGTGCGCGCGGCCGGTTCCGACCCGAACCTGCCGATGAAGGCCGATCCGGCGTACGAGTGGCGCGACTTCGACCCGGTCGCCAATACCGCCGCCTACCAGCCACTCGCCGAGCATCCGTACTCGGTGGACCAGGACTACTACGTGAGCTGGAACAACAAGCAGGCCAAGGACTTCGGTGCCGCCGACGGCAACTTCAGCTTCGGTCCGGTGCACCGGGCGAACCTGCTGGACCGGCCGATCCGGGCGGCGCTGGCGGCCGGGCGCACCTTCGACCGGGCGACGCTGACCTCGCTGGTCGAGCGGGCCGGGCTGACCGACCTGCGCGGCGCCGAGGTGCTCGACGAGCTGATCCGGGTGCTGGAGAGCCAACCGGTCACCGACGCCGACCTGGCCGCCGTGGTGAGCAAGCTGCGGGCCTGGCGCGCCGACGGCGCACTTCGGGTCGAAACGGCCCGCGGCAGCAAGGCCTACCGGCACGCCGAGGCGATCCGGATCTTCGACGCCTGGTGGCCGCTGCTGGTCAACGGCCAGTTCAAGGCACCCCTCGGCCCGGAGCTGTACCAGGCGCTGGTCAACGCCATGCAGATCAACGAGTCGCCGTCCGGGCAGCAGCGCGGCGACGAGAGCAGCCTGCCCACCTCGGCGAACGAGGCGCAGGGGCACAAGGGCTCGTCGTTCCAGTACGGCTGGTGGGGGTACGTCGACGCCGACCTGCGCGCCGTGCTGGGCGAACCGGTGCCCGGCGGGTCGGACCGCCGGTACTGCGGCGGCGGCGACCTCAGCGCGTGCCGGCAGGTCCTGCTGGACACGCTGCGCAGCGCCGCCGCCCGACCGGCGACCGAGGTCTATCCCGGCGACGCGAGCTGCGCGGCCGGCGACCAGTGGTGCGCCGACGCCATCGTGCAGTCGCCGCTCGGCGGGCTGAAGCAGCCTGTCATCGCCTGGCAGAACCGGCCGACCTACCAGCAGGTGGTGTCCTTCCCGGCCCGCCGCGGCGACGACCTGACCAACCTGGCCGCCGGCCGCCCGGTCACCGCCTCCAGCAGCCAGCTCTTCCTCCCCGCCAGCCGGGCGGTGGACGGCGATCCGGGTACCCGGTGGTCGAGCGGCTGGTCGGACAACCAGTCGATCACCGTGGACCTCGGTTCCGTCCGGCCGGTGGCCCGCGCGGTGCTGCGCTGGGAGGCGGCGCACGCCCGGTCGTACCGGATCGACGTCTCCACCGACGGCGCCGCCTGGCGGACGGTCTGGTCCACCACCGCCGGGGACGGGGGCACCGACAACGACCGGTTCGCCGCGACCAGCGCCCGCTACGTGCGGATGGTCGGGCTGACCCGGGCCACCGCCTACGGCTTCTCGCTGTGGGAACTGGAGGTGTACCCGCACTGAGCCGGCCGGCTCACCAGACCATCCGCAGCGCCAGCAGCACGATCAGCACGCTGGCCAGCAGCGCGGTGACCAGCCGGCCACGGTCGGAGGTGAGCAGCCGGCCGAGCAGCGAGCCACCGCCGGCCACCAGCAGCTGCCAGCTCGCCGAGGCGGCGAACGCCGCGGCCACGAAGGCCACCTGGCCGGCGGGCGTCCAGCCACCGGACGCCTGCCGGCCGATCACCAGGGCCACGAAGTAGACGATGGTCATCGGGTTGAGCAGGGTGAGCGCCAGGAGCCCGGCGAAGGCCCGGCCCGGCGTGGACAGACCCCGCTCGGCGCGCGCCGGGCCGACCGGACGACGGTGCCGGCGCAGCGCGCCCACGGCGAGCTGCCCGGCGAGGAACAGCAGGATCACGACGGCCGCCCAGCGCAACGGGGTCGCCACTGGGCGCACCAGGCCGGCGAGGGCCGCGCCGCCGAGCACGGCCAGCGCCGCGTAGAGGCCGTCCGCCGCGGCCACCCCGAGCGCGGCGGCGGCGCCGACCCGCAACGAGGTACGGGCGGTGAGGCCGATGACCACGATGGCGATCGCCCCGACCGGCACCGCCACCCCGTAGCCGGCGAGCAGGCCGGCGAGCAGCGCGTCACCCATGGCGACGGGTACCGGGCCGCGGCCGCCCCGGCACCGGCCGCTGTCGCCCGGCGACGATGGCCGCGGCGACAGCGACGGTGCGGAACGACCTCGACTCGATCATCGGGCAATTGTGGCCGAGGCCGTCCGGGCTGGACCAGCGGTTATCCGACGGCGGATCCGGGCCGCGCCGCCCGCCCGTACGGAAAAGGCCCCGACCTGGGTCGGGGCCTTTCCGGTGTCCGGCGGGTCAGACGTTGAAGCCGAGGGAGCGGAGCTGGTCCCGACCCTCGTCGGTGATCTTGTCGGGGCCCCACGGCGGGAGCCACACCCAGTTGATCCGGATGTCGTCGACCAGGCCCCCGCCGGGGCCGGTGGTCAGCGCCTGCCGGGCCTGGTCCTCGATCACGTCGGTCAGCGGGCAGGCCGCCGAGGTCAGCGTCATGTCCAGCGTCGCGATGTTGTCGTCGCCCACGTGCACGCCGTACACCAGGCCGAGGTCGACCACGTTGATGCCCAGCTCGGGGTCGACGACGTCCTTCATCGCCTCCTCGACGTCGGCGACGGCGGCCTTGCCGCCGGTCGCCGCCGTCGCGGTGCCGTCGGTCGCCACGCCACCGGCGGTCGGCGTCGTGGCGGCGTCACCGGCCTCCGGCGTCGCCGTGGTGGCGGTGTCCTCGCTACTCATGCCTTCACCTCCGTCGGGCTCACGCCCACACCGGCGCGTGCCGCGGCGTCCTTGAACGCCATCCACGGCAGCAGCGCGCACTTGACCCGGGCGGGGTAGCGGGCGACACCCGCGAAAGCGACCCCGTCCCCGAGCACGTCCTCGTCGGGCGTGACCTGGCCACGCCCGGACATCAACTCGACGAACGCCGCGTGCACGGCGAACGCCTCACCCGCACCCCGACCGCGCAGCAGCTCGTGCAGCACGCTCGCCGACGCCTGGCTGATCGAGCAGCCCATGCCGTCGTACGAGATGTCGTCGAGCACGTCGCCGCCGGTGGCCACCCGCACGGTGATCTCGTCACCGCAGGTCGGGTTCACGTGGTGCGCCTCGGCGACCCGGGCGTCCGGGTCGTCGGCGTCGCGCAGGCCACGGCCGTGCGGGTGCTTGTAGTGGTCCAGGATGATCTCCTGGTAGAGCTGGTCGAGCTGCATCAGTCGAACACCTTCCGCACCTGCTCGAGACCCGCCACCAGGGCGTCGATCTCCTCCGTGGTGGTGTACAGGTAGAACGACGCCCGGGTCATGGCCGGCACGCCGAACCGGGTGCACACCGGCTTCGCGCAGTGATGCCCAACCCGCACCTGCACGCCGAGCGAGTCGAGGACCTGCCCCACGTCGTGCGGGTGGATGTCACCCAGCGCGAACGAGATCGTCCCGCCCCGGCCCACCGGCACCGACGGACCGAAGACCCGCAGGCCGGGCACGGTGGCGAGGGCGTCCAGCGCGTACGCCGTCAGCTCCTTCTCGTGCCACTGGATGGCGCGCATCCCGATGCCGGTGAGGTAGTCCACCGCCGCGCCGAGCGCGACCGCCTCGGCGATCGGCGGGGTGCCCGCCTCGAACCGGGCCGGCGGCGCGGCGAACGTGGACCGCGCCATCGACACCGTCTCGATCATCGACCCGCCGCCGAACACCGGGGGCATCGCGGCGAGCAGCTCGCCCCGGCCCCAGAGCACACCGATGCCGGTCGGCGCGCACATCTTGTGGCCGGTGAAGACGATGAAGTCCGCGTCGTACTCGACCACGTCCATCGGCATGTGCGGCACCGACTGCGAGCAGTCGAGCAGCAGCAGCGCCCCCACCTCGCGGACCCGCCGGGTGATCCGGGAGGTGGCGTTGACCGTGCCGAGGATGTTGGACATGTGCACCAGCGAGACGATCTTCGTCCGCTCGGTGACCAGCTCCTCCAGCCCCGACTCGTCCAGCCGCCCGCCGTCGGTGACCGGGAACCAGCGCAGGGTCGCGCCGGTGCGCTCGCAGAGCAGCTGCCACGGGACGATGTTCGAGTGGTGCTCCATCTCGGAGATCACCACCTCGTCGCCGGGGCCCAGCCGGAACCGGGGGTCGGCGTCGGGCCGCAGCGAGGCGTTGGAGAACGCGTACGCCACGATGTTGATCGCCTCGGTGGAGTTCTTGGTGAACACCACCTCGTCCACGCTTGGCGCGTTGATGAACGCGGCGACCTTCGCCCGCGCCCCCTCGTACGCCTCGGTGGCCTCGGTGCCCAGGGTGTGCACCGAGCGCGACACGTTGGCGTTGTGCGCGGCGTAGTGCTCGGCGAGCACGTCGAGCACCTGCCGCGGCTTGTGCGAGGTGTTGGCGCTGTCGAGATAGACCAGCCGGTGCCCGTTGACCTCCCGGTCCAGGATCGGGAAGTCGGCCCGCACCCGCGCCACGTCGTAGCGGGGCACGTCGTCGTACTGCGGCATGCCCGCCGGGATCGCGATGGAGGTCATCGGTCTGCTCAGGCCCGCGCCGAACCGGCCCCGGCGACGTACCGCTCGTAGCCCTCTTCCTCGAGCTTGTCGGCCAGCTCCCGGCCGCCCTGCTCGACGATCCGGCCCGCGACGAAGACGTGCACGAAGTCCGGCTTGATGTAGCGCAGGATCCGGGTGTAGTGGGTGATCAGCAGCATCCCGGTGTCGCCGTTGTCGCGCACTCGGTTGACGCCCTCGCTGACCACGCGCAGCGCGTCGACGTCGAGGCCGGAGTCGGTCTCGTCGAGGATCGCGATCTTCGGCTTGAGCAGCTCCAGCTGCACGATCTCGTGCCGCTTCTTCTCACCGCCGGAGAAGCCCTCGTTGACGTTGCGCTGGGCGAAGGCCGGGTCCATCTGGAGCCGCTCCATCGCGCCGCGCAGCTCGCCACCCCAGGTACGCAGCTTCGGCGCCTCACCGTCGATGGCGGTCTTGGCGGTGCGCAGGAAGTTCGCCACCGAGACGCCCGGGACCTCGACCGGGTACTGCATGGCCAGGAAGAGGCCGGCGCGGGCCCGCTCGTCGACGGACATGGCCAGCACGTCGGAGCCGTCGAGGGTCACCGAACCGCCGGTGATCTCGTACTTGGGGTGACCGGCGATCGAGTACGCCAGGGTGGACTTGCCGGAGCCGTTCGGGCCCATGATCGCGTGGGTCTCACCGGACTTCACGGTGAGGTCGACACCGGCCAGGATCGGCTTGAGCTCACCCTCGGGCAGCTTGACCGACACCTTCAGGTCGCGGATCTCCAGGGTGCTCATTATCGGGTCACTCCATTGCTCGGCGTCAGGCTGACGTAGATGTCGCCGTCGCGGACTTCGACGGGATAGACGGGAACGGGTTCGGTGGCGGGCAGCCCGGTGGGCTCACCCGTCCGCAGGTCGAAACGGGATCCGTGCAGCCAGCATTCCAGCGTGCACCCCTCGACCTCGCCCTCGGAGAGGGCGACCGCGGCGTGCGAGCACTCGTCGTGGACGGCGTGGAAGCTGCCGTCCTCGGCGTGCACGAGCGCGATCTGGGTGCCGTCGACGTCGGCGCTGATCGCGGTGCCCTTCGGCACCTCCTCGGTCGAGCAGATCCGGATCATCACGCGCCGGCCTTCGCCAGCCGGGCCTCGATCGCGTCCCCCAGGCGCTCCCGCAGCGACTCGACCGGGATCTTGTTGATCAGCTCGGCGAAGAAGCCCCGGACCACCAGGCGGCGGGCCTCGCTCTCGGGGATGCCCCGGGCCATCAGGTAGAAGAGCTGCTCGTCGTCGAAGCGGCCGGTCGCGCTGGCGTGGCCGGCGCCGGCGATCTCGCCGGTCTCGATCTCCAGGTTGGGTACGGAGTCCGCCCGCGCGCCGTCGGTGAGCAGCAGGTTCCGGTTGATCTCGTACGTGTCGGTGCCGGTCGCCTCGGCCTGGATCAGCACGTCGCCCACCCAGACGGTGTGCGCGTCCTCGCCCTGCAGGGCGCCCCGGTAGCCGACGTAGCTGCGGCAGTCCGGGACGTTGTGGTCGACCAGCTGCCGGTGCTCCAGGTGCTGGCCGGAGTCGGCGAAGTAGACGCCGTACAGCTCGGCCTCGCCACCTCGACCGGTGTATTCCACGCTGGTGAACTGCCGGACCAGGTCGCCGCCCAGAGTGACCTGGACGTGCACCACCCGGGCGTCCCGACCCAGCTTGATCTTCAGGTGCTGCGCCTGCACCGCGTCCTCGGCCCAGTCCGCCACGGTGACCAGGGTCAGCTTGGCCCCGTCGGCCACCGTCACCTCGACGTTGTCGGCCAGCGTGACCGAGCCCTCCTGGGAGAACACGACCGTCGCCTCCGCGAACCGGCCCACCTGCACCTGGGTGCGGGCGAAGGAGAGCTCCTCGGGAAACGCGCCCAGCAGCCGCACGACCACCGGCTCGGAGACCACGGCCTCGGCCGCCACCTCGACCAGGGCGACCCGCGCCGCCCCACCGTGCGCCAGCGCGCTGACCCGGTCGACCGGCACGAGCACCGACGCGACACCGGCGTCGGTCGGCTCGACGAGCCGCACCGACACCCCGGCCGGCAGGGTCTCGTGCTCCACCGTGACGCCCCGACCGGTGGCGGCGGACGTGTCCGCCGTGGCCAGGCCGCGGAGGCGCTTGAGCGGGGTGAAACGCCACTCCTCCTCCAGGCCGGTGAGGGCCGGGAAGTCGGCGACGTCGTACGAGCGCAGCGCCTGCGACTTGGTGCTGGGCGGCGGCGCGGAAGCCTGGGTAGTCATTTCTTCCTTGGTCTGTTCTGCGACGACGGAGTCAGGTGAGCGGACGGTGGGCCGGCGCGGGCCGGCCCACCGGGTGGGGCGGCGGCGTCAGCCGACCGCGCCCTCCATCTGGAGTTCGATCAGGCGGTTGAGCTCCAGGGCGTACTCCATCGGGAGCTCCTTGGCGATCGGCTCGATGAAGCCGCGCACGATCATGGCCATCGCCTCGTCCTCGCTCAGACCGCGGCTCATCAGGTAGAAGAGCTGGTCGTCGCTGATCTTCGAGACGGTCGCCTCGTGCCCCATCGACACGTCGTCCTCGCGGATGTCGACGTACGGGTAGGTGTCCGAGCGGGAGATGGTGTCGACCAGCAGCGCGTCGCACTTGACCGTGCTCCGGCTGTGGTGCGAACCCTCCAGCACCTGCACCAGACCCCGATAGGAGGTCCGGCCGCCGCCCCGGGCGATCGACTTCGAGACGATGGTCGAGGAGGTGTGCGGCGCGGCGTGCACCATCTTGGCGCCGGCGTCCTGGTGCTGGCCCTCGCCGGCCATGGCGACCGAGAGCACCTCGCCCTTGGCGTGCTCGCCGGTCATGTAGACCGCCGGGTACTTCATGGTGACCTTGGACCCGATGTTGCCGTCGACCCACTCCATGGTCGCGCCCTCGTGGCAGACGGCGCGCTTGGTGACCAGGTTGTAGACGTTGTTCGACCAGTTCTGGATGGTCGTGTAGCGGCACCGGGCGTTCTTCTTGACGATGATCTCCACCACCGCGCTGTGCAGCGAGTCGGAGGAGTACAGCGGCGCGGTGCAGCCCTCGACGTAGTGCACGTACGCACCCTCGTCGACGATGATCAGCGTCCGCTCGAACTGGCCCATGTTCTCCGTGTTGATCCGGAAGTAGGCCTGCAGCGGGATCTCCACCTGCACGCCCTTCGGCACGTAGATGAACGAGCCACCGGACCACACGGAGGTGTTCAGCGCGGCGAACTTGTTGTCGCCGACCGGGATCACCGTGCCGAAGTACTCCTTGAAGATGTCCTCGTGCTCGCGCAGCGCGGTGTCGGTGTCCAGGAAGATGACACCCTGCTCCTCGAGGTCCTCACGGATCTTGTGGTAGACCACCTCGGACTCGTACTGCGCGGCGACACCGGCGACCAGGCGCTGCTTCTCCGCCTCCGGGATGCCCAGCCGGTCGTAGGTGTTCTTGATGTCCTCGGGCAGGTCCTCCCAGCTGGTGGCCTGCTTCTCGGTGGACCGGACGAAGTACTTGATGTTGTCGAAGTCGATCCCGGTGAGGTCGGCGCCCCAGGACGGCATCGGCTTGCGACCGAACAGCCGCAGCCCCTTCAGGCGCAGGTCGAGCATCCAGGCCGGCTCGCTCTTCTTCGCCGAGATGTCCCGCACCACCGCCTCGTTGAGGCCGCGCTGGGCGACCGCCCCGGCGACGTCGGGGTCGGACCAGCCGTACTCGTAGCGACCGAGGGCGGCGAGCTGCTCTTCCTGGGTCAGGGGCTGGACGATCTGCTCGGTCATCTATCTGTCCTCACAGTGGTGACGGTGTTACCGGACTGGGCACGCGGCTGGGCCGGGATGTGCGTGGTGCACACCCCGTCGCCGTGCGCGATGGTGGCCAGGCGCTGCACGTGGGTGCCGACCAGACGGGAGATGACCGCGGTCTCGGCCTCGCACAGCTGGGGGAACTCGGCGGCCACGTGCGCCACCGGGCAGTGGTGCTGACAGAGCTGGCCGCCGGAGGCGATCGTGGACGCGTTCGCAGCGTAGCCCTCGGCGGTGAGCGCGCTCGCGAGCGCCTCGGCCCGCGCGAGCGGGTCGTCGCCGGCGTCCTCCATGGCGGCCCGGCAGCGGGCCTCCAACGCGGCGACCTGGTCGGCGGCGAACGCCTCGACCGCGTCGGAACCGCCGTTGCGGGCGATCCAGCGCAGCGCGGCGGTGGCCATGTTGTCGTAGTGGTGGGTGCCGCAGCGCACCCGGGCGGCCTCGGTCAGCAGGAACACCTTCGCCGGCCGGCCCCGCCCGCGGCTGCCGCGCACGGCCTGCTCGCGGGCGACCACGTCACCGTCGGCGAGCATCGCGTCGAGGTGCCGGCGGATCGCGGCCGGGCTGAGCCCGAGCGCCGAGCCGAGCTGGGCCGCGGTGGTCGCCCCCCGCTCCAGCAGCAGCTGGGTGACCCGGTCGCGGGTGGAGAGATCGGTGGACGACGCGGCAGAACCAGCGACCGTCCCGGTCGCCGGCTGCTGCTCGGAGAGCGCCGCCGCGTTTTTCACAACGCCAACGTAACGTAATTCGCCGGAGGCCCGCAAACCCGGGTCCCGGTGATCCCCGACACCGGGCCGGCGGAGTCACCCGATCGGGATCCACTACGGTGCGTAGGATTCGCTCCGTGAAGCGATCCGTCCGGTTCCCGGTCTCCGCCGCTCTGCTGCGCCGCCTCGCGTACGCCTCGATCGTGGCAAACGTGGCCATCGTCGTGACCGGTGGGGCCGTCCGGCTCACCGCCTCCGGGCTCGGCTGTCCGACCTGGCCCCGGTGCACCGACGAGTCGTATACGACCACCGCCGAGATGGGCGTGCACGGGGTGATCGAGTTCGGCAACCGGCTGCTCACCTTCGCGGTGGGGATCATCGCGCTGGCCACCGTGCTCGCGGTGCTGGCGCACCGCCCGCGGCGCAAGGGGCTGCTGGGACTGGCGGTGGCGGTGTTCCTCGGCATCCCCGCGCAGGCGGTCATCGGCGGGATCACCGTGCTGACCAACCTCAACCCGTGGGTGGTCGGGCTGCACTTCCTCGCCTCGATGGCGGTCATCGCGGCCGCGTACGCGCTCTGGCGGCGGATCAAGAACCCGGACGGCCCGGCGGTGCCGGTGGTACCCGGCCCACTGCGCACGCTCGCGGTGCTCACCACCGTGGCCAGCGTGGCGGTGCTCGTGGTGGGCACCTGGGTCACCGGCAGCGGCCCGCACGCCGGCGATGGCGGCGCGGCCCGCAACGGCCTCGACCCGGAACAGATCTCCCAGGTGCACGCCGACGCGGTCTTCCTGCTGCTCGGCCTCTCGGTGGCGCTGGTCTTCGCCTTCCGGGCGGTCGGCGCCACCGGCCCGGCCCGGGCCGCCGGGGTGCTGATCGCGGTGGAGCTGGGTCAGGGCGTGATCGGCTTCGTGCAGTACTTCACCGACCTGCCGGCGCTGCTGGTCGGCGCGCACATGCTCGGCTCCTGCCTGGTGCTGCTGGCCACCCTGTCGGTGCTCTGGTCGACCCGCGAACGCCGTCCGGCCCCCGTTCCGGCCACCGCCGCCGCCCCGGCCGAGCGGGTCCCGGCCGCCGCCTGACCCCGCCCCTCCGCTCCCCTCCACCGCCCCTGGACGGCCGCCGCCCCTGGACGGCCGCCGCCCCTGGACGGCCGCCGCCCCGGGATGCGGCGACGCCCTTTGCGGCGTAGACGGCCGCCGGCCCGGGATACCGGCGCCGCCCTTTGCGGCGTGTCGCGGCATCCCCGCGGCGGGACACCCCGACACACCGCGAACGGCATCGACTGCCCGGGGCCGACGAGGGGGGTGGCAGCGGCGGCTCGGCCAGGGGGCGCACCTACGGGTGTGGACGCTTTAGAGCTGATGACGTAAACGACTCGTGGGACAGGCGAACCATTTACGTCATCAGCTCTAAAGGATCCGACGAACACACCCGCCCCCCATCGCCCGAGTCGATCGCCCGGCGCCCGCCCACGCGCTGCCGGCAGCGACACCGATGCGCCCCGAGGCGGTGGCCTGCCGCGGCGGCACCGCGACGACCCTTACTGCGGCGGCACCAGGACGACCCCCTACGGCGGCGGCACCAACAGCGCGACGACCGGCGGCGGCGCCGCGACGACGACACCCCAGGCCGGGCTCCGTCACCCCGGGCCCGGCCGTGACGCGCCGGGACGCCCTGCCGCACCGGCCGCGGCTCGGGATGACCCGCCCTTTGCGGCATGTCCCGGCCACCCGGCCGCCGGAAACCCCGACACACCGCAAACGGGGCCGATCACTCGCGGACCGGCACCCGGTTCAGCCAAGGCGGTCGCCCTGCGCCGGCTCGAACGCGACGTTCGGGAGGGTCGGGAAGGGAGAGCGGTCAGGGGTGGGTCAGGCGGGTCAGGATGGCGTCGGCGAGGCGGTCGGGGGCGCCGTCGGCGTACCCGATGAAGAGCGAGGGCTCGGTCAGCTCCAGCTCCACCAGGACGGGCGTGCCGTCCGGGCCGGGGATGAGGTCCACCCGGGCGTAGAGCAGCCGCTCCGCCCCACCCGGCACGGCCGCGAGGACCTGCTCGGCGACGGCCAACTGCTCGGGCGTCGCCGTCCGGGCGGTGATCTCCTCGGGCTTGTAGAGCCCGTCGACGCCGAGGTCCGGCCCGGTCAGCATCGGACCCTTGCGGATCGCGTGGCTGAACGTCAGCCCGCGCCGGCCGGCCAGGAAGAGCAGGGCGGTCTCCCCAGCGGTGTCGACGGCGGCGAGGTACGGCTGCACCATGGTCACCCGGCCGGCGTCGGCGAGCCGCCGTACGTGCGCCTCGGCCAGTTCGCGGTGCTCCGGGTCGGCCAGGTCGTACCGGCCGGTGTCCTGGCTGCCGGCGCTGACCGCCGGCTTGATGACGTACTCGCCATGGTCGGCCGGCAGGGTCCAGGACTCCCCCGGCAGCATCCAGGCGGTCGGCACCGTCGGCACCCCGGCCGCGGCGAGTTCGCCGAGGTAGCGCTTGTCGGTGTTCCAGCGCACCACGTCGGCCGGGTTGACCAGGGTCGGCACGGTCGCCGCCCAGGCCACGAACTCGTCGCGCCGCAGCGCGTAGTCCCAGGGCGAGCGGAGCACGGCCAGGTCGTAGCCGGACCAGTCCACCGCCGGGTCGTCCCAGGCGGCCACGTCGGCGAGGACACCGCGGGCGGCGAGCGGCCCGAGCACGAGCCGGTCGTCCGGGTCGAGGTCGACCAGGCCCGAGCAGGTAATGAGAGCGACCCGGGGTTCCCCCCGGGTCGGCTGGTGGTCGTTGGTCAATTTATGTCAACGGGCCATCGTGCGCCGGGCCATCGACCGCCAGAGGTCGTTGCTCGGACGCATCTGGTCCATCAGTTCACGCTCCCAGGCGTTCTCGACGGTGACACCCGCCTTGGCGCACGCCTGCCGCGCGACGACGGTGTCGTCGGCGAACTGGTCGGCCCACTCCCCGTCCTCACCGACCAGGACGATCCGTGCGCCCCGCTTGCCGACGTACTCGATGACCGCCTTCGCGCCGCCGTGCCCGGCGGCGAACGACTTGATGCCCGAGACCAGCCCGTTCGGGGCCTGCTCGGCGGTCTGATCGGCCGTCAGCGTCGTATCGGAACCATCTGCCATGACGCGAAGCCTAAGCAGACATCCACCCGCACGGGCGAGAACCATGAACCTTTTGTGATGCCAATTACCTGGGGGTTTAAGGAAGACCACAGGTAACTTGCCCGTACATGTCGGATAAGGGCTACCAAACCGGGCAGGCGATACGTGGTTTCTGTCCGACATGCGGGAGCTCGACGGCACCCTGAGGAAAACTCGAAAATGTCACACCGGACACGCCTGGAACGGCGTGTCCGGTGTGGGGTCGGCCCGTGTCGGTCAGATCAGCGCGTCGAGCGCGACCGCGGCGAAGACGATGGTCAGGTACGTGGTCGACCAGTGGAACAGCCGCATCGGCTTGACCGCCTCACCGCGCACCACCCGGCGGCAGAGCTTGTGCGCCTCGACCAGGAAGATCCCGCCGACGACCAGCGTGGGCACGCCGTAGATCGCGCTCATGCCCAGCGGCCAGGCCGCCAGCGAGGTCAGCACGGTCAGCCAGGCGAAGATCAGGATCTCGGCGTTGACCCGGCGGGCGGAGGCCACCACCGGCAGCATCGGGATGCCCGCCCGGGCGTAGTCGTCC
The DNA here is from genome assembly GCF_036902725.1 of Micromonospora psammae. Taxonomy (NCBI): domain Bacteria; kingdom Bacillati; phylum Actinomycetota; class Actinomycetes; order Micromonosporales; family Micromonosporaceae; genus Micromonospora; species Micromonospora psammae. The sequence goes on along the minus strand of NZ_JBAKHM010000014.1, from coordinate 138,170 downwards.
TTGTACTTCATCGCCAGGGGATAGAAGTGCGGCATCTGCCAGAAGAAGACCACCGCGAACAGCGCCCAGGCGGCCGGCGCCAGCGAGCCGGTCACCGCGGCCCAGCCGATCAGCACCGGGGCGGCCCCGCAGGCCCCGCCCCAGAAGGTGTTCGCGGTCGTGGTGCGCTTGAGCCAGAGGGTGTAGACGAGGTCGTAGTAGAGGATCGCCGCGAGCGTGAGGCCGGCGGCGAGCAGGTTGGTGAACGCCGCCATCAGCGCGATCGACACCGCCGCCAGCACCAGCCCGAAGACCAGCGCGTTGCGCGGCGACACGGTGTGCGCCGGCAGCGGGCGGCGCTTGGTGCGCCGCATCAACTGGTCGATGTCCCGGTCGATGTAGCAGTTGAGCACGCTGGCCGCGCCGGCGGCGAGCGAGCCGCCCAGCAGCACCACGGCGACCAGCCAGAGCGACGGCATGCCGCCGTCGGCGAGCATCATCGCCGGCACCGTGGTGACCAGCAGCAGCTCGACGATGCGGGGCTTGGTCAGCGCCACGTACGCGGCGATCACCCCCCGCACGTCGCGGGCGGCGGACTCCTCGGGCACCGTGCGCACCGGCGGCTGCCCGGCAGAGTTGCTGACGGGGCGCTCGGTGATCATGCTCACGGATTGCCACCTTCCGGCGTCGGCAGAGGGAGATCGGATCGGGCGGGCCCGCAGGGGCCCACACACCGTCCCACACACTACGCGTCGTCGTTTTGGCTGCCCGGGCGACCCGACAACGGTGCGGGGGGTCACACTCCGACCTGAACCACCAGCCGGTCGCACACGTAGGTCACACCGTGCACTGATCCCCGGGCGGACGTTTACGACGGGTCTATAGGGTCATCAGTGAGGGTTCCGCCCATCTGCCGAGGAGCACAACCATCGTGGCTGCCAACCGTCCCGAGCACCCCGCACTCAACTGGTCCGACCTCGACCGCAGGGCCGTAGACACCGTCCGCGTGCTGGCCATGGACGCCGTGGAGAAATCCGGCAACGGCCACCCGGGCACCGCGATGAGCCTCGCGCCCGCGGCCTACCTGCTCTTCAACCGGGTCATGCGGCACAACCCGGCCGACCCGAACTGGCCCGGCCGGGACCGCTTCGTGCTCTCCGCCGGCCACTCCAGCCTCACCCTGTACATCCAGCTCTTCCTCGCCGGCTACCCGCTGAGCCTGGAGGACCTGCAGTCGCTGCGGCAGTGGGGCTCGCTCACCCCGGGTCACCCGGAGCACGGGCACACCCCGGGCGTGGAGACCACCACCGGTCCGCTCGGCCAGGGCCTGGGCAACGCGGTCGGCATGGCGATGGCGGCGCGGCGCGAGCGCGGCCTGTTCGACCCGGAGAGCGAGGCGGGCACCTCCGCCTTCGACCACGACATCTGGTGCATCGCCTCCGACGGCGACATCGAGGAGGGCATCAGCCACGAGGCCAGCGCGCTCGCCGGCCACCAGCAGCTGGGCAACCTCACGCTGATCTACGACGACAACGAGATCTCGATCGAGGACGACACCCGGATCGCCAAGAGCGAGGACGTGGCGGCGCGCTACGAGGCGTACGGCTGGCACGTGCAGACCGTCGACTGGCGTACCGGCGACGCCGACCAGGGCGACTACCACGAGGACGTGGAGGCGCTCTACCAGGCGCTGCTGGCGGCGAAGGCCGAGACCGACCGCCCCTCGTTCATCGCGCTGCGCACCATCATCGGCTGGCCCGCGCCCAACAAGCAGAACACCGGCAAGATCCACGGTTCGGCGCTCGGCGGCGACGAGGTGGCCGCGACCAAGCAGCTGCTCGGCTTCGACCCGGCGCAGAGCTTCCAGGTCGATGAGGAGGTCCTCGCCCACGCCCGCCGGGTGATGGGTCGCGGCGACGCCGCCCAGCGGGAGTGGACGACCGCGTTCGACGCCTGGGCGCAGGCCAACCCGGAGCGCAAGGCGCTGTGGGACCGGATGTCCGGCCGGGTGCTGCCGCAGGGCTGGACCGACGCGCTGCCGACCTTCCCCGCCGACGCCAAGGGCCTGGCCACCCGGGCCGCCTCCGGCAAGGTGCTCGAGGCGCTCGCCCCGGTGCTGCCGGAGCTGTGGGGCGGCTCGGCCGACCTCGCGGAGAGCAACAACACCACGATGAAGGGCGAGCCGTCGTTCATCCCGGCCGCCCACGCGACCAAGGACTTCCCGGGCCACGAGTACGGCCGCACGCTGCACTTCGGCATCCGTGAGCACGCCATGGGGGCGATCCTCAACGGCATCGCGCTGCACGGCGGCACCCGCCCGTACGGCGGCACCTTCCTGGTGTTCAGCGACTACATGCGCCCCTCGGTGCGGCTCGCCGCGCTGATGAAGCTGCCGGTGACCTACGTCTGGACGCACGACTCGATCGGCCTGGGCGAGGACGGCCCGACCCACCAGCCGGTGGAGCACCTGACCGCACTGCGTGCCATCCCCGGCCTGGACGTGGTCCGCCCGGCTGACGCCAACGAGACCGCCTGGGCCTGGCGGCAGGCGCTCGAGCGCACCGACCGGCCGACCGCGCTGGCGCTGAGCCGGCAGCCGCTGCCGACCCTGGACCGGGAGAAGCTGAGCAGCGCCGAGGGCGTCGCCAAGGGCGGCTACGTGCTGGCCGAGGCGTCGAACGGCAAGCCTCAGGTGATCATCGTGGGCACCGGCTCGGAGGTGCAGCTCTGCCTGACCGCGCGGGAGCGGCTGGAGGCCGACGGCACGCCCACCCGGGTGGTTTCGATGCCCTGCCAGGAGTGGTTCTACGAGCAGGACGAGGCGTACCGGGAGTCGGTTCTGCCACGCGGGGTAAAGGCTCGGGTGAGCGTGGAGGCGGGCATCGCCATGTCGTGGCGCGGCGTGGTCGGCGACCTCGGCGAGAGCGTGAGCCTGGAGCACTACGGGGCGAGCGCCCCGCACACCGTGCTCTTCGAGCAGTTCGGCTTCACCCCGGACCGGATCATGGCGGCGGCTCACGCGTCGCTGGCCCGGGTGGGCGACATCACCGGTTTCACGACCGGCAACTGAGGGAGCGTGGACGGAATGACGGACAGGCTGAGTGAACTCACCGCCGCGGGTGTGGCGGTATGGCTCGACGATCTTTCCCGGGTACGACTGAGCTCCGGCGGACTGGACCAGCTGCGCCGCGAGAAGCACGTGGCCGGGGTCACCACGAACCCGACCATCTTCGCCAAGGCGCTGAGCGACGCCGACGAGTACAACTGGCAGCTGCGTGAGCTCGCCACCCGGGGCATCGAGGTCGAAGAGGCCGTGCGGATGCTCACCACGTACGACGTGCGGTGGGCGTGCGACGTGATGCGCCCCTCGTACGACAAGAGCAACGGCGTCGACGGTCGGGTCTCCATCGAGGTGGACCCGCGGCTGGCCCACGACACGGAGAAGACCCTCGCCGAGGCCAAGGCGCTGTGGTGGCTGGTCGACCGGCCGAACCTCTTCATCAAGATCCCGGCGACCGAGGCCGGCCTGCCGGCGATCACCGCGACCCTCGCCGAGGGCATCAGCGTGAACGTGACGCTGATCTTCGGCCTGGACCGCTACTCCGCGGTGATGGAGGCGTTCCTCGCCGGCCTGGAGCAGGCCAAGGCGAACGGGCACGACCTGTCCAAGATCGGCTCGGTGGCGTCGTTCTTCGTCTCGCGGGTCGACTCCGAGGTCGACAAGCGGCTGGAGAAGATCGGCTCGGACGAGGCCAAGGCGCTGCGCGGCAAGGCCGCCGTGGCCAACGCCCAGCTGGCGTACGAGCGCTACGGCCAGGTCTTCTCCTCCGACCGGTGGCAGGCCCTGGCCGACGCCGGCGCCCACCCGCAGCGGCCGCTGTGGGCGTCCACCTCGACGAAGAACCCGGACTACCGGGACGTGATCTACGTCGAGGAGCTGATCGCCCCCGGCACGGTCAACACCATGCCGGAATCGGTCATCCACGCCTACGCCGACCACGGCGAGACCCGGGGCGACACCATCACCGGGTCGTACGACGCGGCCCGGAAGGTCTTCACCGACCTGGAGTCGGTCGGCGTCGACATGTCCGACGTGATCGCCGCCCTGGAGCGGGAGGGCGTGGAGAAGTTCGAGGCCAGCTGGCTGGAGCTGCTCGACGGCGTGCGCAAGTCGCTGACCGCCGCCGCGAAGGGCACCAGCGCCCCGAACAAGGCCGCCTCGGAGAGCGCCGCGAAGGCGGAGCAGGCGGGTGGGAACGCGTGACCAGCCGCCCCACCGGGCGCGGCTGCGGGGTCCGACGTGACTGACCTGCTGGCCGGACCGGTCGACGCCGCCGCCGGACTCGCCGTGTACGGCGCCGGCACGGTCGACCGGTCCGCCCCCGCCCCGGTGCGGGACGCCCTGCTCTCCGCAGGCGTCCCGCGCCGGCTGGCGCAGCAGGATCCCTCGCTCTGGGGCCCGGAGGCCGAGGCGGCGGCGACCCGCCGCCTCGGCTGGCTCGACACCCACCGCCGCAGCCGGGAGCTGCTCCCGCAGCTCGCCGAGCTGATGGCGGAGCTGGCCGACCTGGACCACGTGGTGCTCACCGGGACGGACGGCTCGTCGCTCGCCGCCGAGGTGATCGCCCGGACCCTGGGTCGGCCACTGACCGTGCTCGACACCACCGACCCGGGCCGGGTCCGGGCGGCGCTGGCCGACCGCCTGGAACGCACCGTGGTCGTGGTGGCCGGCAAGTCCGGCGCGACGGTGGAGACCGACAGCCACCGCCGGGCGTACTGGCAGGCGTTCCTCGACGCCGGGATGACCGAGGCGGAGGCGGCCCGGCGCTTCGTCGTGGTCACCGACCCGGACTCCCCGTTGGAAGCGACGGCCACCGAGATGGGCGTCGTGGTGATCCCGGCCGACCCGACCGTCGGCGGCTGCTACTCGGCGCTGACCGCCTTCGGTCTGGTCCCCGCCGCGCTGGCCGGCGTCGGCGTGGCCGACCTGCTCGACCAGGCCGAGGAGTTCGCGGCCTCGCTGGCCCGGGACCGGGACAACCCGGGCCTGGCGCTCGGGGCGGCGCTCGGCGCGGCGGCCACCACCGGCCGGGACAAGGTCGCCCTGGTCAGCGACGGCACCGGCCTCGACGGCCTGGGCGACTGGGTCGAGCAGCTGCTCGCCGAGTCGACCGGCAAGGCCGGCGTCGGGCTGCTGCCGGTGGTCGTCGAGTCGCCGCGGGCCCCCGGCGCCACCGGCCCGGACGTGCTGACCGTCAGCTACGGCGGGGCGCTGGCCGTCGGGGACGTCCCCGGCGGCGGGTGCGCTCCCGACCTGGCCGTCAACGGCCCCCTCGGCGCGCACTTCCTGGCCTGGGAGTACGCCACGGCCCTCGCCGGGGCGGTGCTCGGCGTCGACCCGTTCGACCAGCCGGACGTGGCCGGGAGCACGGAGCACACCCGGCGGATCCTGGACTCCGGTCCGCCGGCGCAGACGCCCTCGTTCACCGAGGGCGCGATCGAGGTGTACGCCCCACCGGGTGGCCCCACCGACCTGGACGGCGTCCTGCGTCAACTCGTCGACGGGGTGGACGACGCGGGCTACCTGGCCGTGACGGCGTACCTCGACCGGAGCGCCGACGCCGAGGCGGCGCGACTGCGCCCGCTGCTGGCGACGGCGACCGGACGGCCGGTCACGTTCGGCTGGGGTCCGCGGTACCTGCACTCGACCGGGCAGTACCACAAGGGCGGTCCCGCGGTCGGCAGCTATCTTCAGTTGACCGGTGCGGTGGCCGTTGATCTGCCGGTACCGGGACGGCCGTACACCTTCGGAGAGCTGCAGGCGGCGCAGGCCGCCGGCGACCGGCGGGCGCTGGCCGACCGGGGCCGGCCGGTGCTACGACTGCACCTGACCGACAGGCCCACCGGCCTGGCCCAGCTGCTGGAAGCGATCGGACGATGGCGGGCGTGACGATGGACGACATGGACAGGACCCAGCGAGGAGGCGGCGTGAATCCGCTGCGCGACGTGCAGGACCGGCGGCTGCCGCGGATCCCGGAGCCGTGCGCTCTGGTGATCTTCGGGGTGACCGGTGACCTGGCGCGCAAGAAGCTGCTGCCGGCGGTCTACGACCTGGCCAACCGAGGGCTGCTGCCGCCCGGTTTCGTGGTGCTGGGCTTCGCCCGGCGGGACTGGGGCGACGGCGACTTCGAGTCGCTGGCCCACGAGGCGGCGAAGAAGCACGCCCGCACCCCCTGGCGGGAGGAGGTCTGGTCGCGGCTCGCCGGCAACATCAAGTTCGTCGGTGGCTCGTTCGACGACGACGCCGCCTTCGACCAGCTCGCCACCACCCTGGACGAGCTGCGCGACACCCACGGCATCCACGGCAACGCCGCGTTCTACTTCTCCATCCCCCCGGCGGCGTTCCCGGTGGTGCTCAAGCAGCTGGCCCGCACCGGAATGGCCGACAACGCCAAGTCCGGTGGCTGGCGGCGGGTGGTCGTGGAGAAGCCGTTCGGCAACGACCTGCCGTCGGCCAAGAAGCTCAACGACCTCGTCGACGACGTCTTCACCAGCCAGGACGTGTTCCGGATCGACCACTACCTGGGCAAGGAGACGGTCCAGAACATCCTGGCCCTGCGGTTCGCCAACAACCTGTTCGAGCCGCTCTGGAACTCCAAGTACGTCGACTCGGTCCAGATCACCATGGCCGAGGACGTCGGCATCGGCACCCGGGCCGCCTTCTACGACTCCGTCGGCACCGCCCGTGACGTGCTCCAGAACCACCTGCTCCAGCTGCTCGCCCTGGTGGCGATGGAGGAGCCGACCAGCTTCGACGCCGACGAGATCCGGGCCGAGAAGCTGAAGGTGCTCAAGGCGATCACGCTGCCGAAGGACATCCAGCGGGACACCGTGCGCGGCCAGTACCTGCCCGGCTGGGTGGGCGGCGAGCGGGCGCTGGGCTACCTCGAGGAGGAGGGCGTACCCGAGGGCTCGACCACCGAGACCTACGTCGCCGTCGAGCTGGGCATCCAGAACCGGCGCTGGGCGGGCGTGCCCTTCTACATCCGGGCCGGCAAGCGGCTGCCCCGCCGGGTCACCGAGGTGGCCATCATGTTCAAGAAGGCGCCGCACCTGCCGTTCAACCCCGCCGACATGGAGTCGCTCGGCAACAACCAGCTGGTCATCCGGGTGCAGCCGGACGAGGGCGTGGTGCTCAAGTTCGGCTCCAAGGTGCCCGGCACCACGATGGAGGTCCGCGACATCGCGATGGACTTCCAGTACGGCGAGGCGTTCACCGAGTCCAGCCCCGAGGCGTACGAACGGCTGGTGCTGGACGTGCTGATCGGCGACCGGACGCTCTTCCCCGACGCCGCGGAGGTCGAGCAGAGCTGGCAGGTGGTCGACCCGCTGGAGCACGCCTGGGAGGGCACCAGGCCGGAGCCGTACCGGGCCGGCGAGTGGGGTCCGCGGGCGGCCGACGAGATGCTGGTCCGCGAGGGCCGCGCCTGGCGGCGGGCATGAGTGGACACGGCGACAAGACCATCGTGAGCGGGCGAAGCGAGCGGACCGGGAGGCTCCAGTGATCGGCCTGTGGGACACCACCGGAAACGAGGTGGTCAAGGCGCTCGCCGCCGAACGGCGCAGCGCGGGTGGGGTGGCCAGCGGCATGGCGCTCACCCTGATCGTCGTGGTGGACGAGAAGCGGGTTCGCGAGGCGGAGGCGGCGGCGACCATCGCCGCCGCCGCCCACCCGTGCCGGCTGCTCGTCGTCGTCCGCACCGAGGTCGAGCGGGAACGCAACCGGCTGGACGCGGAGATCGTCGTCGGCGGCCGACTGGGCCCCGGCGAGGCGGTGGTGACCCGGATGTACGGCCGGCTCGCCCTGCACGCGGAGTCCGTGGTGATGCCGCTGCTGGTGCCGGACGTGCCGGTGGTCACCTGGTGGCACGGCGAGCCGCCGGCCGAGATCGCCACCGACTTCCTCGGCGTGGTCGCCGACCGGCGGATCACCGACGCCGCACAGGCCGCCGACCCGATCGAGGCGCTGCGCCAGCGGGCCCGGGACTACGCCCCGGGCGACACCGACCTGGCCTGGTCCCGGATCACCCCGTGGCGCACCCTGGTCGCCGGGGCGTTCGACACCACCGCGGCGCGGGTCTGCGAGGCGACCGTGGTCGCGCCGCGCACCGACCCGACCGCCGCGCTGATGCGCGGGTGGCTGGCCGCCCGGCTCGGCATCGAGCCGCAGTGGCAGCACACCGACGAGTTCCCCCGGATGCGCGAGGTGCAGCTGCGCTGCGCCAACGGCGACGAGCTGACGCTGACCCGCGAGGAGAGCATGGCGACGTTCCGGCGTACCGGCCAGGACGATCGGGTGCTGCCGCTGGTGCGTCGTCCGCTCGGCGACGAGCTGGCCGAGGAGCTGCGCCGGCTCGACGCCGACCAGGTGTACGCCGAGGCGCTGGGCGCCGCGTCGGGCCTCACCGGCCTCGACCAGCGCCCCGGTCAGCGGGTGCACGTCTGGAAGGACCCGGCTACCGCGCAGCGGGCCGAGGCCGGGGTGACCGCGCACGCCGAGACGAGCGCGGGGCGCTGAGCACCGCATCGGCTGGGCCGGCCGGCCCCCGGGGACGACGAACAGGGACCGCGACGGTCCGGAGACGAAGGCACAACAGATGAGTGAGGCGAGTGTCGCCGTACACGCCGATCCCGACCTGCTGGCGCAGGCGGTGGCGGCCCGGTTGGTGGTGAAGCTGCTCGACGCGCAGGCGGACCGGGGTCAGGCGTCGGTGGTGCTGACCGGCGGGCGGATCGCGGCGGCGGTGTACCGGGCGGTGGCCGCGTTGCCGGCCCGGGACGCGGTCGACTGGTCCCGGGTGGACGTGTGGTGGGGCGACGAGCGTTTCCTGCCGGCCGGCGACCCGGAGCGCAACGAGACGCAGGCCCGGGCGGCGCTGCTGGACGTGGTGCCGCTGGACCCGGCGCGGGTGCACCCCATGCCGGCGGCCGACGGCCCGGCCGGGTCGGACCCGGAGTCGGCGGCGGCCTTCTACGCCGAGGAGCTGGCCCGGGCCGCGCGCCCCGGCCACGCCGCGCTCCCCCACTTCGACGTGCTGATGCTGGGGGTCGGGGAGGACGGGCACGTGGCGTCGGTCTTCCCGGAGCACCCGGTGCACCACGACAACCGGCCGGTCAGCGCGGTCCGCGGCAGCCCCAAGCCACCGCCGCTGCGGACCACCCTCACCCTGTCGGCGATCAACACCGCCGAGGAGGTCTGGTTGGTGGCCGGCGGGGCCGACAAGGCCCGCGCGGTGGGCATGGCGCTGGCCGGCGCGGGTCCGGTGCAGGTGCCGGCCGCCGGCGCGCGGGGCGTGTCCCGCACCCTCTGGCTGCTCGACCGGGCGGCGGCGGCCGACGTCCCGCCGCGCTCCCGCAGCCTGCGCTGACGTGCGAGGCCGGGCCCCTGTCGACGCCAGCGTCGGCCGGGGGCCCGGCTCAGCTTCCGGGGGTGGCGCGTCGCTCGCGCAGCGCGGCGAGCGCCTCGGCGAGGATGGCCTCACCCTCGGCCTCGCTGCGCCGCTCCTTCACGTACGCCAGATGGGTCTTGTAGGGCTCGGGGCGGACCCGGCCCGGCGGGTTCTCGGCGTCCCGCCCGGCCGGCAGGCCACAGCGCGGGCAGTCCCAGACCGGCGGTTCCTCGGCATCGACCGCCACCTGGATCTCGGTGGCGTGGTCGTTGCGACACCAGTAGGTCACCGCGCGGCGCGGCGCCGGCGCGTACCGCTCGGCGGGCCGTTCCGGGCCGGACCCGATCCGCGAGCCACGGATGACGTTGCCACTGGGCACGGCTCGCTCCTGTCGTCGGCGGGGACCGCCACCCGGGAGGTGGGCGGCGGCGACGGTGCAGCGGAGTGGGGCGAACGAAACTGCGCGCGGCCCGTCGTGACGGACCGCGCGCAGATTGTACGACGTGAGGGGACCGCTCAGGTGTTGACCTGGAGCCGGAGCCACAGGCCCAGCCCGACGATGCAGGCGAACCAGACGATGCTCACCAGCACGGTGTAGCGGTCCAGGTTCTTCTCGGCCACCGACGAGCCGGCCAGGCTGGAGCTGACCCCGCCGCCGAACATGCTCGACAGCCCGCCGCCCTTACCCCGGTGCAGCAGGATGAGCATGGTGAGCAGAACGCTCGTGATGACCAGCAACACGATCAACGTGTATGCGAACCAGATCGGCATGGCTGGGGTCAGTCCTCTCGTAACGATCCTCGCCCGGACAGATCGGGCACGGCGGCACCGACCGGTGGACGGGCGAAGTCAAGAATAGCGAGCGATCAGCGGGCGGTGTGCTCCGGGAACCGGCAGATCTTCGCGAACTCCTCGGCGTCCAGGCTGGCGCCGCCGACCAGGGCCCCGTCGACGTCCGGCTTGGCCATGATCGCCGCGATGTTCGACGACTTGACCGAGCCGCCGTAGAGGATCCGGACCTGGTCCGCGGTGCCCTGGTCGAACGCGTCGGCCAGGCGCCGCCGGACCGCCTCGCAGACCTCCTGGGCGTCCTCCGGGGTTGCCGTCTTGCCGGTGCCGATCGCCCAGACCGGCTCGTAGGCGATGACGACCTTGCGGACCTGCTCGGCGGTGAGCCCGTGCAGGGCCCCATCCAGCTGGTCCGAGCAGTGCGCCACATGCCCGCCCTGCTCGCGGACGTCGAGCCCCTCACCCACGCAGATGATCGGGGTCAGCCCGTGGGTCAGCGCCGCCGTGACCTTGGCGTTGACCACGCCTTCGGTCTCGTGGTGGTAGGCCCGCCGCTCGGAGTGCCCCACCACGACGTACGAGCAACCCAGCTTGGCCAGCATCGGGCCGGAGATGTCCCCGGTGTAGGCCCCCGACGCGTGCGGCGACAGGTCCTGCGCGCCGTAGCCGATCTTCAGCTTGTCGCCGTCCACCGCGGTCTGCACGGTCCGCAGGTCGGTGAAGGGCGGCAGCACCACCGTCTCGACGTCGGTGAGCTGCTTCTCGTTCAGGCTCGCGGCCAGCTTCTGCACCAGCAGGTTGGCCTCGAGGTGGTTGAGGTTCATCTTCCAGTTGCCGGCCATCAGCGGCCGGCGGGTGGTGCTCGCCATCAGTTCTCCAGGGCCGCGATGCCGGGGAGGGTCTTGCCCTCCAGGTACTCCAGGGAGGCGCCACCGCCGGTGGAGATGTGGCCGAACGCGGACTCGTCCAGGCCCAGGGCACGGACCGCCGCCGCGGAGTCGCCGCCACCGACCACCGTGAACGCGCCGGACCCGGCGATCGCCTCGGCGACCCCGCGGGTGCCGTTGGCGAAGGCCGCCATCTCGAACACCCCCATCGGGCCGTTCCAGAAGATCGTCTTCGCGCCCTTGACCGCGGCGGCGAACCCGGCCACCGTCTTCGGGCCGATGTCCAGCCCGACCCGCTTGCTCGGGATGCCGTCGGCCGGCACGGTGTCGTGCGCGGCATCCGGGGCGAAAGCGTCCGCGGCCACCACGTCGACCGGGAGCAGGATCTTCCCGCCGGAGCGCTCCATCAGGTTGCGGCAGGTCTCGACCATCTCCTGCTCCAGCAGCGAGCTGCCCACCTCGTGGCCCTGGGCCTTGAGGAAGGTGAAGCACATCCCGCCGCCGATGAGCAGCCGGTCCACCGTCGGCAGCAGCGCCTCGATGACCGCCAGCTTGTCGGAGACCTTGGAGCCGCCGAGCACCACCACGTACGGGCGCTCCGGCTCACCGGTCAGCTTGGAGAGCACCTCCACCTCGCGCAGCACCAGCCGGCCGGCGAAGCGCGGCAGGCGGGCCGGCACGTCGTACACGCTGGCGTGCTTGCGGTGCACCGCGCCGAAGGCGTCGTCGACGTACGCGTCGCCGAGCGCGGCGAGCTGGTCGGCGAACGCGCCCCGCTCGGCATCGTCCTTACTGGTCTCCCCCTTGTTGAACCGGAGGTTCTCCAGCAGGGCGACCTGACCGTCGGCCAGCGCGTCCACCGTGGAGCGCGCGGACTCGCCGACGGTGTCCTCGGCGAAGTGGACCGCCGTGCCGAGCAGCTCACCGAGCCGCCCGGCGACCGGGCGGAGGCTGAACTGCGGGTCCGGCGCGCCCTTCGGGCGGCCCAGGTGGGAGAAGACCACCACCTTCGCGCCGGCGGAGACCAGCGCCGTCAGCGTCGGCAGCACGGCCCGGATCCGGCCGTCGTCCGTGATCGCTCCGGTCTGCTTGTCGAGCGGGACGTTCAGGTCGGCGCGCACCAGCACGCGCCGACCCGACACCCCCTCGGCGAGCAGGTCGTCGAGGGTACGGATGCTCACAGCGACTGACCCACCAGCTTGACCAGGTCGACCAGGCGGTTGGAGTAGCCCCACTCGTTGTCGTACCAGCCGACGACCTTGACCTGGTTGCCGACGACCTTGGTCAGCGGCGCGTCGAAGACGCACGACGCCGGGTCGGTGACGATGTCCGAGGAGACGATCGGGTCCTCGTTGTAGACCAGGATGCCCTTGAGCGGGCCGTCGGCGGCGGCCTTCATCGCGGCGTTGACCTCGTCCACGGTGGTCTCCCGACCCACGTTGACGGTCAGGTCGGTGGTGGAGCCGGTCGGGATCGGCACGCGCAGCGCGTAACCGTCCAGCTTGCCCTTGAGCTCCGGCAGCACCAGGCCGATCGCCTTGGCGGCGCCGGTCGAGGTCGGGACGATGTTCAGCGCGGCGGCCCGGGCCCGACGCAGGTCCTTGTGCGGCGCGTCCTGGAGGTTCTGGTCCTGGGTGTACGCGTGGATCGTCGTCATCAGACCGTGCTGGATGCCGAACGTGTCGTGCAGGACCTTCGCCATCGGGGCGAGGCAGTTGGTGGTGCAGGAGGCGTTGGAGATGATGCTGTGCTTGGCCGGGTCGTACTGGTCGTGGTTGACGCCCATGACGACCGTGACGTCCTCGTTCTTCGCCGGAGCGGAGATGATGACCTTCTTGGCCCCGCCCTCGATGTGCGCCCTGGCCTTGGTGGCGTCGGTGAAGAAGCCGGTGGACTCGATGACGACGTCCGCGCCGACCTCGCCCCACGGCAGCTTCGCCGGGTCCTTCTCGGCGTACGCCTTGATGGTCCGGCCGCCCACGGTGATCTCGTCGGCGGTGGCCTTCACCTCGTGCGGGAGGCGACCCAGGATGCTGTCGTACTTGAGCAGGTGGGCGAGCGTCGCGTTGTCGGTCAGGTCGTTGACCGCCACCACCTCGACGTCAGCGCCGGATGCCAGCACTGCCCGGAAGAAGTTACGGCCGATCCGGCCGAAGCCGTTGATGCCAACCCGGATGGTCACAGGTCCCATCTCCTCGCGTTCTGGTCCGCCGGCGTAAGACCCGGACCGGCGGAGGTGTGTGCGCCGACCGTGGAGCCGGCCGTTGACGGTTCATCTCGGCCACCCCGCCGCGGTCTGTGCGGACCTGACCGCCCGAGGCGGTGTACACGGCGAGGAGTGCCTGTACCGGCCCCCTTGCCGTACGCAGCGACCCTATCCGAGCCTGCGACGCCGCGCCGCGCCGGGTGGAGATCCCGCTCGCATGCTGGCGCCTCACCGTCCCATCAGACCACGAGCATGTCGGGCGTGACGGCAGCTTCGGTATCCGGGATGCCCAGGTCACGGGCGCGCTTGTCGGCGAGCGCCAGCAGCCGGCGGATCCGGCCGGCGATGGCGTCCTTGGTCAGCGGCGGGTCCGCCAGCGCGCCCAACTCCTCCAGGGACGCCTGCCGGTGCTCCAGCCGCAGCCGGCCCGCCGAGGTCAGGTGGTTGGGGGCGTCGTCGGCGAGGATCTCCAGCGCCCGGGTGACCCGGGCGGCGGCGGCCACCGCGGCCCGGGCGGAGCGGCGCAGGTTGGCGTCGTCGAAGTTGGCCAGCCGGTTGGCGGTGGCCCGGACCTCGCGGCGGACCCGGCGCTCCTCCCAGGCCAGCACGCTGGAGTGCGCGCCGATCCGGGTGAGCAGCGCGGCGATCGCGTCACCGTCCTTGACCACCACCCGGTCCACCCCGCGCACCTCGCGGTTCTTGGCGGTGATGCCGATCCGGCGGGCCGCGCCGACCAGCGCCAACGCCGACTCCGGCCCGGGACAGGTGATCTCCAGTGCGCTGGAGCGGCCCGGCTCGGTCAGCGAGCCGTGCGCCATGAACGCGCCCCGCCAGGCCGAGACCGCGCAGCAGACGTTCGCCGCGACCACGTGCGGCGGCAGGCCGCGCACCGGGCGGCCCCGCACGTCGAGCAGGCCGGTCTGCCGGGCCAGGGCCTCGCCGTCCTTGACCACCCGCACGATGAAGTGACTGCCCTTGCGCAGCCCACCGGAGGCGAGCACGTGGATCTCGCTGGGGTAGCCGTAGACCTCGGCGATCTCCCGGCGCAGCCGGCGGGCCACCGCCCCGGTGTCCAGCTCGGCCTCCACCACGACCCGGCCGGAGACGATGTGCAGCCCACCGGCGAAGCGCAGCAGCGCCGCCATCTCCGCCCGCCGGCAGCAGGGCTTGGGCACGTCGACCCGACTCAGCTCGTCCTTGACCGCGGCCGTCATCGCCATTCTGCGCCCCTCCACGGACCGGTACCGGCGTGTCGCCGGTGATTACGTACGTGCTTAACGATCGGCGCCCAGGACAGGCACCAGCGCGGCGCCCAGCGCGGCCGGATCATGGCGGGGAGTGCCGTCGGTGACGGCGACCGGGGCGAGGACCAGCCGGGCACCCAGCGATTCTGCCGCACGCCCCACCGGTTCGGGATCGCCCACCGCCTTCGAATCGGCCAGCACGAAGTCCACCGTGAGCTGCGGAAGGTACCAGTGCAGGGCGGCCAGGTGGTCGGCCACGGAGAGGCCGAGGGTCTCCTTCTCCGCCGCCAGGTTGAGCGTGACCAGCCGACGGGCCGGGCTGGCCACGATCGCCTCGGCCAGGCCGGGCACCAGCAGGTGCGGCAGGACGCTCGTGTACCAGCTGCCCGGACCGAAGATCAGCCAGTCGGCGCCGCCGACCGCGGCCACCGCCTCGTCGCACGCCTCCGGGGCCTCGGGGGTGAGCAGCAGCGACTCCACCCGGCCGCTCGTCACCGCGACCTGGTGCTGGCCGCGTACGGTGCGCACCTCGTCGGGACGCTCCGGGTCGGTGCCGCGCACCCGGGCGGCGATGCCGACCGGCTGGCGGGACATCGGCAGCACCCGGCCGACCGCGCCGAGCATCGCCCCGGCGTGCTCCAGGGCGGCGACCGGGTCGCCGAGCTGCTCGACCAGGCCGCAGAGGATCAGGTTGCCCACCGCGTGCCCGGCCAGCGCGTCACCGGCGCCCCCGGCGAACCGGTGCTGGAAGAGCCCGGCGCTGCGCCGGGTCGCCGGATGGTCGCCGGCCAGCGCCACCAGGGCCTGCCGCAGGTCGCCCGGGGGCAGGCCGCCCCGCTCGGCGCGCAGCCGGCCGCTGGAGCCACCGTCGTCGCCGACGGTGACCACCGCCGTGATGTCGAGGTCGAGCTCGCCGGCGCAGTGCCGCAGCGCCCGCAGCGAGGCGGAGAGTCCGTGCCCTCCGCCGAAGGCCACCACCCTCGTCGCCGTCATTCCCGCCCCAGGTCCCGGTGCTGGGCGTTGGCCGCGAGGCTGGACTGACGCAGCCGGCCCGCCAACTCCTCGGCGATCGCGACGCTGCGGTGCTTGCCGCCGGTGCAGCCGACCGCCACCGTCAGGTAGCGCTTGCCCTCCCGCTCGAAGCCGGCGGTGGTGGCGTTGACCAGGTCGGCGTACGCGGCGACGAAGGCGTCCGCGCCCTCCTGGCCCAGCACGTACGCGCTGACCGCCTCCTCCCGCCCGGTGTGCTCCCGCAGCTCCGGCACCCAGTACGGGTTGGGCAGGAAGCGGGCGTCGAGCACGAAGTCGGCGTCCGGCGGCAGGCCGTACTTGAAGCCGAAGGAGAGCACGGTGACCCGCAGCCGGCGGGCGTCCTCGCCGCCGAAGAGCTCCTCGACCCGGCGGCGCAGCTGGTTGACGTTCAGGTGGCTGGTGTCGATGATCACGTCGGCCTGGTCGCGGGCCTCCTCGAGCAGGGCGCGCTCGACTGCGATGCCGTCGGCCAGCCGCCCCTCCCCCTGCAACGGGTGCGAGCGACGGACGCTCTCGAACCGGCGGATCAGCACCTCGTCGTCGGCGTCGACGAAGACCACCCGGGGCGAGAAGCCCCGCTCCTTGAGCTCCCGGATGGCTCCGGCCAGGTCGGTGGAGAAGGCCCGCGAACGGACGTCCAGCACCATCGCCGTACGCCGGGCCGCCCCGCCGGCCTTCACGGCCAGCTCGGCCATGTCGAGCATCAGCGCCTGGGGCAGGTTGTCGACCACGTAGTAGCCGACGTTCTCCAACGCCCGGGCCACCGTGCTGCGCCCACCGCCCGACAGCCCGGTGACCACCACCAGGGTGGTCTCCACCTCCGCCGTCCCCGTGCCGCCGTCCGGGGCGTGCCCGTCGGTCGTCCGCGCCTCGCTCACCCACTACCCCCAAGCCGTGGCGCCGCGTCCGGTTCGCCCGGGACGCGCGCGGTCAGTCAGCGACTCTATCCCGGCGGACGCCGTCGATCCGTTCCTGCCCGTCCGACCGGTCCCGGTGTCGACCTCGGCGTCCGCTGTCGCCACCGGGGAAGCAGCGACGCCCGGCGCGATATTCCCTCGCCGGCCGGCCGGCGGCGGGCCGCTCCCGCTCCCCCGCGGCCCGGTCCGCTCGGCGTCGGCGGCGGTGTCGGCGCGGGCTCGTAGACTCCCCGGATGACCTCCCCCACCGACCTGCGTACCGAGGACGCCCTCGGGCTGCTCACCCGGGTCTTCGGCTACGACGCCTTCCGCGGCTTCCAGCGGGAGGTCATCGACCACGTGGTGGCCGGCGGCGACGCCCTGGTGCTGATGCCCACCGGCGGCGGCAAGTCGCTCTGCTACCAGATCCCGGCCCTGGTCCGCGACGGTGTCGCGGTGGTCGTCTCGCCGCTGATCGCGCTGATGCAGGACCAGGTGGACGCGTTGACCGCGGTCGGCGTGCGGGCCGGCTTCCTCAACTCGACGCAGGATCTCGACGCCCGGCGGAAGGTGGAGGCGGCGTTCCTCGCCGGCGAGCTGGACCTGCTCTACCTGGCCCCGGAGGCGTTGGGCAGCCGGTCCACCCTCGGCCTGCTCGACCGGGGCCGGATCGCGCTGTTCGCCATCGACGAGGCGCACTGCGTGTCGCAGTGGGGGCACGACTTCCGCCCCGACTACCTGGCCCTGTCGATGCTGCACGAGCGGTGGCCGGCGGTCCCCCGGATCGCGCTGACCGCGACCGCGACCAGCGCGACCCGCGGTGAGATCGCCACCCGGCTCAAGCTGACCGAGGCGCGGCACTTCGTGGCCAGCTTCGACCGACCCAACATCCAGTACCGGATCGTGCCGAAGAAGGAGCCGCGCAAGCAGCTGCTCAGCCTGCTGCGCGACGAGCACCCGGGCGACGCCGGCATCGTCTACTGCCTGTCCCGCGCGTCGGTGGAGAAGACCGCGGAGTTCCTGGTCGCCAACGGGGTCGCCGCGCTGCCCTACCACGCGGGGCTGGACGCGACCACCCGCGCGACCAACCAGCAGCGCTTCCTGCGCGAGGACGGTCTGGTGATGGTGGCGACCATCGCCTTCGGGATGGGCATCGACAAGCCCGACGTCCGGTTCGTCGCCCACCTCGACCTGCCCAAGTCGGTGGAGGGCTACTACCAGGAGACCGGGCGCGCCGGTCGGGACGGCCTGCCGTCGACGGCCTGGCTGGCGTACGGGCTCCAGGACGTCGTGCAGCAGCGGAAGATGATCGAGACGTCGGAGGGCGACCTGGCGCACCGGCGCAACCTCGCCGCCCACCTCGACGCGATGCTCGCCCTTTGCGAGACGGTCCGCTGCCGTCGGGTGCAGCTGCTCGAATACTTCGGCGAGGCCGGGGCGGCCGGCTGCGGCAACTGCGACACCTGCCTGACCCCGCCGGAGACCTGGGACGGCACCGTCGCCGCCCAGAAGCTCCTCTCCACCGTCTTCCGGCTGGACCGCGAGCGCAACCAGCGCTTCGGCGCCGGGCACTGCGTCGACATCCTGCTCGGCCGGCAGACCGACAAGATCACCCAGTACGGCCACGACGCGCTGAGCACCTTCGGCATCGGCACCGAGCTGCGCGAGGCCGAGTGGCGCGGGGTGGTCCGCCAACTGCTGGCCGAGGGCCTGCTGGCGGTCGAGGGCGACTACGGCACGCTGGCGCTGACCGAGGCCAGCGCCGACGTGCTGGGCCGCCGCCGCACGGTGACCATGCGACGGGAGCCGGAGAAGCCGGCGTCGGGCCGGTCGGTCAAGCCCCGCGGGGCGGCCACCGTGGTGGCCGACCTGACCCCGGAGGCCACGTCGCTGTTCGAACGGCTGCGCGCCTGGCGGGCGGCGACCGCGAAGGAGCAGGGCGTGCCGGCGTACGTGATCTTCCACGACGCCACTCTGCGGCAGATCGCGACCGAGGCGCCGGGGTCGCTGGCCGACCTGTCCCGGGTCAACGGCGTCGGGGAGAACAAGCTCGCCAAGTACGGCGAGCAGATCCTCACCGTCCTCGCCGACCCGGCCTGACCGATTGCCCGCTCCCCGCCGCGCAGGTCGCTGTCGACCCGACGCCGGTCAGTCGGTGGCCGGCGTCTTCGCCTCGTCGCCGTCGAGCGCCGCGAGAATGGCCTCGGCGGTGCGCCTGCCCACCCCCGGCACCTCGGTGATCTCCTCGACGGTGGCGGCGGAGAGCCGCTTGAGCGAGCCGAAGTGCCGCAGCACCGCCTTGCGGCGCACCTCCCCCAGCCCGGGGACGTCGTCCAGCGCCGAGGAGGTCATCCGCTTGGAGCGCCGCTGCCGGTGGAAGGTGATGGCGAAGCGGTGCGCCTCGTCGCGGACCCGTTGCAGCAGGTAGAGCCCCTCCGAGGTGCGCGGCAGGATGACCGGGAACTCGTCGTCGGGGAGCCAGACCTCCTCCAGCCGCTTGGCCAGGCCGCAGAGCGCCACGTCGTCGATGCCCAAATCGGCGAGGGCCTGGGCGGCCGCGGCGACCTGCGGGGCGCCACCGTCGACCACCACCAGCTGGGGCGGGTACGCGAACCTGCGCGGCCGGCCGGTGGTCGGGTCGATGCCGGGCCGGTCCGGGTCACCGGCGGTCTCCTCGCCGATCTCCCCGCTCTCGGCCCGCGCGTCCAGGTAGCGGGCGAAGCGGCGGCGCAGCACCTCGGACATCGCGGAGAGGTCGTCGGTGGCGCCCCGGACGATGAACCGCCGGTACTCACTCCTGCGGGCGAGGCCGTCCTCGAAGACCACCATGCTGGCGACCACGTCGGTGCCCTGGATCTGCGACACGTCGAAACACTCGATGCGCAACGGCGCGGTGCGCATACCGAGGGCGTCGCTGATCTCGTCGAGCGCCCGGCTCCGGGTGGTCAGGTCGCTGCCCCGCTTGAGCTTGTGCCGGGCCAGCGCGTCCCTGGCGTTGCGCTCCACCGTCTCCAGCAGCGACTTCTTGTCACCGCGCTGCGGCACCCGCAGGCTGACCCGGCTGCCCCGGTGGTGGGAGAGCCAGTCGGCAAGGGCGTCGGCGTCGGCCGGCAGCTCCGGGACGAGCAGCTCGCGGGGCACGTCCGCCTCGCCCTGCTCACCGCCGTAGACCTGGGTGCAGAAGTGGTGCACCAGGTCGCCGGTGCTCAGCTCCTCGGTCTTCTCCACCACCCAGCCGCGCTGGCCACGGACCCGACCGTCGCGGACGTGGAAGACCTGCACGGCGGCCTCGAGCGGGTCGTCGGCGAAGGCCACCACGTCGGCGTCGGTGCCGTCGCCGAGCACCACGGTCTGCTTCTCCAACGCCCGACGCAGCGCCGCCACGTCGTCGCGCAGCCGGGCGGCCCGCTCGAACTCCAACTGCTCGCTGGCCTCGGTCATCTCCCGTTCCAGCCGGCGGACCATGGTGTCGGTGCGGCCGGCCATGAAGTCGCAGAAGCCGTCGACGATGTCGCGGTGCTGCTCGGCGGAGACGCTGCCGACGCAGGGCGCCGAGCACTTGCCGATGTAGCCCAGCAGGCAGGGGCGGCCGACCTGGCCGGCCCGCTTGAACACCCCGGAGGAGCAGGTCCGCGCCGGGAAGACGCGCAGCAGCAGGTCCAGCGTCTCGCGGATCGCCCAGGCGTGCGAGTACGGCCCGAAATAGCGCACGCCCTTGCGCTTGGCGCCCCGCATCACCTGCAGCCGCGGATATTCCTCGTCGAGGGTGACCGCCAGGTAGGGGTAGGACTTGTCGTCGCGGTAGCGGACGTTGAACCGGGGGTCGTACTGCTTGATCCAGGTGTATTCGAGCTGGAGCGCCTCCACCTCGGTGCCGACGGTGACCCAGTCGACCGACTCGGCGGTGGTGACCATCTGCTGGGTGCGCTGGTGCAGCCCCCACAGGTCGGCGAAGTAGGAGTTGAGTCGGCTGCGCAGGTTCTTGGCCTTGCCGACGTAGATGACCCGGCCGGTGCCGTCGCGGAAGCGGTAGACCCCGGGCTGCTCCGGGATGGTGCCGGGTGCGGGACGGTAGGTCGAGGGGTCAGCCACGAACCAAGACTAGTCCGGGCATCCGACAGGCTCCGGTGAGCGCCGCCACGCGACCGGGTCCGGCACGGTGGCGGCCGCGCCGGACCCGGTGGCGGTCAGGCCAGGCTGATCCGGTCGCCCTGGACCTTGATCGCCTTGGGAGCGAGCGGCCTGGTCGCCGGACCCTGCTTCACCGTGCCGTCGGCGATCGAGAACTTGCTGTTGTGACAGGTGCAGTTGATCGTGCCCCCGTCGACGTTCGACACCGGGCAGTTCTGGTGGGTGCAGATCGGGTCGAAGGCCTTGAACTCCCCCGGGCTGGGCTGGGTGATCACCACGCCCTGGGCGGCGAAGACCGCCCCGCCACCGACCGGGATGTCACTGGTCTTCGCCAGCGAGGACGCGCCCTCGCGGTCGCCGCCCTCGGCGTCGCCGGCCCCGGTCGCGCCCGGGCCGCCGCTGGTCGGCGCGGACACGCCGCCGTCACCGGAGTCGTCACCGCAGGCGGCCAGGACGACCGACGCCCCCACCGCCCCGGCCCCGGCGAGCAGGGCGCGCCGCGTGCGCGCGACGGGTCCGGTCAATACCTGATCGTCACTCATCTCCGGCCTCTCTCTCGGCTGCCGTCGCCGGTCGGTGATCGACGGCCACACATCTGCACACGGATCACTGTGCCCGACGGTTCACCCGTCGCCCAGTCGACACGGAGAAGCGGACGGGCGGACCGGTTTCCCGGCCCGCCCGTCCGCGCGACGTCGCCCGCTCAGCGCGCCCCGGCCGCGACCTTGCGGGTACGCGACTTCGTGGCGCTCCCGTTGGCCCGGGCCGCCCGGGTGGTGGCCGCCTTGGCGCCCTTGGCCTCGCCGTCGAGCTTGAGCACCTGGCGCAGGAACTGCCCGGTGTGGCTCTCGGTCACCTCGGCCACCTCCTCGGGGGTGCCGGTGGCGAGCACCGTGCCGCCCCGGTGGCCGCCCTCCGGGCCCATGTCGATCAGCCAGTCGGCGGTCTTGATCACGTCGAGGTTGTGTTCGATGGTGATCACCGTGTTGCCCTTGTCGACCAGGCCCTCCAGCACCATCAGCAACTTGCGGATGTCCTCGAAGTGCAGGCCGGTGGTCGGCTCGTCGAGCACGTAGACCGTCCGGCCGGTCGAGCGCTTCTGCAGCTCGGAGGCGAGCTTGACCCGCTGCGCCTCACCGCCGGAGAGCGTCGGCGCGGGCTGGCCGAGCCGGACGTACCCGAGGCCGACGTCGACCAGCGTCTTCAGGTGCCGGTGGATGGCCGGGATGGCGGAGAAGAACTCGGCCGCCTCCTCGATCGGCATCTCCAGCACGTCGGAGACGGTCTTGCCCTTGTAGTGCACCTCCAGCGTCTCCCGGTTGTAGCGGGCGCCCTTGCAGACCTCGCAGGGGACGTAGACGTCCGGTAGGAAGTTCATCTCGATCTTGATGGTGCCGTCGCCGGAGCACGCCTCGCAGCGGCCGCCCTTGACGTTGAACGAGAACCGGCCGGGGCCGTACCCCCGGACCTTGGCCTCGGTGGTCTCGGCGAAGAGCTTGCGGACGTGGTCCCAGACCCCGGTGTAGGTGGCCGGGTTGGACCGCGGCGTCCGGCCGATCGGCGACTGGTCGACGCCGACGACCTTGTCCACGTGCTCCAGGCCGGTGACCCGGGTGTGCCGGCCGGGGACCAGCCGGGCGCCGTTGATCTGGTTGGCCAGCACCGCGTAGAGGATGTCGTTGACCAGGGTCGACTTGCCGGAGCCGCTGACCCCGGTGACCGCGATGAGCTGGCCGAGCGGGAAGGAGACGGTGAGGTTGCGCAGGTTGTGCTCCCGCGCGCCGTGCACCACCAGCTCCCGCTCCGGCGTCTGCGGGCGACGCCGCTGCGGCGTCGGGATCGACCTGCGCCCGGACAGGTACGCCCCGGTGACCGACTCGGGGTTCTCCAGCAGCGCCGGCACGGAGCCGCTGTGCACGATCTCGCCGCCGTGCTCGCCGGCGCCCGGGCCGATGTCGACGATCCAGTCCGCGACCCGGATGGTGTCCTCGTCGTGCTCCACCACGATCAGCGTGTTGCCCAGGCCGCGCAGCCGCAGCAGGGTCTCGATCAGCCGGTGGTTGTCCCGCTGGTGCAGGCCGATGGACGGCTCGTCCAGCACGTAGAGCACGCCGACCAGGCCGGAGCCGATCTGGGTGGCGAGCCGGATGCGCTGCGCCTCGCCGCCGGAGAGGGTGCCGGCCGCCCGGTCCAGGGAGAGGTAGTCCAACCCCACGTCGAGCAGGAACTTCAGCCGGGCGTTGATCTCCTTGAGCACCCGCTCGGCGATCATTTTCTGCCGGTCGGTGAGCTCGATGCCGGCGAGCAGCTCGGCCGCCTCGCCGACGGAGAGGTTGCAGACCTCGGCGATGCTCTTGCCGGCCAGGGTGACCGCGAGCACCTCGGGCTTGAGCCGGGCCCCGCCGCAGGCCGCGCAGGGCACGTCCCGCATGTAGCCCTCGTACTTGTCCCGCGACCACTCCGACTCGGTGTCGGAGTGCCGGCGCTCGATCCACTGCACCACGCCCTCGAAGCCGGTGTAGTAGGAGCGCTCCCGGCCGTACTTGTTGCGGTAGCGCACGTGCACCTGGTCGTCGGAGCCGTGCAGGATCGTCTTCTGCGCCCGAGAGGGCAGCGCCCGCCAGGGCGTGTCGATGTCGAAGTGCTGGCTCTCCCCGAGCGCCTCCAGCAGGCGCAGGAAGTATTCCAGGTTGTGCCCGGTGGACCAGGGCTGGATCGCGCCGTCGCGCAGGGTGCGCTCCGGGTCGGGGACGACCAGCTCCGGGTCGACCTCCTTCTTGGTGCCCAGGCCGGTGCACTCCGGGCAGGCGCCGTACGGCGCGTTGAAGGAGAAGACCCGGGGCTCCAGGTCCTCGATCGCCAGCGGGTGGTCGTTGGGGCAGGCCAGGTGCTCGGAGTAGCGGCGCTCCCGGTCGGGGTCGTCCTCGGCCAGGTCGACGAAGTCGAGCAGCACCAGCCCGCCGGAGAGGCCGAGCGCGGCCTCCACCGAGTCGGTCAGCCGCTGCTTGGCGCTCGGCTTGACGGTGAGCCGGTCGATCACCACCTCGATGGTGTGTTTCTCCTGCTTCTTGAGCTTGGGCGGCTCGGTCAGCGGGTGCACCACACCGTCGATCCGGGCCCGGGCGTACCCCTTGGCCTGGAGCTCGGCGAAGAGGTCGACGTACTCGCCCTTGCGGCCGCGTACGACCGGGGCGAGGACCATGAACCGGGTGCCCTCGGCCATCGCGAGCACCCGGTCGACGATCTGCTGCGGGCTCTGCTTGGAGATCCGCTCCCCGCAGACCGGGCAGTGCGGCTCGCCGATGCGGGCGAAGAGCAGCCGCAGGTAGTCGTAGACCTCGGTGATGGTGCCGACGGTGGAGCGCGGGTTGCGCGAGGTCGACTTCTGGTCGATGGAGACCGCGGGGCTCAGGCCCTCGATGAAGTCGACGTCGGGCTTGTCCATCTGGCCGAGGAACTGCCGGGCGTACGACGACAGCGACTCGACGTACCGGCGCTGCCCCTCGGCGAAGATCGTGTCGAAGGCCAGGCTCGACTTGCCCGAACCGGAGAGCCCGGTGAAGACGATCAGGGCGTCCCGGGGCAGGTCGAGACTGACGTCACGCAGGTTGTGCTCGCGCGCGCCACGGATGATCAGTCGGTCGGCCACGGTGCGTGTGCTCCCGGAAGAAGAAAGTGAGGCGGATCTGTCCGCTCAGAGCGAGGTCTGTGCGGTTTTCGAGGCGCATACAAGACGCCTCGGCAACCTTAGCCCCGAGGTACGACAACTTCCCGCGCCACCGCATTCCCCCAGCTCAACCGGCCCCGCGGCCCGCGCCGGTCAGGGGCGGGCGGTCCGCTTCCGGCCGCTGCGCCAGCCGCCCCGGCGCTGCGCGGCCAGCCGGGCCTCGCGCCGGCCGCTCTCGTACGCCACCTCGCGTTGCAGCCGGCGCCAGTGCTCCCACCGGCGGGCGGGCAGCTCCCCGGTCGCCAGCGCCTCCCGCACGTCGCAGCCCGGCTCGGCCTCGTGCCCGCAGTCGGCGTACCGGCAGCCGAGGGCCAGCTCGGCGATGTCGGCGAAGGCGCGGTCCAGCCCGGCCGACCCGTCCAGCAGGCCCACCGCCCGCACCCCCGGGGTGTCCAGCACCGCCCCGCCGCCGGGGACCGGGACGAGCGCCCGCCAGGTGGTGGTGTGCCGGCCCTTGCCGTCCACCCGGCGGATCGCCTGGGTCGGCATGACCACCGCCCCGGCCAGCGCGTTGACCAGGCTCGACTTTCCCGCCCCGGAGGGCCCGACGAGCCCGAGGGTCCGCCCGGGGGCGACGAGGGGCCGCAGCGGCTCCAGGCCGGTGCCCCGCTCGGCGCTGACCGGCAGCACCGGCACGCCGGGCGCCACCGCGGCGAACTGCCGGGCGACCGCGGCCGGATCGGCGGCCAGGTCGACCTTGGTGAGCACGACCAGCGGCCGCGCCCCGGACTCGTGGGCGAGGGCGAGCAGCCGCTCGATCCGGGCGACGTCCGGCTCGGGGTGCACCGGCTCGACGACCGCGACGGCGTCGAGGTTCGCGGCGAGCACCTGGCCGCTGGCGTCCTTGCCGGCGGTACGCCGGACCAGCGCGGTGCGGCGCGGCAGCACGGTCTCGACGGTGACCGGGCCGTCCGGCCAGGTGGCCAGGAGCACCCAGTCGCCGGCGCAGGGCAGGGCGGTCAGGTCACGGGCGGCGGCGGCCAGCACCGCCGGGCCCAGCGAGGCGCGGACGGGGCCGTCCGCGCGGAGCACGGTGCACACCCCGCGGTCGACCCGGGCCACCCGGCCGGGCCGGCGGTCCGGGCGCCGCCGCGCGTACTCCGCCCGCTCGGCGTCGAGGCCGAGGGCGGTCAGATCGATGGTCATGGCATCCTCACGAAGGTCGGACCGGGTGGTGGCGGAACACGCGTGCTGAGACCGGCATTCGTGACCACCCCCTCCGACCTCCGGCGCCGCGTACGCCACCGACGGTAGGGGGCGCGCCGACGCGCCGAAAGCGATTTCCCCGGCGACGGGGCGGCCCCGGACCACTAGGGTCGGAGCGTGACCACTGATCCGCTTCTGCTGACCGGCGAGGTGGACGACGCCACGGCCCGCCTGCTCCGCGCGGCGACCGACCTCGACGCCGCCGACATCGCGGCGCCCTCCCTGCTCCCGGGCTGGACCCGCGGCCACGTCCTGGCCCACCTGGCCCGCAACGCGGACGGCTTCGTCAACCTGCTCACCGCCGCCCGCACGGGTGAACGCATCCCGATGTACGCCAGCACCGCGGCCCGCACGGCCGACATCGAGGCCGGCGCCGCCCGGCCGCCCGCCGCCCACCTGGACGACCTGCGCCGCTCCGCCGAGCGGTTCGCCGAGGCGGTCGCGGCGATGCCGGTGGAGGCGTGGACGGCCACCGTCGAGGCGCGGCTCGGGCCGTGGAAGGCCGCCATGCTGGTCTGGGGCCGGCTGCGCGAGATCGAGGTGCACCACGTCGACCTGGACGTCGGCTACCGGTGCGCCGACTGGCCGGAGGCCTTCTCCCACCACCTGCTCCACGAGGTGACCAACGGCCTCGCCACCCGGGCCGACGTGCCGGCGATGGTGCTGCGCTTCGACGGCAGCCGGCACGAGGTGGTCCTGGGTGACCGGGAGAACGCGCCCCTGGTCACCGGTCCCGTCACCGAGCTGGCCGCCTGGTTGATCGGCCGCAGCAGCGGCGACGTGCTGACCGTCACCCCGGACGGTCAGCTGCCGACCCCACCGGAATGGATATAGCCACCGTCATGAGCTACACCGGAGACGTCTCGCCGGGCGGCGCGCCCGCCGTCCGGGACCTGGACCGGCTCACCGTCACCAAGCTGTCGGTCGGTCCGATGGACAACAACGCCTACCTGCTGCGCTGCCGAGCCACCGGCGATCAGGTGCTGATCGACGCCGCGAACGAGGCCCCCCGCCTGCTCGACCTCGTCGGTGACGGCGGGCTGACCGCGGTGGTCACCACCCACCGGCACATGGACCACTGGGTGGCGCTGGAGGAGGTGGTCGCCAAGACCGGCGCGCGCGTCCTGGTGCACGGCGACGACGCCGACGGGCTGCCCATCGCGGCCGAGACGCTCGCCGACGGCGACACCGTGCCGGTCGGTGACTGCGCCCTGGAGGTGATCCACGTCCGGGGGCACACGCCGGGCTCGATCGCGCTGCTGCACCGCGAACCGGCCGGCACCCCGCACCTGTGGACCGGCGACAGCCTCTTCCCCGGTGGCGTCGGCAACACCGACCAGGACCCGGAGCGCTTCGGTCAGCTCATCGACGACGTGGAGCACAAGCTCTTCGACCGGCTGCCGGACGAGACCTGGTTCTATCCGGGTCACGGCAAGGACAGCACCCTCGGCGCGGAGCGGCCGTCGCTGCCGCAGTGGCGGGCCCGCGGCTGGTGAGCGTTCCCGGCGTCGGTCAGCTCGGCTGGCCGACGCCGGTCAGGGCGCGCAGTCGGCGCCGGGTGCCGAGCAGCACCACCCCGGCCAGCGCCAGACCCACCGCCATCGTGACGAGCAGCGGACTGCCCGGCAGCAGCCCCGCCAGGGACCGGGACGCGGTCCCCAGCGCCAGGTAGAGGCCGGCCCAGAGCGCCGCGCCGACGGTCGCGCAGCCCAAAAACCTCCGGTACGACATCCGCAGCCCGCCCGCGGCCAGCGGCAGCAGGGCGTTGAGGACCGGCAGGAAGGGCGCGATCAGCACCATCCGCCCGCCGCCGGAGCGCAGGACGCTCTCGGCGGCCGCCCAGCGGGACTCGCCGATCCAGCCGCCGATCCGGCTGTGCCGCAGCCGATCGCCGTACAGCCGGCCGGCCAGGAAGCTCAGCGACCAGCCGGCGACGCAGCCGGCGACCACCGCGGCGACGGTTGCCGCCCCGGTGGCCGGGCGACCCGCCGCCACCGCGGCGAGGATCGCGACGTCGCCGGGGACCAGCACCCCGAGCAGCGGCACGGCGTCGAAGAGCATGACCAGCCCCAGCGCTCCCATGAGGAGGATGACGGGCAACTCCCCGACCTGTGCCAACGAATCCAGCATGGCCTGAACGCTATGGCCGCGGCGGGTCGGGCACATCCGGTCCGATCCCCCACCGTCCCCTGAACCCACCTCGGGGTTCAGCCCTGAGCGTCAGCGGGGACGCAGCACCTGGACCCGGCGCACCGGCGAGTCGACGAACGGCTCGGTGGTCGGCACCGGGTAGCTGGCGACGACCTCCAGGGCGTCCGGCGGCACGTGCCCGCGGTCGGGGTCGCCGACGAGCACCTGCGCGCCGCCGGCCACGACCCGACGCAGGAACGGCAGCACCCGCCCGACCAGCGCCTCGTCGTAGAGCACGTCGCCGGCGAGCAGCAGGTCGACGTCGCCGCCGTCGCCCTCGAGCAGGTCGCCCTCGCTCGTGGCGACCGTCACCCCGTTGGCCCGGGCGTTGACCGTGACCGCGGCCAGCGCGTACGGGTCGATGTCGTTGGCGACGACCTGGTCGGCGCCGGCCAACGCGGCGGCGATGGCCACCAGGCCGGACCCGGCGGCCAGGTCGAGCACCCGACGTCCGGCGACCAGTTCCGGGTGGTCCAGCAGGTGGCGGGCGAGCGCCTGCCCGCCGGCCCAGACCGAGGCCCAGTACGGCGGGGGCAGGGTGCGGCCGGCCGCCGCCTCCATCCGGGCCCACCAGACGATCGCGTCCTCGGCCAGGTGCAGCCGGACCTCGGGCACGAACAGGGTGGGCACCAGCCGCAGCCGGTCCAGCCCGTCCCCGGAGGCGGCGATTTCACGCTCCAGAACGGACAACGCCGACGTGCTCGGTGCGGTCACCGGTCGAGTGTGCCGGAGCCGACCGGACGCCGCGCGGGTTTTCCGGCGCGACCCGCGGATGTTTTCGGTTCGCGCCATGCGGCACTTCAGCCAGCGAACGGCGGATTCGCCGGTTACTGTCGGGGAGGCACAGGGCGATCATCCGCCGACGCGGTGATGGCCCGTCTTGAGCAGGGAGAGATGCATGGCAACCGGCACGGTCAAGTGGTTCAACTCGGAAAAGGGCTTCGGCTTCATCGAGCAGGACGGCGGAGGTCCGGACGTGTTCGTCCACTACTCGGCGATCGCGACGAGCGGTTACCGGGAACTGAACGAGGGCCAGAAGGTCGAGTTCGAGGTGACCCAGGGGCAGAAGGGTCCGCAGGCGGACAACGTCCGCCCGATGTAGCAGCCGTGCCGGGTGGCGGCGGCCGAACGGCCGCCGCCACTGGGCGCATCAGGCCGCACCGGCCCTGGCCGGCAGATCCCGCTGCCGCCACAGGGGACCGAACAGCAGGATCAGCGGGGTCAGCGCCAGCCACCCGGTCATCGCCAGGACGGCCGGGCCCGGCCCGTACGCCGCACCCAGCGCCCCGGCCAGCAGCGCGGCCAACGGGATCGTCCCGTAGTTGAGCAGGTGCCCGCTGACCGTCACCCGCCCGAGCAGGTGGTGCGGCGTGTAGGTCTGCCGGAAGCTGCCCTTGACGACGTTGCCGACGGCCACGCCGAGGCTCACCAGCACCCCGCCCAGCGGCAGCCAGAGCAGCCGCGCCCCGGCGCCGGTCAGCGGGATGAGCAGCGCCGGGGGCCCGGTCAGAGCCCCGGCGAGCAGGACCGTCCGGGCGGTGCCGATCCGCCGGGCGACGACGGGGGCGACGAGTGCGCCGGCCACACCGCCGAGGCTCGACCCGGCGATCAGCACGCCGACCAGGCCGGGGGCCACCCCGACGTCGCGGACCAGGAACACCACCAGCACCGCCTGATAGCCGACGAGCCCGATGTTGCTGGCCGCGCCGAAGGCGGTCAGCACCCGCAGGTAGGGATCCCGGGCGACGAACCCGATGCCGTCGGCGATCTCCCGACGCAGCGACGCCGAGCGGTCGCGCCGGGCCGGTGGCGGCTCGGTCGTCCGGATCCGCAGCAGGCAGAGCGCCGAGAGCAGGAAACTCACCGCGTCCACCAGCAGCGCGGTCACCGCGCCCGCGAGCTGGGCGATCACGCCGGCGAGCCCCGGCCCGACCACGTAGCCGACGGTCTGGGTGGCCTGGAGCTTGGCGTTGCCCTCCGGCACCTCCTCGGGCCGCAGCAGCACCGGCAGGTACACCTGGTCGGCGGTCTCGAAGACGACCCGGGCCGCACCGGCGCCGCACGCCACGGCGAGCAGCTGGCCGACGGTCAGCAGGTCGAGGAGCGCGGCCACCGGGACGCTCAGGAACAGCAGCGCGGAGATCAGGTCGCAGGCGACCATGACGGGCCGACGGCGGACCCGGTCCACCCAGACGCCCACCGGCAGCCCGATCACCAACCAGGGCAGCCAGGCGGCGGCGGTGAGCACCGCCACCTGGAAGGTGCTGGCGTCCAGGACGGCGACCGCGACCAGCGGCAGCGCCACGGCGCTGACGTTGCTGCCGACCGCGCTGGCGGTCTGGCCGGCCCAGAGCAGCCGGAAGTCCCGGTGCCACAGCAGTCCCCCGCGGCGCCGCGCCGGCGGCTTCGTCGTCGTCCCGGACGGGCTCGTCGGGCGGGGCCGGGCGACGGCGGTCACGGCCGGGCCGGGACGCCGTGGGCGAACAGGAAGACCGGCCGGCGCTCCCGGCCGTCATCCGGGATCTCCCGGTCGCCCCAGCGGGCCAGCAGGTCGATCACCTCGCGGCCGAGTTCGGCCAGCTCGTCCGGGGTGAGGTGCAGCCACCGGTCGGTGGAGAACGGCCCCTGCCCCCAGGCGGCCCGCTCCTCGTCGGCGGCGGCGTGCCAGGCCCGGGCGTGGGCGACGTGGCGGTCCAGGTTGAGGGAGGTGGCGGCGTCGGCGACCGCCCGCGCGGCCGGGTCGGCCTCGAAGTCGGCGTGGGACCAGCGCAGCCCCCGGGTGGCCAGCCGCCACCACCTCTCCCGGCGGTCCCGGGCCAGCTCGGGGGCCTCGACGACGAGGTCGCCGGCCGCCAGCACCTTCAGGTGGTGGCTGATGTTGGCGGGCGCCTGCCCGGTTCGTTCGGCCAGCATGCCGACGGTCGACGCCCCGTGCACCTTGAGCACGTCCAGCAGCCGGCGGCGCAGCGGGTGGGACATGGCGGCCAGCACCCGCGAGTCCGTGATCTGACGTACCTGGATCGGTTCCACGAGGCCAGCGTGAGATCCCGAACCCACTTACGCAAGAGGTGTTGCGCAATGCTCATTGCTGACTGGGGCCTCCGCACCTCCCCGGCATCGACCCGGAGAGGTGCGGAGGCGATGGGGTCAGGCGACCATGCGGCGGGCCAACTCGTCGGCGACCTGCTTGGCGATGGTCGGCGGTATCGCCGCCGCGATCTTCTCCGGGGTGAGCCCGGCGAGAACGCCGGTGACGATGGCCGCCTCGTCGGTCACGTCCCGGTTGGCGAGAGCGGTCAGCTGCGCTCCGATCGCGTCCGTACGCATCATGAGGTAGTCCAGCTTGGCGACCAGGCTGTTGCCGCTGGGCCGGGGGCCGGAGCCGTCCGGGTCGACGCTGCGCCCCATGCTCGACCCGCCGTTGAACATGCCGGTGAAGATGCTCTGGATCTGATTCTCGGCGGTCGTGCTCATGGTGTCCTCCAGGAGACCGATGGTGGTGAGGTAGCGGCGGAACAGCGGGGTCTGGTCCCGGCCGGCCCTGGTCGAGTCGCGGAAGAAGCTGAAGTGGGTGTGGAAGAGGTGGGAGTCGTCCCCGCTGGTACGCCGGCGGAGGCGGTCCCACCGCCGGACGGTCCGGCCGTCCGGGGAGTAGATGATCTCGCGTACGTCGCGGCTGTCCGATGTGTTCGCCACGCACTGCGCGACGCACCAGGTCGAGAAGCTGTAGAGGGTGTGGGTGCGGCCGCCGGAGCGGACGGTGAACAGGCCGACGTCCAGCGCGGAGGCGTTCAGGGTGAGGCCGGAGGAGTCCCGGGTGGACTCCACCACCGAGTAGTCGTTGGTCACCACCCGGTCGGAACCGCAGTGGTATCCGCCGCGGTGGCTCGGGTCGCCGACGATGCCGACCTCGGCCGGTTCGAGGTCGTCGCCGCGGACCGTGTCGGGATCGATGTTGAGGTGGGCGAGGAGCAGCCGACGGACGGCCAGCAGGTTGGCTGGAGCCGTTGTCATGGTTCCCCTTTCCGTCTGGTCAGGGGTCGGGCGCGACGTGACACCGGGTGAGCGATGTCGAAGCCCAGCGGCGAGCCCGACCTGTGGTGCACAGCGCCGGGCGTCGATTAGGACGGTAGCCCTCAGGTGGAATCAATCCCCAGCTCAAAGGGCCTATTTTCAGATGGATCGAACCTGTGAGAACGCTGGGACGAGCGATTTGTCGCTCGGAACGATCACCACAGTCTTCACCAGTCCAATGCGGAGGGTGACATTCGCACGTGACAATCGGGGGCGACGGCGAATCCGGGGCTCCGCCGGGCGGCCGGGAAACGGACCGCTCAGCCCGGCCGGCCGGGCGAGTCGGGACGGGCGGCGCGGACCGCGTCCCGGTGTTCCCGCATCGAGGCACCCATCGTCGCCATGAACCGGTGGACGACCTCCAGCTCCTCGTCGCTGAAGCGGGCCATCACCTCGTCGGTGCGCCGGCCGAGCGGGCCGAAGAAGCTCATCGCCAGGGCGGCGCCCTGGTCGGCGTAGTGCAGGAAGACCTTGCGGCGGTCGGCGGTGTCCCGGTCGCGCCGGATGTGCCCGGCCCGCTCCAGCCGGTCGACCAGCGCGGTCACCGACCCGGAGGAGATGTTGAGCTGCTCACCCAGCCGGCCGGGGGTGATCGGGTCGCCCGTCAGCTCGGCGTCCATCACGGCGATCAGGGCGTGCAGGTCGGTGGCGTTGAGCCCGTGCAGGCCGGCGAAGGCGTGCCCGACGTGCTGCGCGTCCACGGCGTAGCGCCGAAGGTCGTTGGTGATCTCCGCGATCATCCGCGCGCGCGGGTCGTCCCGTCGCCGATACATGCCGTGCGCTGCCACGTCTCGTCGCTTCCCCCTGTCGGAACGGCCGGTTGCAGCATAGAGCAGCCGGAAATAACCTCGGCTGTCAAGATACTTGAGATTCGCGAATTCACCCGTGTCGCCGTACTCTCGACAGGCGAGACTCTCGGCAGTCGAGATTCTAACGTCGAAGGACCATGAGGGCATCCGATGTCTCTGTTCACCCGCGTCGCCCGTAGCCGGCTCGCCGCCTGGCTCACCGTGGTGGCCGCCATCGTCGTCGGCGCGGCCGTCTTCGGGCTGCCGAAGCCCGACAACCCCGCCCCCGTCTCCTCCACCGGCCTCTCCGTCCAGTGGCAGTCGACCCAGGTGGAGCGCCTCCAGGACCAGTTGCCCTCCAACGAGGTCCAGCCGGCCGTCGTGGTGGTCAGCCGCGCCGACCGCGGCGCGCTCACCGAGGCCGACCGGGCCACGCTCGCCGGGGCGTCGGGCGAGCTGAGCCGCTTCGCCGTCGGCGGTCGGGTCAGCCCACCGCAGGTGTCCCCGGACGGCACGGTGGCGCTGGTCGCCGTCCCGCTCTCCACCGCCGGCGGCCAACAGGCCGTCGCCGACTCGGTCGCGCAGGTACGCGACTCCCTGGCCGCCCTGCCCGACGGCCTGACCGTGGAGGTGACCGGCGCGCCGGCGTTCACCGCCGACCTCACCAAGGTCTTCGAGGGCGCGGACGTCACGCTGCTCGTCGTCACCGCCGCCGTGGTCGCGCTGCTGCTCCTCATCACCTACCGCAGCCCGTTCCTCTGGATCGTCCCCCTGGTCGTCGTCGCGGCCACCGAGCAGCTCACCCTCCGCGCGGTCGACACGATCGTCCCGGCGGTCGGCATCCACCTCCAGGAGGGCGCGGTCACCGGCATCGCGAGCGTCCTGGTCTTCGGCGCGGCCACCGACTACGCCCTGCTGCTGATCGCCCGGTACCGCGAGGAGCTGCACCGCGAGGAGGACCGCTTCGCCGCCATGCGCGCCGCCGTGCGCCGCACCGCCGAACCGATCCTCGCCAGCGGCTTCACCGTGGTCCTCGGCGTGCTCACCCTGCTCCTGTCCGAGCAGGAGACGAACCGGGCGCTCGCCGTGGCCTGCGCCACCGGCGTCGTGTTCGCCATGCTCTCGGCCCTCTTCGTCCTGCCCGCCGTCCTGGTGATCTTCGGCCGGGGCCTGTTCTGGCCGTTCGTGCCGCGGGTCGGCGGCGCGGTTCGCGAGGGCCGGCTCTGGGGCCGGCTCGGCGCCGCCGTGGTCCGTCGTCCGGCGCCGGTCGCGGTGCTGGCGACCCTGCTGCTGGCCGGGCTCGCCCTGGGTGGGCTCGGCATCCGCACCGGCCTGTCGGAGACCGGGCAGTTCCGGGTCGAGCCCGAGGCCGTCGCCGGCGCGGAGACCCTCGCCCGGGCCTTCCCCGCCGGGACGACCCAGCCGGTCGCCGTGCTGACGTCCCCCTCCGCCGTAGCGGCCGTCACCCGGGCCGCCACGGCCGTCCCCGGCGTCGCCTCCGCACGTCCCGGTACGGCCGGCGCCGCCGTGGCCCAGGTCGACGTCGTCCTGACCGCCGAACCCGGCACCACCGCCTCCGACCGGACCGTCGAGGCGCTGCGGGACGCGGTCGCCGCGGTCCCCGACTCCGCCCCGCCGGCGGCACCGGGCGCCGACGCCCCGCGCGGCGCCCTGGTCGGTGGCACCGTCGCCGCCACCTACGACAGCGACGAGGCCAACGCCGAGGACCAGCGGCTCATCCTGCCGATCATCCTGCTGCTGGTCGGCGCCGTGCTGGTGCTGCTGCTGCGCGGCCTGCTCGCGCCACTGCTGCTGGTGCTCACCGTCATCGCGTCGTTCTTCGCCAGCCTCGGCGCGGCGTGGCTGCTCTTCGCACACGTGCTGGGCTTCCCGGCGCTGGACAGCGGCGTCCTCCTGCTCGCCTTCGTGTTCCTGGTGGCGCTCGGCGTGGACTACAACATCTTCCTCGTCACCCGGGCCCGCGAGGACGCGCGGCGGACCGGCACCCGGGACGGCATGCTCTCGGCGCTGCGGGTCACCGGCGGCGTGATCACCAGCGCGGGTGTGCTGCTCGCCGCGGTCTTCGCCGTGCTCGGCGTCCTGCCGCTGATCACGCTCACCCAGATCGGGATCATCGTCTGCATCGGCGTCCTGCTCGACACCCTGCTGGTGCGGACGGTCCTGGTCCCGGCGCTGGCCTTCATGCTCGGCGACCGGTTCTGGTGGCCGGGCCGGATCGCGCGGGGGACCGCGGCGGCCCCTCCGGCCGCGTCGGAACCGGTGACGGCGCGGGACTGACCGGCCCCCGGGGGTCGCGGCGCGCCGCGGCCCCCGGGCGTCAGTAGTCCAGGCAGACGCAGTCGCGCATCAGCGCACGCACGTTGTAGACGTACTGGGAGTTGGGGATCACGATCGGCCCCTGTTCCTCCTGCGGGATCACCGCGCCCACCCCGAAGTTGTACGCCGCGATCACGGCGTTCAACAGGCAGGAGTTCAACTCCTCTCCACACAGGGCGGAGTCGAGCCGGTAGTCCGAGGCGAAGTGGGTGTCGCCGATCTTCTTGGTGAGCCAGGCCAGGTACGTGCCGCCGAGGTAGGCGTTGTCCTGGTGGTCGTACACGTCGTAGTCCCGCTCGAAGCGCTGGTTCATCCACTCGGCCGTCTCCGGCTGCACCTGCATCAGCCCGATGCCCTTGTCACAGGCGATGATGTTCGACTGCCAGCCGCTCTCCTGCCAGGCGGTCGCCTTGACCAGGCTGACCGGGATCCTGATCTCCGGCGCGGAGACCGGCCAGTAGCTGCGCTGCGCCGCGTCGGTCAGTGCGGCCTTCACCTGGCTGCGGCTCACCGCGGAGCCCCGGTAGCTGGGCGCGCACCCGGTGGGCGCCGGAGGCCGCGGCGCGGGCGGGGCCCCGGTCTCGGTCAACGGCTTCGTCGGAGGCCGCGGCGCGCCGGCCCGGGTCGGGGCACCGGTCGACTTCGGCTTCGGCTTCGGAGCGGCCGAGCGGCTGGGCGCGACCCCCATCGACTCCACCGCCGGCGGCGTCGCGGTCGGCTCGTCGACGGGCGCGTCGACCGCCCCGGGGGTGGGCAGCTCCACCGGCGCGGCCACCTCGACCGGACGCTGCTCCGCCCGGGCGCAGCCGACCCCCGCCGTCGTCAGCAGCAGGGCGGTGAGCACCGCCGGCGCCAGCCGACCAGACCGTCGACGCATGTCAACCCCTCCCCGTGGTGGCCAACGGCACCGTAACAGGGGTGCGGCGCCGCGCGGGGCCCCGCGCGACCGCGTCCTGGCCCACCGCTCGGGCCCGACCCGGGCGCCCGGCCCGCCGGTCCGCAACCGGGGGCCGTGGCGGCGACCGGACCGGGAGGCGAGTGTGTCTCCCATCACCGCGACAATGATCATTACGAGCAGCGCCGGCACGAGCCGCAGCGTGCCCGCGTACGCTAGGAAGCCGACCAGCAACAGGGTCGCCTCGCCCGGCACCAGCAGACCGAAGATCACCGCGGTCTCCCCCGCGACGATCGTCGCGGCGATCACACAGATCAGCAGGGACGACAGGCCCTGCAGCGAGGTCAGCAGGTCATGCATCCGGTCCCCCTGCACACGGGGGCCGGCATGCCAGCCGCTGGAACGGTCGGAACAGCAGTTCCGGCACAGATCCGGGCCATCTGGGGGTGACCCCGACACGTGCCCCGGCAACCGTAGACAGGAGTATGGAGGGTATGCAGCTTCGCACCGACCTCCGCAACGTCGCCATCATCGCTCACGTCGACCACGGCAAGACCACCCTGGTGGACGCCATGTTGCGGCAGGCCGGCGCCTACGGCGCCCGCGGCGAGACGACCGAGCGGGTCATGGACTCGATGGACCTCGAGCGGGAAAAGGGCATCACCATCCTCGCCAAGAACACCGGCGTGCGGTACCTGCCGGCGGACGGGTCCGACCCGGTCACCATCAACATCATCGACACTCCCGGGCACGCCGACTTCGGCGGCGAGGTGGAGCGCGGCCTGACCATGGTCGACGGGGTGGTGCTGCTGGTCGACGCCAGCGAGGGCCCCCTGCCGCAGACCCGGTTCGTGCTCCGAAAGGCGCTGCGCGCCCGGATGCCGATCATCCTGGTGATCAACAAGGTGGACCGTCCGGACGCCCGGATCAAGGAGGTCGTGGACGACACCTACGAGCTCTTCCTCGACCTGGACGCCGACGAGGAGCAGATCGACTTCCCGATCGTCTACGCCTGCGCCCGCGACGGCATCGCCTCGCTCACCCAGCCCGCCGACGGCTCGGTGCCCAGCGACAGCAACTCCCTGGAGCCGCTGTTCCGCACCCTGCTCGACACCATCCCGGCTCCCGCGTACGAGGCGGACGCGCCGCTGCAGGCGCACGTCACCAACCTCGACGCCTCGCCGTTCCTCGGCCGGCTGGCGCTGTGCCGGGTCCGGCAGGGCACGATCAACAAGGGCCAGAGCGTGTCCTGGTGCCGCACGGACGGCACCACCCAGCGGGTCCGCATCTCCGAGCTGCTGATGACCGAGGGGCTGGAGCGCAAGCCGGCCGACTCGGCCGGCCCGGGCGACATCATCGCGGTCGCCGGCATCCCCGAGATCATGATCGGTGAGACGCTCGCCGACGCGGAGAACCCGATCCCGCTGCCGCTGATCACCGTCGACGAGCCGGCCATCTCGATGACCATCGGCACCAACACCTCGCCGCTGGTCGGCCGGGTCAAGGGCGCCAAGGTCACCGCCCGGATGGTGAAGGACCGGCTGGACAAGGAGCTGATCGGCAACGTCTCCCTGCGGGTGCTGCCGACCGAGCGGCCGGACGCCTGGGAGGTGCAGGGCCGTGGCGAGCTGGCGCTGGCCATCCTGGTCGAGCAGATGCGCCGGGAGAACTACGAGCTGACCGTCGGCAAGCCGCAGGTGGTCACCCGGGAGATCGACGGCAAGGTCTGCGAGCCGGTGGAGCGGCTGACCATCGACGCCCCCGAGGAGTACCTGGGCGCGATCACCCAGCTGCTGGCCACCCGCAAGGGCCGGATGGAGCAGCTGGTCAACCACGGCACCGGCTGGATCCGGATGGAGTGGCTGGTCCCCGCGCGCGGGCTGATCGGCTTCCGTACCGAGTTCCTCACCGACACCCGGGGCACCGGCATCCTGCACCACGTCTTCGAGTCCTACGAGCCGTGGTTCGGTGAGCTGCGCACCCGCAACAACGGCTCGCTGGTCGCCGACCGCTCCGGCGCCGTCACCGCCTTCGCCATGATCAACCTCCAGGAGCGTGGGCAGCTCTTCGTCGAGCCGACCACCGAGGTGTACGAGGGCATGATCGTCGGGGAGAACTCCCGCTCCGACGACATGGACGTCAACATCACCAAGGAGAAGAAGCTCACCAACATGCGGGCGTCGACCTCCGACGAGACCGAGAAGCTGATCCCGCCGCGCAAGCTCTCGCTGGAGCAGGCGCTGGAGTTCTGCCGCGAGGACGAGTGCGTCGAGGTCACCCCGAGCGCGGTGCGCATCCGCAAGGTGGTGCTCGACCAGCAGCTGCGCGGCCGGGCCGCCGCCCGTCGCAAGCACGCCGGCTGACCGGCGTACCCCGATCGCTCCGGAGCCCGGACCGCCCCGCGCGGTCCGGGCTCCGCCGCGTCACCCGCCCACGGACGCGGCCGGCGCCGCCCCGCGCGGGCCGGTGAGCCGATCGGCTACGGTCACCGGCATGACGTGGGATGATCTCGACGCTCACCTGGACAAGGTGCCCGGCACCGTCTCGGCCTACGTGGGTCGGCTCAACGCCGCCCCCACCTGGACCCGGCACGCCGACGCGACCCACTACGCGGCCAGCACCATGAAGGCCGCGGTGCTGCTGGCGCTCTGGCGGGCCGCCGAGGCGGGCACCCTCGACCTCGACGCGCCGACCCCGGTCACCAACGAGTTCGCCTCGGCGTTGCCCGGGGCGCCCCGGTTCTCCTGCGCCCGGCACTACGACAACGACGAGGCGGTCTGGGATCGGGTGGGCGGGACCGCCCCCCTGCGCTGGCTCGCCGACCGCATGATCACCCGGTCCAGCAACCTGGCCACCAACATCGTCCTGGACCGGGTCGGCCTGCCCGCGGTGGCGCAGGCGTGGGCCCTCGCCGGGGCCCGGCACAGCGTCACCGGACGCGGCATCGAGGACTTCGCCGCCCGGGAGGCCGGGATCACCAACGTCGTCACCGCCGCCGACCTGGCCGCTCTGCTCGGCGGCCTGGCGACGGGGGCGGAGCGCCCCGGGCCGCTGGCGACCCCGGCCGGGTGCGCGGCGATGGTGGACGTGCTGCTGGCCCAGGAGTACCGCGAGGACCTCGCCTCCGGACTGCCCGACGGCACCCGGATCGCGCACAAGAACGGCTGGGTACGCGGCGTGCGGCACGGCGCCGGCGTGGTCCTTCCGGACGACGCGCCGCCGTACGTGATCGTCGTCTGCACCACCACCGACCTGGCCGACGGCGGCGCGACCGGCGAGGAGGTCGAGGACGACGCCTGCCGGCTGATCGCCAACGTCTCCGCGGCGGTCTGGGCCGCCCGGCACGAGCTGGCCGGCTGAGGTACCGCGGCTGCCGACCGGCCCGCGGTCGGCAGCCGACCCCGGGCCGGGTCACTCCAGCAGGTTGTCCCGCAACGCCTCGCGCAGCTCGTCGGTGACGCCGAGCCCGTCGCGCAGGTACGCGTCGAACGAACCGTGCACCCGCCGCACCTCGTCGTACGCGGCGTCCAGGTACTCCGCACGCACCTCCAGCACCGGCCGGACCGTCTCCGGGTCCAGCGTCGGATGGCGGCTCACCATCGCCTCCAGCAGCACCTCGCGCAGGCTGGCCGTCAGCTCGTTGTTGCACAGGTAGTCGTCCCGGATCGCCGCGTCGTCCACCCCGAGCGCGGTCAGCAGCACCACCGCCAGCCAGCCGGTGCGGTCCTTGCCGGCCGAACAGTGGAACAGCAGCGGCAGGTTGCCCGGCTGGGCCGCCAGGCGCACCGCGCCGCCGAACCCGGCCCGCGCCGACTCCCCCGTGACGAACCAGCGGTAGATCGCCGCCATCGCCGCCGGCGTCCCCTGCTCGGCCAGCTGGTCGTACGCCTCCAGGTCGTGCCCGAGCAGCACCGCCGAGACATACGTGAAGACCGGGTGGGCCGGGTCGTGCACCGGCAGGTGCACCACCGTCGGCTCACCGACCAGCCGGTCCGGCGGGGCCACCGACATCTCGGACGCGTCGCGCAGGTCCACCACGCAGGCCGGGGCGAGCTTGCCCAGCACCGGCAGGTCCTCGTCGGTGAGCCGACCCAGCGCCGGGGTCCGCAGGAGCCGGCCGGCGCGTACCCGGCGCCCGTCGACGGCGACCAGGCCGCCCAGGTCACGCGCGTTCGGCGC
The DNA here is from genome assembly GCF_036902725.1 of Micromonospora psammae. Lineage (NCBI taxonomy): Bacteria > Bacillati > Actinomycetota > Actinomycetes > Micromonosporales > Micromonosporaceae > Micromonospora > Micromonospora psammae. Next base: position 98,161 of record NZ_JBAKHM010000014.1, on the reverse strand, counting down.
ACCCACCAGTTCCCATTCCCGCAGGCTCATCGCCGCTCCCCTCCGCTGCCCGTCTGCCGTATAGGGTGCCGCACATGACGATCGCCGCGGTACGCACCCACCGGCTTTCCGCCCCCTTACACACCCCGTTCGTCACCGCGCTGCGCCGCACGACGACGGTGGAGACCCTGGTGGTGGAGGTGATCGACGACGACGGGCGGTCCGGCTTCGGGGAGGCGCCGCAGGTCTGGAAGGTCACCGGCGCGTCGGTCGCCGGCGCGGAGGCGTGCGTCCGCGACATGCTCGCCCCCGCGGTCGCCGGCCGGGACGCCGACGACCTGGTGGCCCGCTGCGGCGAGGTCCGGGACGCGGTGACCGGCAACGAGTCCGCCAAGGCGGCCGTCGACGTCGCGCTGCACGACCTGGCGGCGCGGCGGCTCGGCGTACCCCTGGTGCGGCTGCTCGGCGGCACGGACCTGCGCGTGCCGACGGACGTCACCCTGGCGGCCGGGGACGCGGTGGAGCTGGCGGCGGCGGCCAAGCAGCGGAGCGCGGAGGGCTTCGACGTGCTGAAGCTGAAGGTCGGCACGGACGCGGCCGGCGACCTGGACCGGGTCCGCGCCGTCCGGGCCGCCGTCGGCCCCGGGGTGCGGATCCGGTTGGACGCCAACCAGGGCTGGACGCCGCGCGAGGCGGTCCGGGTGATCCGCGGCATCGAGGACGCCGGGCTCGACGTCGAACTGGTCGAGCAGCCGGTGGCCCGCTGGGACCTGGACGGCCTGGCCTGGGTCAGCGACCGGGTCCAGGTGCCGATCCTCGCCGACGAGTCGGTCTTCGGCGCCCGCGACCTGGTCGAGGTCATCCGGCGGCGGGCCGCCGACATGGTCAACGTCAAGCTGGCCAAGTGCGGCGGCCTGCACGCCGCCCGGACCCTGCTCGACCTGGCCCGCGACCACGGTCTCGGCACGATCGTCGGCTCCATGATGGAGAGCCCGGTGGGGGTCGGCGCGGCGGCCAGCCTGGTCGCCGCCTACCGGACCACGGCCGTCTCCGACCTGGACGCCGCCTGGTGGCTGGCCTGGTCGCCGGTGCGCGGCGGCCTCCGGTACGACGGCGCCGCGGTGGTGCTGCCGGACGCGCCGGGACTCGGCATCACCGGGCTCGCTGAAACAAAGATGCAGCGGCGCGGTTGATGATCGTATGTTTCTTTCATAGGGTCCGGTAGGTGTCCACCCGCGAACCGGAGGTCGATGTGGAGCTGCAACCGGGCCACGAGGCCGCCGTCCGGGTCGCCGTCGCCACGCTCTGGTCCGCCCCCGAGGCGGTCCGCCCGATCGACCGCCCCGCCCTCGGCGCGCACACCGACATCCCCGGCTGGATCGCCGGCATGGACGCCGAGCAGCAGGTCGGCGAGTGCGTGCTGAGCCAACTGCTGCTCGGGGAGCGGGTGCTGGTCACCCAGGTCCGCCCGGACGGCTGGGCGCACGTGGTCGCCGTGCACCAGCCCGCGCCCCGGCTCGACCCGCGCGGCTACCCCGGCTGGCTGCCCACCGCCCACCTCGCCCCGCTCACCCCGACGCAGGGGGGCGGGCCGGGGATCGTGGTGGACACCGGGGTGACCGGGCTGCGCGCCACCCCCGGCGGTCCGGTCGCCGTCGCCGGCGTCGTCCTCGGCACCCGGCTGCACCGCGCCGGGCCGCCCCGGGACGGCTGGCTGCCGGTGCACGTCCCCGGGCACGACCGGCCGCTCTGGATCCGCGAGACCGACGGGGTCCCGCTCCCCGCCGCGGCGCCCGAGGCCGCCGAGGTGCTGGCGGTCGCCGAGCGGCTCCGCGAGGTGGCCTACGTCTGGGGCGGGGTCTCCGGACACGGGATCGACTGCTCGGGGCTGGTGCACCTGGCCTGGCGACGGTTCGGCGTCACGCTCCCCCGCGACGCCCGCGACCAGGCCACGGCGACCACCCCGGTGCCAGCGGGCCAGGAGCGCCCCGGCGACCTGTACTTCTTCGCCCGCCCCGGACGCGGCATCCACCACGTCGGGATCGTCAGCGCCGCACCCGGGGACGACCGGCGGATGCTGCACGCCTGCTACCGCCGACGGCAGGTGGTGGAGGAGGCGCTCCCGGCCGAGCGGGTCGCCACCCTGGTGGCCGCGCACCGGGTCTGATCCCCCGACCTACGCCGAAGGGGCACCCCCGCTCGCGGGGGCGCCCCTTTTCGGCATGCCGTGGTCAGCGGCGGGCTTCGGCCAGCTCCCGCCGCCGGTCCCGCGACGACTTGATCAGGCTGGCGGCGGTCGCCACGGCGAGGGTGCCGAGGATGACCGTCAGCGACAGCCAGATCGGGATGTGCGGGGCCCAGCCGACGTGCTCGCCGCCGTTGATGAACGGCAGGTTGTTGTCCGCAAGGGCCTCCAGCACCAGCTTGACGCCGATGAAGCCGAGCACCACGGCGAGGCCGTAGCTCAGGTAGATCAGCCGGTCCAGCAGGCCACCGAGCAGGAAGTAGAGCTGCCGCAGCCCCATCAGCGCGAAGACGTTCGCGGTGAAGACCAGGTACGGCTCCTGGGTGATGCCGAAGATCGCCGGGATCGAGTCCAGCGCGAAGATCAGGTCGGTGGTGCCGATCGCGATCATCACGATCAGCATCGGGGTGAAGAGCCGCCGGCCGGCCTGGTGCGTGGTGAGCTTCGCGCCGTCGTAGTCCTTGGAGATCGGCAGCGCCTTGCGGCTCCACCGGATCAGCATGTTCTCGCTGAACTCGTCCTCGTTCGGCTCACCCTGCCGGGCGAGGTTGACCGCGGTGTAGATCAGGAACGCGCCGAAGATGTAGAAGACCCAGGAGAACTGGGAGATCAGCGCCGCGCCGGCGGCGATGAAGCCGCCGCGCATGACCAGGGCCAGCACGATGCCGATGAGCAGCACCTTCTGCTGGTACTGCCGGGGCACCCCGAACCGGGCCATGATGATGACGAAGACGAAGAGGTTGTCGACCGACAGGCTGTACTCGGTGAGCCAGCCCGTGTAGAACTGGCCGGCGTAGCTCGCCCCGGACGTCAACCAGAGACCCGCGCCGAAGACCAGGGCGAGGGCGACGTAGAAGCCGACCCAGAGGCTCGACTCACGGACACTGGGCTCGTGCGGGCGTCGACCGACGACGAGCAGGTCGACGAGGAGCACCGCCGTCATCGCGACGAGCGTTACTCCCCACACCACTCCGGACACGTTCAAATCAATCCTCCGGCAGACACGCTGCGTGGGCACACCGTACGCCGCAGCGCGGGCGGGACGGGTGGTGACGCGAACTCTGGTGACTGTCGGAGGTCTCTTCCGCCGACGACCCGCAGGCGGGACGTCGACCGACGGGGCCGGGTCGGGTGCCGAGGGTTGGCGATCGACCGTGCTGACGACTCCGTCGCGAGGGAATACTCCCCTCCTCCGCCGCCATTCTTCCCCATCCGGGGTGGCGGGCGCACCTTCAGGGTCCTCGATTGCCGACAGCATCACGTTCGGACACGCTGCGGAGCGGCGCACACCCGCTATCGCTTCCTAGGAGGCTAGGTGTCATGTCCCGGGCGTCGGACAGGGAGCCCCGGGCCGATTCGGGCACTGGGGGGCGTGCGACGCTTCCCGGATGGTTCTTGAAGTCGCGCTCATCGACGTACTGCCCGGGCACGAGGACGATTTCGCCGCCGCCTACGCGCAGGCGCGCCCGCTCCTCGCCGGCGCCGAGGGGTGCTGGTCGGTCCGGATGACCCGGGGCATCGAGACCCCCACCCGCTTCGTGCTGCTGGTCGAGTGGGACTCCGTCGAGGCGCACGACCAGAACTTCCGGGCCACCGAGGCGTTCGGCAAGTGGCGGGCGCTGATCGGCCCGCACTTCGCCGGCCCGCCCCGGGTCGAGCACTTCGTCGACGTGCCGGCCTGACCAACCGATCCACGGCCGTCGTTGTCGCACCCCTGGGCTACCGTGCGGCGCACGCGCGGCACACCGGCCCCGACGCGTTCGGGGGCGCCGGGTCCGGTGGTCGCGGCTGGCGCCCCGGCTGCTGAGCTTCAGCCGGCGTCGGCCCGCACCGCCTCCACCACCGGCGCGTCCGCCCTGTCCGCCAGCCGGCCCAGCAGCGCCCTGGTCTCCTCGACGGTCAGCGCCGCCGCCGACAGCCATCCGGTGAGCCGCTCGTAGCGGCCGACCTCGACGTCGGCCGCCAGCCGGACGTCGGTGGTGAGCGCCTCCAGCATCACCGTCCGCGGGTCCGCCGGGTCCGGGAACGAATAGACCGAGTACCCGGTCAACGGGTGCACGCCGCCGGGGGGCGTGGCCCCCACCGGCACGACCCGCAGCGTCACGTTCGGCAGGTCGCCCAGCGCCAGCAGGTGGTCCACCTGCTCACGCCACACCCCCGGCGGCAGCCCGGCCGGCTCGAAGATCCGCGCGTCGAGCAGCCCGGTGTAGCGCGGCGGTTCAGGACGGCGCAGCACCTCCTGGCGAGCGAGCCGGGCCCGCACGTCGGCGTCCACGTCGACGTCCGGGTGCAGCAGCCGCCCCGCCGCGACCCGCGTCCGGGCGTAGCCCGGGGACTGGAGCAGCCCCGGCACGACGGCCGGCTGGTACTCCACGATCGCCGCCGCCCCGGCCTCCAGCTCGGCGTAGGTGCGCTGGCGCTCGCTCATCTCGCCCAGCGCCTTCCACCACCCGCGGCTGGTCGCCGCGTCCCGGGCGATGACGATCAGCGCGTCCCGCTGCGGGGGCGGGACCGCGTAGACGTCGAGCAGGTCCAGCACGTCGGCCAGATCCGGTCGGCTCTGCCCCAGCTCGATGCGGGACAGCTTGGAGGTCGAGGCCCAGCCCAGCCGGCCGCACACCTGCTCCAGCGTCAGCGCCTCCCTCCTGCGCAGCTGGCGCAGCTCCGCGCCCAGCCGCGCCCGTCGGATGACAGGACTTGATGACAATGGCATCCCGGCCTCCCCACGACGGAGGGTACGCAGGACAGTCACGCAGGGCAATACCTCGCTCGCGCACCGCAACGACCGGTGCGGTGGCTTCCAGGAGGGCGGCACGCGCGCGGTCCGCAAGCGGCGGCCGTCCCGCCGGCACGGTGGCGGCGGCCGGCGCCCCCGTGACGCCGGCCACCGCGCCGTCGGGTCAGGCCCGGTACGTCCCGAACGACCAGACGTTGCCGGCCAGGTCCCGGGCCACGTAGTCCCGGGAGCCGTAGTCGGTGTCGAACGGCTCCCGGGCTACCTCCGCCCCGGCCGCCCTCGCCCGCTCGTGGTGTGCGTCGACGTCGTCGACGCACACGTAGACGGCGTAGTCGTCGTCGGCCGGCCGAGCCCCCGGCCCGGTCCCCGCACCGACCATGATCATGCCGGTGCCGAAGACCAGCTCCGCGTGCGCGACCGTCCCGTCGGGCCCCTCGTGCACGGCGTGGACGCGAAAGCCGAACGCGGCGCAGAGCCAGTCGGTGGCGGCGCGGGCGTCGGCGTACCGGAAGACCGGGTAGATGGTTCGCATGGGCACAGCCTGCCGCCGGGACGGTCAGCCCGGATTGGACGAATGCGATCCGGACGACGCCAGGGCCGCCGGGGTGGCGCCGGCGAACTCACCGAAGTCCCGGATCAGGTGCGACTGGTCGTAGTAGCCACACTCGACGGCGAACTCGGCCCAGCCGCCCGGCCGCCCGAGCCGGTCCTCGCCGCCGGCCTCGTCCGGGGTGGGGGCGGGCACGGCGAGGGAGCGGCCCACCGCGGCGTACGCCCGCTGGAAGCGGAGCAGCCGGCCGGTGGTCTTCGGCGCCAGGCCCAGCTCCTGCCGGAACCGGACCGCCAGGTGCCGCCGGCTCCAGCCCAGCTCGTCGGCCAGCTCGCCGATGCCGACCCGGCCGCCGGTGCCGGCGAGCCGACGCCAGGCCCGGCCCAGGCGCGGATCGACCGGCCGGGTGGCGGCCAGCCGCGCGCCGATCGCCCCGTCGAGCAGGGCGAACCGCCGGGGCCAGTCCGGCGCCTCGGCCAGCCGGCCGCGCAGCCGGTCGAGCCAGGCGTCGGGCAGCCGCTCGACGGCCACCGCCCGGTTGGCCAACTCCCCCAGCGGCACGCCGAGGATCCGGCGGGCCGCCGGCGGGGTGAGCAGCAGCTGCACCCCGAGGCCCACCCCGACGGTCGAGGTGGTGCAGTACGCGTCGAAGGGCCCCGCCACGAAGGAGTCGACCCGGTACGCCCCGCGCGACGCGGCCCTCGGGTCCACCACGTCCAGCGGCGCGCCCCAGCCGAGGATGACGACCACGAAGGCGCCGGCGACCTCCCGGCGAACCAGTGGCCGCGGCGCGTACTCCCGGTAGCCCAGGTAGCGGCCCACGAAGGGACGCAGCCGGGGATCGGGCACGCCGACGACCACCTGGTCGACCGTCGCGGTCATCGCCGCCCTCCCGTCACTTCACGCCGGCGGCGTCCATCCCCCGCAGCTCCTTCTTGAGGTCGGCGACCTCGTCCCGGATCCGGGCGGCCAGCTCGAACTGCAGCTCGCGGGCCGCGGCCAGCATCTGGTCGTTGAGCTCCTGGATGAGCTGCGCCAGGTCGGCGCGGGCCATCCCCTCCCGGGAGGGGCCGGTGGCGCCGGCGCGGCTGCGACTGCGGGTCTCCTTGACCGGGGCCTTGCCGCGGGAGAGCTGCCGCACGGCGCCGCCGACCCGCGAGTTCTCGGTGTCCTCCGCCTCGCGGTAGATGTCGTCCAGGATGTCGTGGATCTTCTTGCGCAGCGGCTCGGGCTTGATCCCGTGCGCCTCGTTGTGGGCGATCTGCTTGGCCCGCCGCCGGTTGGTCTCGTCGATCGCGTCGGCCATCGACGGGGTGATCTTGTCGGCGTACATGTGCACCTGCCCGCTGACGTTACGGGCGGCCCGGCCGATGGTCTGGATCAACGACCGGCCGCTGCGCAGGAAGCCCTCCTTGTCGGCGTCGAGGATGGCCACCAGGGAGACCTCGGGCAGGTCGAGGCCCTCCCGGAGCAGGTTGATGCCGACCAGCACGTCGTAGTCGCCCTTGCGCAGCTCGCGCAGCAGCTCCACCCGCCGCAGGGTGTCAACCTCCGAGTGCAGGTAGCGCACCCGGATGCCGTTCTCCAGCAGGTAGTCCGAGAGGTCCTCGGCCATCTTCTTGGTCAGCGTGGTGACCAGCACCCGCTCGTCCCGCTCGGTGCGCAGCTTGATCTCGTGCATCAGGTCGTCGATCTGCCCCTTGGTGGGCTTGATGACCACCTCCGGGTCGATCAGGCCGGTCGGGCGGATCACCTGCTCGACGAACTCGCCCTGGGCCTGCTCCATCTCCCAGGGGCCCGGGGTCGCCGACAGGAAGACCATCTGGCCCACCCGCTCCAGGAACTCGTCGAAGCGCAGCGGCCGGTTGTCGGCGGCGCTGGGCAGCCGGAAGCCGTGGTCGATGAGCATCCGCTTGCGGGAGGCGTCGCCCTCGTACATGCCGCCGATCTGCGGGATCGTCACGTGCGACTCGTCGACCACGGTGAGGAAGTCGTCGGGGAAGTAGTCCAGCAGGCAGTGCGGCGGGCTGCCGGGCAGCCGGCCGTCCATGTGCATCGAGTAGTTCTCGATGCCGGAGCAGAACCCGACCTGGCGCATCATCTCGATGTCGTACGTGGTGCGCATCCGCAGCCGCTGCGCCTCCAGCAGCTTGCCCTGCCGCTCCAGCTCCGCCAGCCGCTCACCCAGCTCGTTCTCGATGTCGCGGATCGCCCGCTCCATCCGCTCCGGGCCGGCCGCGTAGTGCGTGGCCGGGAAGATCATCAGGTGGTCGACCTCCCTGACCACGTCGCCGGTGAGCGGGTTGAGGTAGTAGAGCTTCTCCACCTCGTCGCCGAAGAGCTCGATCCGGACGGCCAGCTCCTCGTAGGCCGGGATGATCTCCAGGGTGTCACCGCGGACCCGGAAGGTGCCGCGCTGGAACGCCATGTCGTTGCGGGTGTACCGGATGTCGACCAGCCGGCGCAGCAGCTGGTCACGGTCCAGCTCCTGGCCGACGGCCATCCGCACCGCGCGGTCGAGGTACTCCTCCGGGGTGCCGAGGCCGTAGATCGCCGACACGGTCGCGACCACCACCACGTCGCGGCGGGTGAGCAGCGACATGGTCGCCGAGTGCCGCAGCCGCTCGACCTCCTCGTTGATCGAGGAGTCCTTCTCGATGTAGGTGTCGGTCTGCGGGATGTACGCCTCGGGCTGGTAGTAGTCGTAGTACGAGACGAAGTACTCCACCGCGTTGTGCGGGAGCAGCTCGCTGAACTCCTTGGCCAGCTGGGCGCAGAGCGTCTTGTTGGGGGCGAGCACCAGGGTCGGCCGCTGCAACCGCTCGACCAACCACGCCGTGGTGGCGCTCTTACCGGTGCCGGTGGCGCCGAGCAGCACCGTGTTGCGGTCGCCGCGGCGCACCCGCCGCTCAAGATCGTCGATGGCGGCCGGCTGGTCGCCGGCGGGCTGGAACTCGCTGACCACCTGGAAGCGGCCGTCGAGGCGGGGAATGTCGAGCGCCATGACCTCAACGGTACGCCGGAGGTCCGACACTCCGGCTCGAACGCCGTCCGCGCGTGATCGGCTTCGATATTCTCATTGTGGCGCACATCCCATCGCGCTAGCCTGTACACCGTAGGCCGCTCGCGGCGGCCGACCGGGCAGGTGGCCGAACCCTCACGGGAGGCCCGCCCCCGGCACGAGGGTCGCAGCACCCGGACATCACCGGCGTGCGCACCCGTGTGGTCGCGCTGAGAGCGCAGACCGGCCGCCGCGAGCGCCCCACCTCCCCACCGTCACCGCCGCCTCCGCGAGCCGTTCAACCTCTCGTGGACACCTCCCCCGAACAGCCGTCACGTCCGCCGCCCGCCGACGTGTCCCCGGCCACAACCGGCCGTACCGTGACCGTCCGCGGCCTGGCCGACGGACCGGGACCGACCGGCCACGCCGCCCGGGGCCGGCGTCGGGCCGGCCGGCACCACCGCCGGGACGGTCGACACGGCGTACCCCCGGCCTCGCCGCCGCCCCTCCGTGACGGTCCCGTCGAGGTCCCACCGACCCACCGCCGCGGCACCCTGGTCGCGCTCTGCGTGGTCGCCACCGCCACCGCCACCGCGCTGGTCGCCGGCCTGCTGGGCTGGACGCCGGAATCGGCCGGGCCGGCGCGCGCGCTCACCGTCGGCGAGTCCGAGCGGCTCGCCGCGGCCCGGGTCACCAACTACCGGGACCTGCGGGCCGGCGTACGGGTCACCGCCGGCACCGGCGGAGCCCGCGTCGACCTGGTGGGCTGGGTCGACTGGGCCCGGCAGCTCGCCTACCTCGACGTGGGCGGCCCGGGGGCCGGACCGCACCGGGGCCTGCTCCAGGCGACACCGACGGTCGTCGTGGCGCGCCCCGACCCCACTGCGGTGCTGACCCCCGCGCCGCCCCCGCTGATCCCACCCACCGACCGCTGGCGACTGCGCGACCTGCCCGACGGTCGGGGCCCGGGGGCGGTGCTGGAGCTGCTCTTCGGGCTGGCCGCCGACCGGCCGGAACCGACCGACCCGCTGCTGCGCGGCGGCGGCCGGTGGGTGGGGCGGACGCGCATCGGCGGCGAGCAGGTGGACGTCCTCCAGGCCCCGCTGCCCCGCCCGGCCACGGCCGACCGGAACGTCACCCCGTCCGCCCCGCCCGCCGCCGGTGACCGGGACCCCCGCTGGTGGGTCGACGGCGACGCCCGGCTGCACCGGTGGGAGGGGCGGTTGCCCGACGGGAACCCGGTCACCGTCGAACTGGAGCGCAGCGACCGGCCCACCCTCTGGGCGGTCGACGCGCTGGGCGGCCGCCCCGGGCTGCCCCGCGCGCTCACCGACGCCGAAGCCGCCCGCCTGGACCGGCTACCGACCCGGCTGCGCGCCGTGGCCGGCGCGGCCGTCACCGTGGCCGCCCCCCTGGGCGCCGCCGCCAACCTGCGCGGCTCCGGCTGGCTGCGCTGGACCGGCCAGCTGGCCTACCTCTCGGTGGCCGACCTGGACACCCTCGGCCGGCACACGCTGCTGCGCCGCGACGCCGCCGGCTTCGCCCGGGCGGAGGTGCCGCTCGGCGCCGGCCCCACCGGCGCGCCGGACACCCCGCCGCTGCCACCGCCCACGGCGGCCGGCTGGCGGCCCGCCGCGGGACCCACCGACGACCTCGACCGGCTGGTCGACGCGGCGCTGCGGGCCGGCGGGACCGCCGTGCGGCCCGGTTCGGCGGTACGGCTGCGCGGGGACCGGGTGGCCGGCCACCCGGTGGACGTGCTGGAGCTGCGCGCCCAGGGCCTGCGGCTGCGCTACTGGATCGACCACACCGGTCTGCTGCGCCGACTGGAGCTGCGGACCGGGCAGGGCGCCTGGGCGCAGCTCGACCTGAACCCCGGGCCGGTGCCGGCCGGGATGGCGCCGACCGGCCCGACGGCCCCGGCGACGCGCCCGAAGGCGCCGGGCTCGGCGCGGAAGGCCGCCACGGCGCCGGCGACGCCGGAGGCCCGGCCGACGAGGCGGGCCGGCACGACCCGCTGACCCGTCAGGGTCGCCAGCCGGTCCGCGTGGCCCACTCCTCGGCGCGCAGGTGCTCCTCGTCGAACCAGGGGTCCCGCGCCGTGGCGGAGGTGCCGCCGGCCGGGGCCCCGGCCGCCAGCTCCCGCTTCAACAACAGGTACGCGGCCCGCTGGTCGGGATCGGCGCGCAGGTGGTCCCGCGTCAGCAGCGCGTACCGCCACCCGGGCGAGCCGGCCACCCGCAGGTGCAGGTTGACCGGGCGAGCCGGATCGGCGCTGCCGTGCAGCCGCTTCTCCCAGCGCCCGCTCCCGGCGGGACGGGGACTGTCCCACCACTGCCCCGGCAACCGGGGGAAGCCCGCCTCGGCGAGCCGCTCGGCCAGCGGCCCGTCCGCCTCGGCCAGCGACGGCACGGTCAGCTGGATGTCGATCACGTCCTGGGCGGCGAGACCCGGCACGGCGGTCGACCCGATGTGGTCCACCCGCAGCTCCGCCGGGGCCACGGCGTGCCGGATCCGGGCGGCGAGGCGGGCGTACTGCTGAGGCCAGCTGGGGTCGGGCCCGGTGAGCGCCACCGGCTGCGCCGCAACCGCACGCCGCTGCCGCACGTTGCGCTCGTACGGCACCAGGCGGTCCCGCCAGAGGGCGTCCACCGCCGCGTGCAACTGCTCGAGGCTGCCGTCGTTGGCGAGCTCCACGTCCGCGGCGGCCCGCCGGCGGGCGTCGTCGGCCTGGGCGGCGATCCGCCGCTCGGCCTCCGTACGCGACATGCCGCGGCCGCGTTCGAGCCGCGCCAGGCGGGTGGCGACGTCCGCCCGGACGACCAGCACCAGGTGGTACGTCGGTGCCAGCCCCACCTCGACCAGCAACGGCACGTCGTTGACCACCACCGCGTCGGCGGACGCCCCGGCGATCAGCTCCGCGGTCCGCGCCCGCACCCGGGGATGGGTGATCGCCTCCAACCGGCGGCGGGCCGCCTCGTCACCGAAGACCACCGCGCCGAGCGCCGCCCGGTCCAGCGCGCCGTCCCGGTCGAGCACGCGCGCGGAGAAGGCGGCGACGATCTCGGCCAGCCCCTCGCTGCCCGGGGCGACCACCTCCCGGGCGATCCGGTCGGCGTCGACGACGACCGCGCCGCGCTCGGCCAGCCGGGCCGCCACCGCGCTCTTGCCGGACCCGATCCCGCCGGTCAACCCCACTTTCAGCACCGGACCAGTCAACCGGATCACCATCCGCCCCGCCACACCGGACCCGTCCCCGTCGCCGGGGCGGCCGACCGGAAGCGGTGGGATCAGCTGTCCGCTTGCGGCGGGTGACGGTGTCCGGCGCCGAGAAGACCGCGACATGCCCGCAGACCGGGGGCCCGACGGGGCCGGGCGGGCGGCGAGCACGGGAACCGCCGACCGGACTGGCGGCGTCCGGCCCCCCTTGCGGCATCTCGGGGTATCCCGCGTGGGGAACACCGCGACACGTCGCGATCGGGGCCGGTCACGCCGGGCCGGCGGCGGCGGGCAGGCGGCCAACGCGGGCGGGGTCGCCGGGTACGGCGAGGGCCCCGCCCCCGGCGACCCGGTGGAACCGGATCGCGGGGACGGGGCCCGTCGTCGTGTCAGTGACGGCTCCAGGTCGCTGCGCGGCGTCAGCCGCACCGAACTGGAGTTGTCACAGGGTCACTTGCCGCCGGCGAGCTTCTCCCGCAGAGCGGCGAGCGCCTCGTCGGTGGCCAGGGTGCCGGCCGGCTCCTCGGCCTGACGGCTGGGGGCCGTGCTGGTCGTGGTGGTGGTGCCACCGGTCGACACGGCCGGAGCCGGGTTGGCAGCGGCCTCGGCGTCGGCGGCGCGGGAGGTCTGCACCTGCTTGGTGTGGGCCTCCCAGCGCTGACGGGCCTCGGCGTACTGGTTCTCCCAGGTCTCGCGCTGCTTGTCGTACCCCTCGAGCCACTCGCCCGTCTCCGGGTCGAAGCCCTCCGGGTAGATGTAGTTGCCCTCGGCGTCGTAGGTCGCGGCCATGCCGTAGAGGGTCGGGTCGAAGTGCTCCTCGCCCTCGACGAAGCCCTCGTTGGCCTGCTTGAGCGACAGCGAGATCCGGCGGCGCTCCAGGTCGATGTCGATGACCTTGACCATGACCTCGGAGCCGACCTGCACGACCTGCTCCGGGATCTCCACGTGGCGCTCGGCCAGCTCGGAGATGTGGACCAGGCCCTCGATGCCGTCGTCCACCCGGACGAAGGCGCCGAACGGCACCAGCTTGGTGACCTTACCCGGCACGATCTGCTGGATCGCGTGGGTGCGGGCGAACTGACGCCACGGGTCCTCCTGGGTCGCCTTCAGCGACAGCGAGACCCGCTCGCGGTCCAGGTCGACGTCCAGGACCTCGACCTCGACCTCCTGGCCGACCTCGACGACCTCGGACGGGTGGTCGATGTGCTTCCAGGACAGCTCGGAGACGTGCACCAGGCCGTCCACGCCACCCAGGTCGACGAACGCGCCGAAGTTGACGATCGAAGAGACGACGCCCTTGCGGACCTGCCCCTTCTGCAGCTTGTTGAGGAACTCGGTGCGCACCTCGGACTGCGTCTGCTCCAGCCAGGCCCGGCGGGACAGGACCACGTTGTTGCGGTTCTTGTCCAGCTCGATGATCTTGGCCTCGAGCTCACGGCCGACGTACGGCTGAAGGTCGCGCACCCGCCGCATCTCGACCAGGGAGGCGGGCAGGAAGCCGCGCAGCCCGATGTCGAGGATGAGGCCACCCTTGACCACCTCGATGACCGAACCGCGGACGACGCCGTCCTCGTCCTTGATCTTCTCGATCGTGCCCCAGGCCCGCTCGTACTGCGCCCGCTTCTTGGAGAGGATCAGACGACCCTCCTTGTCCTCCTTCTGGAGGACCAGGGCCTCGATGTGGTCACCGACCGAGACGACCTCGGCGGGGTCCACGTCGTGCTTGATCGACAACTCCCGAGAGGGGATGACACCCTCGGTCTTGTAGCCGATGTCGAGAAGGACCTCGTCCCGATCGACCTTGACGACGGTGCCTTCGACAATGTCGCCGTCGTTGAAGTACTTGATGGTCTCGTCGATCGCGGCGAGGAAAGCCTCCTCGGAACCGAGATCGTCGTGGGTGACCCGGGTGGCGCTCGAGGGGGCCTCGATGCTGCTCGTCATGTGGGCGGTTGCTCCGGTCGGATGGGTTGTCACAGCAGGCGTGGTGTCGCGGTGACCATTTCGCGCCAACGGATCCGCCGCCGGGCACACCGAACGATCGCCAAGTGAAGATCATTAGTGGCTCCGGTGACCGCGCACCTGCTCCCTGCCGAGGCACACGATCCGCGAGCGCATCGTCTAGCCTACCCGCTGCATTACCACAGCGTGCAAGGCATCCCGGGTCCTCGCAGACTCGCCAGCTGCGAAAGCGGAGATTTCAGTGGGAAACCGTCCCGATTGTCTCTTGCGTCACACCGGCCCCACGCGGAGAAGGTAGCGCACCGGCCGACCGGTCGCCGGACTCCCCCGACCGGCACCGGCCCGGCGCCGTCGGTCCCCACCGGGGCAGGGCCTAGCGTGGGCGCGTGGACGACGACAACCGGGTGATCCGGCGCCGGGTCGGCGACGCGGAGACCCGCCGCGCCAACCGCGGCTGGTGGGACGCCGACGCCGACGACTACCAGGCCCAGCACGGCGCCTTCCTGGGCGACGTGGACTTCGTCTGGTGCCCGGAGGGGCTGCGGGAGGCCGACGCCCGCCTGCTCGGCGACGTCGCCGGCCGCCGGGTGCTGGAGGTGGGCTGCGGCGCCGCGGCCTGCGCCCGCTGGCTGGCCGGCCAGGGCGCCCGACCGGTCGCCTTCGACCTCTCCGCCGGCATGCTGCGGCACGCCGCGCACGCCGGCGGGACCACCGGGGTACGCGTGCCGCTGGTGCAGGCCGACGCGTTGGCGCTGCCCTTCAGCGACGCGGCCTTCGACATCGCCTGCACGGCGTTCGGGGCGATCCCGTTCGTGGACGACTCCGCCGCGCTGATGGCCGAGGTGCACCGGGTGCTGCGCCCGGGCGGCCGCTGGGTCTTCGCGGTGACCCACCCGATGCGCTGGATCTTCCTCGACGACCCCGGGGAGCGCGGGCTCACCGCCGTGCACTCGTACTTCGACCGCTCCCCCTACGTGGAGCAGGACGACAGCGGCGTGGCCACCTACGTCGAGCAGCACCGCACCCTGGGCGACCGGGTGCGCGAGCTGGTCGCGGCGGGGTTCCGGCTGGTCGACCTGGTGGAGCCGGAGTGGCCCGAGGGACACGAGGGCGTCTGGGGGCAGTGGAGCCCGCTGCGCGGGCGGCTCTTCCCCGGCACCGCCATCTTCGTCACCGAGAAGCCGCTCTGACGGGCTCGCCGCACTCGGAGTCCGGCCTCGTCGACATCGACAGCGTTACGCTGTGCCGGTGAGCGCCGAGCCGATCGCGACACCAGCTCGCCCCTGGTTTCCGGATCCGACTCGACAGCAGCGTGCCGACTACACGCTGGAGGACCTGCTCAAACTGCCGGACGACGCGCCCCGCGTCGAACTCGTCGATGGAGTCGTCCAGGTGACACCCTCCCCCACCCTGGACCATCAGGACATCTCCAGTCTGCTCTGGATGTGGCTGCGGGCCCACGCGCCCGGGCATCTCCGCGCCGCCCAGGCGGTCGGCGTGGCCCTCGACGCCAACGCCAGCCGACAGCCGGACGTACTGCTCTGTCGCGCGGACGTGTCCGCCGACCGCCCCCCGGCTCCTGCCGGAGGACGTCGTCCTTGCCGTGGAGGTCGTGTCGCCCGGCACGCGGCGGACGGACCGGTTCGCCAAACCCGGTGAGTACGCCGCCGCGGGCATTCCGTTCTACTGGCGGGTGGAGCAGGACCCCGTGCACCTCCACGCCTACCGTCGCGGCTACCGGATCGGGCCCGGCGGCGAGCGGCAGTACGAGCTGATGGCCGACAGCGACGGGCTGATCGAACTCTCCGAGCCGTTCGACATCAAGTTGCCGATCACCGAGATCACGCCGTAGCCCCGCTCCGTCGTTTCGCGGCATGGCCGGCGGGTACCCGTCGGGCATGGCCGAGAAGGAGTTCCAGACGGGCGACCACGTCTCCTGGGCCAGCCACGGCGGCCGGGCGTACGGCGTGGTCAAGGACAAGATCACCGAACGGACGCACGTGCGGGGGCGCACCGTCAACGCGTCGCCGGAGGACCCGCAGTACCGGATCCGCAACGACCACTCCGGCCGGGACGCCGCCCACCGACCGGAGGTGCTGCGCCATGAGCCGAGCTGAGGACGGGCGGGACACCTACCAGGAGTTCACCGAGGCGGTGAACATGAAGCCCGGTGAGTTGTCGAGCTGGCTGAAGACGGACGAGTCCAAGCAGGTGGGCTGGCACAAGGGCGGCCGCTCCGGGGGCGGCGAGTCCGTCGGCCACGAATCCGGCCGGAAGATCATCGAGCTGTTGCGGCGCAAGCGCGGCGACCTGTCCGAGGGCGACTACAAGCACATGCGCAAGGTGGTCGGCTACGTCCGCCGGCACATGGCCCAGCGCCCCTCCGGCGACGTCCGCGAGACCAAGTGGCGCTGGTCCCTGATGAACTGGGGCCACGATCCGCTCAAGGGTCCGCTTCCGCCCCCGGGCGGCCCGTCCCGGAAGGCCCTCGATCGGCACGGCACCCCGCCGAAGGAGCGCCGGGGACCCGGACGCTGACCCACGCCCCTCCGCCGCACACGCGGAGAGGGGCCGGCGAGGCCGCGAGGCGCTGCCTCGCGGCCCGGCGGACCCGGCCGAGGCCCGGTCAGTGGTCGGCGCTGTTCCAGTCCCGGCCCTCGCCGACGGAGACCTCCAGCGGCACGGAGAGCGGGTACGCCTCGCCCATCTCCCGCCGCACCAGCGCCTCCAGGGCCTCCCGTTCGCCCGGGGCCACCTCGAAGACCAGTTCGTCGTGCACCTGCAACAGCATCCGGGACCGCAGCCCGGCGTCGCGCAGCGCGCTGTCGACGTGCAGCATGGCGACCTTGATGATGTCGGCCGCGGAGCCCTGGATCGGGGCGTTGAGCGCCATCCGCTCGGCCATGTCCCGGCGCTGCCGGTTGTCGCTGACCAGGTCGGGCAGGTAGCGGCGGCGGCCCAGGATGGTGGAGGTGTAGCCGTCCTGCCGGGCCCGGGCGACCACCTCGTGCAGGTAGTCGCGGACCCCGCCGAACCCGGCGAAGTAGTTCTCCATCAGCCCACGCGCCTCGTCGGCGCTGATCCCGAGCTGCTGGGAGAGGCCGAACGCGCTCAGCCCGTACGCCAGGCCGTAGTTCATCGCCTTGATCTTGCGCCGCTGGTCGGGGGTGACCTCGGCGACCGGCACCTCGAAGACCGAGGAGGCGGTGGCGGCGTGGAAGTCGTGGCCGGAGTTGAACGCCTCGATCAGCGCGTCGTCCGACGACAGGTGCGCCATGATCCGCATCTCGATCTGGCTGTAGTCGGCGGTGAGCAGGCGCTCGTAGCCCTCCCCCACCACGAAGGCGCGCCGGATCCGGCGCCCCTCCTCGGTGCGGATGGGGATGTTCTGGAGGTTGGGCTCGGTGGAGGAGAGCCGGCCGGTGGCCGCCACCGTCTGGTTGAAGGTGGTGTGGATGCGGCCGTCGTCGGAGACCGACTTGAGCAGGCCGTCCACGGTCGACTTGAGCTTGGCGACGTCACGGTGGCGCAGCAGGTGGGCCAGGACCGGGTGCGGGTTCTGCGCGTGGAGCCACTGGAGGGCGTCGGCGTCGGTGGTGTAGCCGGTCTTGATCTTCTTGGTCTTGGGCAGGCCCAGCTCGGTGAAGAGGATCTCCTGGAGCTGCTTGGGCGAGCCGAGGTTGAACTCCCGCCCGACCGCCTCGTACGCGCCCTGCGCCGCGGCCTTCACCTCGGCGGCGAAGTGCGCCTCCAGCTCCGACAGGTAGTGGGTGTCGGCGGCGATGCCGATCCGCTCCATGTCGGCCAGCACCCGCATCAGCGGCAGCTCCACCCCGGCCATCAGCCGGGCGGACTGCTCGCCGTCGCGGGACAGCTCGGCGTCGATCGCGTCGGCCAGGTCGAGGGTGGCCCGGGCCTGGAGCATGAGGTTCTGCTCGGCGGCGCCGTCGTCGCCCAGCCCGTCGAGGGTGAGCTGGCCGGTCTCGGGGGCGTCCACCCGCAGCTCGCGGTGCAGGTAGCGCAGCGCCAGGTCGGTCAGGTCGTAGGAGCGCTGGTCGGGGCGGGCCAGGTAGGCGGCGATCTGGGTGTCCCGGGCGATGCCGTCCAGGGACCAGCCGTGGGCGGCGAAGGCCAGCACCGCCGGCTTGCTGTCGTGCAGCACCTTGGGGCGGGTGGCGTCGGCGAGCCAGCCGGCCAGGGCCGACTCGTCGGCGGGCTCCAGCCGGGCCGGGTCGAACCAGGCCGCCGCGCCACCGGCGGTGGCCAGGGCCATCCCGGTCACCGAGGCGGTGTGCCGGCGGTTGGGACCGGTGTCGAGCTTGACCGCCAGCCCCACCGGGGCGCCGGCCGGGGCGTGCGTGGCGAGCCAGCCGGCCAGCGCGCCCGGCTCGGTGAGCACCTCGCCGGTCAGGTCGAACCCGGCCTCGGCCTCCGGCTCCACGGCCTCCAGGTACTGGTAGAGCCGGTCGCGCAGGATCCGGAACTGGAGGGTGTCGAAGACCTGGTGCACGGCCTCCCGGTCCCAGCCCTGCCAACGGGCGTCCTCCGGGCGGATCGGCAGCTCCAGGTCGGAGACCAGGCAGTTGATCTCGTAGTTGCGGATCACGTCGGCGAGCCGCTCCCGCAGGCTGTCGCCGGCCTTGCCCTTGATCTCGTCGGCCCGGGCGATGATCCCGTCCACCCCGCCGTACGTGTTGATCCACTTGGCGGCGGTCTTCGGGCCGACGCCCGGGATGCCCGGGAGGTTGTCGCTGGTCTCGCCGACCAGGGCGGCCAGGTCCCGGTACTGCTGGGGGCCGACCCCGTACTTCGCCTCGACCGCCGCCGGGTCCATCCGGGCCAGGTCGGAGACGCCCTTGCGCGGGTAGAGCACGGTGACCCGGTCACCGACGAGCTGGAACGCGTCCCGGTCGCCGGTGGTGATCAGCACCGACATGCCCTGGTCGCGGGCCTGGCAGGCCAGGGTGGCGATGACGTCGTCGGCCTCGTACCCCTCCTTCTCCACCACCGGGATGCGCAGCGCCGCGAGCACCTCCTTGACCAGGCTGACCTGGCCGTGGAAGTCGGTCGGGGTCTCGCTGCGGCCGGCCTTGTACTCCGCGTAGCGCTCGGTGCGGAAGGAGCGGCGGGAGACGTCGAAGGTGACCACGATGTGGGTGGGCTGCTCGTCGCGGAGCACGTTGATCAGCATCGAGGTGAAGCCGTAGACGGCGTTGGTCGGCTGCCCGGTCGTGGTGGAGAAGTTCTCCACCGGCAGGGCGAAGAAGGCCCGGTATGCCAGGGAGTGTCCGTCGACGAGGAGCAGGCGCGGCGTCGTAGCTGTCACCCGAGCGACTCTAGTCGCACCCCCCGACAGCAGCCGCTGCGACATCGCCCACGCCGGCCGCGGGGGTGCACCCGGCGCCGTGGTGGTCGTCGGACGACCGGTGGACGGCGTCCCGGTGCGGCCGGACGGCCGCACCGGGAGCACCGGTTCAGAGCACCTTGGCCAGGAACGCCTTCGTCCGGTCGTGCCGGGGGTTGGCGATCACCTCGCGCGGGTTGCCGGACTCGACCACGACGCCGCCGTCCATGAAGACCAGCTTGTCGCCGACCTCACGGGCGAAGCCGATCTCGTGGGTGACCACGATCATCGTCATGCCGTCGCGGGCCAGGTCCTTCATCACGTCGAGCACCTCGCCGACCAGCTCCGGGTCGAGCGCGCTGGTGGGCTCGTCGAAGAGCATCAGCTTCGGCTGCATCGCCAACGCCCGGGCGATCGCCACCCGCTGCTGCTGACCGCCGGAGAGCTGGCCGGGATAGTTGCCGAGCTTGTCGCCCAGCCCCACCCGCTCCAGCAGGGCGGCGGCCCGGTCCCGGGCGGCGGCCTTCTTCTCCCGGCCCAGCAGCACCGGCGCCTCGGCGACGTTCTGCAGGGCGGTCATGTGCGGGAAGAGGTTGAACCGCTGGAACACCATGCCGATCGCACGACGCTGGGCGGCCACCTCCTTCTCCCGCAGCTCGTGCAGCTTGCCGCCGCGCTCCCGGTAGCCGATCAGTTCGCCGTCCACCCAGATCCGACCGGCGTTGATCTTCTCCAGGTGGTTGATGCAGCGCAGGAAGGTCGACTTGCCGGAGCCGGAGGGCCCCAGCAGGCAGCACACCTCCCCGGAGCGGACCTCCAGGTCGATGCCCTTGAGCACCTCGATCGAGCCGAACGACTTGTGCACCTGCTCGGCCCGGACCATCATGCCGTCGCCCGCCGTCGTCGCGCCGGCCTGCGCCGGAGTCGTCACGCCGGTCATTCGCCCCCCGCCCCTCCGGTAGCGCCGCCGCCACCGACCGCCATGCCCCGCAGTTTGGTCTTCGCCTGGCTGCTGCGATCGAAGCCCTTGGAGAAGTGCCGCTCCAGGTAGTACTGGCCGACCAGCAGCACGCTGGTCAGCAGCAGATACCAGATGGTCGCCGCGACCAACATCGGGAAGACCTGGAAGGTCCGGCTACCGACGGCCCTGAGCTGGAAGAACAACTCGGCGGAGACCGGCACGAAGGCCACCAGCGAGGTGTCCTTGAGCATGGCGATGGTCTCGTTGCCGGTCGGCGGGACGATCACCCGCATGGCCTGCGGCAGCACGATCCGGCGCAGGATCTGGCTCCGGCGCAGGCCGAGGGCCTGGGCGGCCTCGGTCTGCCCCTCGTCCACCGACTGGATCCCGGCCCGGACGATCTCCGCCATGTACGCGGCCTCGGACAGGCCCAACGCCAGCATGCCGGCGACGAACCCGGTGAGGATCTCCACCGCCGAGAACCCGAACAGCCGCGCCTCGAAGTCCTGCACACCGAAGAGCGCGCCGATCTGCCGGTCGAAGGGCAGCCCGAACTCGATCCGGGCCCAGAGGATGCCCAGGTTGCCGAAGAGGATCGCCAGCACCAGCCGGGGCACCGCCCGGAAGAACCAGGTGTACGCCCAGGAGACCCCGCGCAGGATCGGATTCTCCGACAGCCGCATGATGGCGATGACGACGCCCAGCCCGACGCCGATCAGCATGGCGGTCACGAGCAGCGCGATGCTGCCGCGCACCCCCTGCATGATCGGTGGCCGGAACATCTCGTCGACCATGAACGACCAGTTGAACGCCTTGTTCGTCACCAGCAGGTGGACGAACATGGCAACCAGCACCCCGATCACGGCGACGGCGAGCCACCGCCCGGGATGCCGCACGGGCACGGCCTGGATGGGTTCCGGCCGTGCCCGCTCGGTTGTCTCTGTTGCCGCCATGCTCAGCTGGCGGGGTTCAGCGCCGGGGTGGTGATGGCGCCGCCCTCGACGCCCCACTTCTTCAGCGCGCTCTGGTACGAGCCATCGGCGATGACCGCCTGCACGGCCTCCTTGAGCACCTCGGCGAAGGCCTGCTGGTCCTTCTTCACCGCGTAGCCGTACGGGGCGGCCTCGTAGATGTCACCGAGCAGCTCCAGCTGGCCGTTGCTCTGCTTCACCGCGTACGCCCCGACCGGGGAGTCGGCGAGCATGGCGTCGTCCTTGCCGCTGACCACGGCGGCGGTGGCGTCGCTCTGCGCCTGGTACTGGTCGATGGTGATCGCCGGCTTGCCGGCGTCGGTGCACTTCTTCGACCGGGCGGTGATGTCGTCGAGCTGCACGGTGCCGACCTGCACCGCGATCTTCTTGCCGCAGGCGTCGTTCGGGTCGATCTTGGCCGGGTTGCCGGCCTTGGTGGCCCACTGGGTGCCGGCGGAGTAGTAGCTGACCATGTTGACGCTCTTCAGCCGGTCGGCGTTGATGGTGAACGAGGAGACGCCGATCTCGTACTTGCCGGAGTCCACGCCAGGGAGGATCGAGTCGAACGGCGCCGCCTCGTACTGGGCCTTCAGGCCGAGCTTCTGCGCCACCGCGTTGAACAGCTCCACGTCGAAGCCGACGATCGTCTTGCCGTCCTGGTCCAGGAACTCATTCGGGGCGTAGGTCGAGTCGGTGCCGACCTTGATCACGCCGTCGGCCTTGATCGCGTCGGGCACCTTCGCGGCCAGCGCCGAGTCGGCGGCGGCGGTGACGGAGGGGCCGGCGCCCGGCTGCCCGGTGTTCTCCTTCGCGCCGCAGCCGGCGAGAGGGAGGGCGAGCAGCGCGGCGCCGGTGACGCCGAGGACGACCCGGCGGCCACCACTGGTGTTGAACATGTCGTTGCGCTCCTTGCGATAAGGGGTGGCGGTGCGGTCAGGCCACGCCGAGGTAGGCCTCTTTGACCGCGGGGTCGTGCAGCAGCTCGGCACCGGTGCCGCTCTTGACGATCCGGCCGGTCTCCAGCACGTACGCCCGGTGGGCCCGGGCCAGCGCCTGCTGGGCGTTCTGCTCCACCAGCAGGATGGTGGTGCCCTGCTGGTTGATCTCCGTGATGATGTCGAAGATCTGCTGGATCAGCATCGGCGCCAGACCCATCGAGGGCTCGTCGAGCAGCAGCAGCTTCGGCCGGCTCATCAGCGCCCGGCCGACGGCCAGCATCTGCTGCTCACCGCCGGAGAGGGTGCCGCCCGGCTGCTTGCGCCGCTCGGCCAGGCGCGGGAAGAGCTCCAGCACCCGGTTCAGGTCCTGCGCGATGCCGGACCGGTCCCGCCGGGTGTACGCGCCCATGTCGAGGTTCTCCAGCACCGACATGCCGGGGAAGATGCCCCGACCCTCCGGCGCCTGGCAGAGCCCACGCCGGACCCGCAGGTCCGCCCGGAGCTTGGTGATGTCCTCACCGTTGAACCGGATGCTGCCGCTGGCGACCGGCCGGATGCCGGAGATCGCCCGCATCGTGGTCGACTTGCCGGCGCCGTTGGCGCCGATCAGGGCGACGATCTCGCCCTCGTCCACCGTCAGGCTGATGCCGTGCAGCGCCTGGATCCGCCCGTAGAGCAGGCTCACATCGTCGATCTCAAGCAGCATCGTCCGGCACCCCCAGGTACGCCGCGATCACCTTCGGGTTGTCCCGCACCTCGGCGGGGAGCCCCTCGGCGATCTTCTTTCCGAACTCCAGCACGACGATCCGGTCGGTGACCCCCATGACCAGGCGCATGTCGTGCTCGATCAAGAGCACGGTCACGCCGGTGTCCCGGATCTGCCGGATGAGCTGGAGCAGTTCCTCCTTCTCCGCCGGGTTGAAGCCGGCGGCCGGCTCGTCCAGGCAGAGCAGCGCCGGGTCGGTGGCCAGCGCACGGGCGATCTCCAGCCGCCGCTGCTCGCCGTAGGAGAGGTTGCGGGCGAACTCGTGCATCCGCTTGCGGATGCCGACGAACTCCAGCAGGCGCTCGGCCTTCTCCCGACCCTCGCGCTCCTCCCGCCGGTGCCGCGGCAGCCGGAACAGCGCCGAGATCACGCTGGTCTTGTGGTGCGCGTCCGCGCCGACGAGGACGTTCTCCAGCGCGGTCATCTCCGGGAAGAGGCGGATGTTCTGGAACGTCCGCGCCATACCCATCTGGGTGATCTGGTGCCGCTTCTTGCCACTGATCTTCTGGCCGCGGAACCGGATCTCCCCCTGCGTGGGCTGGTAGATGCCGGTCATGGCGTTGAAGCAGGTGGTCTTGCCCGCGCCGTTCGGCCCGATCAGGCCGAGGATCTCACCCTTGTAGAGGGTGAAGTCCACCTCGTTGAGGGCCACCACGCCGCCGAAACGGAGCGTGACCTTGTCGACCTCCAGCAGCGGCTCACGCTGCGGAACCGTCTCCACTGCCGGCGCGCCGGCCTGCGCCGGAACGCCCGGCGTCTGTTCGGTGTCACTCACCGACGGTCACCTCCTTGCGACGATCCTTGAACTCCGCCGCGCGTCGCCGGTTCGGAATCAGACCCTCCGGACGGAAGATCATCATCACCACGAGCACCAGGCCGAAGAAGAGGAAGCGGTACTCGTAGAGCTCCACGCCGAACAGCTCGATGCCACGGAACCGCTCGATCATGTACGCGACCAGACCGCCGCCGACGATCGCCCCGACGATGTTGCCGGAGCCGCCGAAGATGACCGCGGCCAGGATGATGATCGAGTTGAGCAGCTCGAAGTTCTGCGAGTTGACGAAGTTCTGCTTGCCCGCGAAGAGCGCACCGGCCAGACCGGCGATCGCCGCGCCCGCCGCGAACGCCCACAGCTTGAACTTGAACGTCGGCACGCCCATGACCTGGGCGGCGTCCTCGTCCTCGCGGATCGAGATCCAGGCCCGGCCCACCCGGCTGTGCGTCAGGTTCCGCACCCCGATCACCACCAGGATGATCACCGTGAGCACCAGCCAGTAGTACGGCCGGGCGTCCAGCACGCCGAAGAACGGCTTGCCGTCGGCGTACTGGCCGGGCGGGTGCGGGATCTGGTTGAAGCCCCGCTGGCCCTTGAGGAACTCGGAGCTGACCGCCCCGATCCGGATCATCTCGGCGAAGCCGAGGGTGACCAGTGCCAGGTAGTCGCCGCGCAGGCGCAGCGTCGGCGTACCGAGCATCACACCGGAGACCATGGTCAGCGCGATCGCCACCGGCACCGCCAGCAGCCACGGCCAGAGCGTCTTCAGGTCGCTGCTCGGCGAGGTCAGCACCGCCACGGTGTACGCGCCGACGGCGAAGAAGCCGAAGTAACCGAGGTCGAGCAGGCCGGCGAAACCGACCACGATGTTCAACCCGACGGCCAGCAGCACGTAGATCGAGACGGTGAACATCACCTGCGTGAAGTTCGCACCGGGGGTCGGAATCGGCCCGAGGTACTGGTAGAACTCCTTGTTCGGCAGCGCGTAGAAGAACGCGATCACCGCGGCCAGCAGCGCCCAGCGCACCCAGCGCGGCGCTCCGCGCCACCGTTCCCCGGCCGCCTCGCGGCCGGAGCGCACCCTCTCCAGGACGGTCGTCATGCCCGTGCCCTCCCCAGCGATTCACCCAGCAGACCGGTCGGCCGGAACATCAGCAGCACCACCAGCAGCGCGAACGCCGCGAAGTCCTTCCACTCGCTGCCGAACAGGCCGGAGGCGTAGTTCTCCACCACGCCCAGCAGCAGGCCGCCGAGCAGGGCGCCCCGCAGGTTGCCGATGCCGCCGAGCACCGCCGCGGTGAACGCCTTGAGGCCGAGCAGGAAGCCGACGCTGTAGGTCAGGGTCTGGATCCGCACGTCGTAGAGCAGACCCGCGACGCCGGCCATGGTGCCACCGGCGATGAAGACCATCAGGATGATCCGGTCCTTGTTGACGCCCATCAGGGCGGCGGTGTTGGCGTCCTGGGCCACCGCCCGGATGCCGCGACCGACCCGGCTGCGGTTGATGAACATGTCCAGCCCGATCATCATCACCAGCGCGGCACCGAGGGTGAGCAGCTGGATGGCGTCGATCGGCGCCCCGAACAGGTGGAACAGCGGCTTGGGGCTGACGAGCTGCGGCGCGCCCTGCGGAAGCCGGCGGGTCCAGATGCCGAAGGCCTCGGAGATGGCGATCGACGCGCCGATCGCCGTGATCAGGAAGGCCAGCGGAGGCGCGTTGCGCTTACGCAGCGGCCGGTACGCCACCCGCTCGATCACCGTGGCGGTGCCCGCCGACGCGATCGCGGCGACGATCATCGCCACCAGCAGGTAGAACAGGATCGAACCGATGCCGGTGACCTGGGAGTTCTGGTCGAGGCCGAATCCGTTCCAGGTCCACAGCGCCGCGAACGCACCGGCGATGAAGACCTCGGAGTGGGCGAAGTTGATGAGTCTGAGCACGCCGTAGACCAGCGTGTAGCCCAACGCGACCAGGGCGTAGATCGCGCCCTGCGTCAGGCCGGTCGTGGTGAGTTCTCCGAAGTTGGAGAACAGTCCGTCGAAGTTCAAGGGAGGGACGCTCCATCGGGTCAGGACAGAAAAAGGGGATGCGGCCGGGAGCGAGCTCCCGGCCGCACCCGCGATCACAACTCAATCGCTGTAGCAGCGACCGGCATCAGGCCTTCGGGATCTCCTGGTCCGGGACGACCTTACCGCCCGTAACCTTGAACGCCCACACCTTGACCTGCGCCGGGTCCAGCTCGCCGCCCTCGACGAACTTGTAGTTCGCGGCGACGCCCTCGCCGCTGTAGCCCTTCACGAACTCCAGCAGACCCTCACGGGTGGTCTTACCCGCCTTGATACCGGCGAGCAGGATGTTCGCCGCGTCGTACGCGGTGTCGCTGTAGGTGCCCGGGTCGGTGCCGTTGAGCGCCTTGTACTCCTGGGCGAAGCTGCCGCGCGCCTCGGTGGCGGGCTGGCAGGGGCAGGTGAGGATGGTGCCCTCGGCCGCCGCCGCACCGGCGGAGGTGATGTAGGCGCCGTCGTTGACGCCGTCGCCGGCGACCAGCGGCGCGGTGACGCCGGCAGCGGTGAGCTGCTTGCGGATCAGGCCCGCCTCCTGGTAGTAGCCGCCGTAGAAGACCGCCTTGGCGCCCGAGGCCTTGACCTTGGTGACCACCGCGGAGAACTCGGTCTGCTTGCCCTCGCCCTGGACCTTGTCCGAGCCGACGACCGCCGGGCCGAGCACCTTCTTGACCTCGTCGGCCAGACCGGCGCCGTAGGCGGACTGGTCGTCGATGACGTAGACCTTGTCGGCCTTCATCACGTTCTTGATGTAGCTGCCGGCGGCCGGGCCCTGGCTGAAGTCGTTGCCGACCACGCGGAAGAAGGTCTTCCACTTCTGCTCGGCGAGGCTGGGCCGGGTGGCGGACGGGGTGATGGCGACCAGGCCGGCCTCGTTGAACAGCGGACCGGCGGCCTCGGACTCACCCGAGTAGGCCGGGCCGACGATGCCGAGGATCTTGGTGTCGTCGATGGCCTTCTGGGCCAGACCCGGCGCCTGGTCCGGGCTGCCCTGCGAGTCGAGCGCGACCAGCTCGACCTTGCAGTCGGCGTTCTCCTTGTTGTACTTGTCGACCGCCAGCTTGACGCCGTTGTTCTCGTTGATGCCGAGCGCCGCCGAGCTGCCGGTCAGCGCGCCGAAGAACGCGATCTTGTTGCCGCACTTGTCGCCACCGGCGGCGGTGTCGTCACCGCCGCTGGAGCATGCGGTGCCGCCGGCGACGAGCGCCAGCATGGCCGCTCCACCAATCACACGCGCGAGCTTCTGCCTCAAGGCCCGAACCCTCCTCCGTCCCATGGTTCGAACCACCCGCTGCTCACTGGCACTTGCGGGGGCGGACGAACCAGACCGTCGTCGCCGGTCTGGGGCCGGACGCTATCCCACCGCAGAGCCAGGATGAAAGCCCCGAGGGAGTGCGTTGACCGAACCGTTACACGGCGTGGCGGATCGGAAGCGATCGCTGTAAGAATCATCGGCTGTGAAGCTTCTTCACCTTTGATTCGTCGGTAACGGGTCAACCGGCAACGACCCGCTACCGATCGATGGTTGACAACGCCGCCCACCAGGCACGGGGCGCCTGACCGTCGTCGGCGACCACCAAGAATCGATCTTCCTGGCCGGCCGTCCCGACCGCCGCGTCCCCGGTGTCCGGTACCGCGCTCGGCATCGTCACCGTCCGCCACGAATCGCCCGAATCCGCGGAGAACCACAGTCCGTGACCACCACCGTCAGCGGTCACCGCCGCCAGCTGAGACCGTCCGCCGAGGCCCAGGCCACCGGCGCCGCTGCACCGGCCGGCAGGACCGCCCCCCACCACCAGCCACCCCGACGGTACGGCCACCGCGTCGTACCCGACCGTCCGACGGGGCGGGCGCCTCCCGCAGCGTCCCGTCCGACGCCTGCGACCACGTGCCGGTGCGCGGGTTGCCGTGCACCCCGCCGGTGCTCGCCCCGAGCCCCGCCAGCCGCCCGTCCCGGCAGGCCGCCGCGGCGAGCACGTGCCGCCGCCCTTGACCGCCTGCCGGGGCGTGCACCGTGACACACCCGGAACGCGCCAAATCGACGCCGGCCCCGGGAGCGGGTGCAGGCGGGTCCCGCCGGCGCCCGCGGGCGGGAGGGCGGCGAGCCGTGGCCTCCCCCGGCCGGGGCGTCGGCGTCGGGTGTTCGGGGTCCGGCGTCAGGAGGCCGGCAGGGCCACCTCGCCGCCGGCGGTCTCGGCGAGGATCCGCTCGGCGACCTCCTTCATGGTCATCCGGTGGTCCATCGCGGTGCGCTGGATCCACTTGAACGCCTGCGGCTCGGTCATCCCGTACGTCGTCATCAGGGCGCCCTTGGCGCGCTCGACGGTCTTGCGGATCTCCAGCCGGTCGGTGAGGCCGGCGACCTCCGCCTCCAGGGCGGCGATCTCGGAGTAGCGGGAGAGCGCGATCTCCACCGCCGGCACCAGGTCGCTCTTCTGGAACGGCTTGACCAGGTAGGCCATCGCGCCGGCCGCCCGGGCCCGCTCCACCAGGTCGCGCTGGCTGAAGGCGGTCAGGATGATCACCGGGGCGATCCGGGCGCCGGCGATCCGCTCGGCGGCGGCCAGCCCGTCCATGATCGGCATCTTGATGTCGAGGATGACCAGGTCCGGCTTCAGCTCCTCGGCGAGCCGGACGGCGGTCTCGCCGTCGCCGGCCTCGCCGACCACCTCGTAGCCCTCCTCGACCAGCATCTCGGCCAGGTCCAGTCGGATGAGCGCCTCGTCCTCGGCGATCAGTACGCGCCTGCGCTCGGCGTCCGTCTGCGTGTCGGCCACGAGCCACTCCCACCAGTCTGAGCCCGACACCCGCCGTGCCGGGTGTCGCCGCCTATAGCCTAGTAGGTAGTCTGTTAAGGCCGGATCACGGAAGCCCCTGTACTCCAACCGGAAGAGAGACGGAGCTCAAACCTCCGACAGTGTGGGTTCGAGTCCCACCGGGGGCACCAGACTGTCGCACGGACGCTCGAAGATGGCCGCGTGCATTCCCTTGAGATCCGCTCCCGCGCCCGTCAGCAGTACCTGGCCGGCAGCACGGTCGCCGAGGTCGCCCGCCGGTTCGGCCTGCCATATCCGACCGTTCGTCACTGGTGCGAAGATCGGCTCGAACCGAAGCGGCAGGGCAGCCAGGCGCGCTGCTTCCGCTGCCGGACCGACGTCGACAATCCGACAAAGCCCACCGCCTACGCGTACCTCCTCGGTCTCTATCTCGGTGATGGTCACCTGGTCACCACAGCCCGTGTGCCGGTGCTGCGGATCTACTGCGCCGATGCCTGGCCAGACCTGATCACGCTCTGCGACAAGGCGATGCGGGAGGTGCTGGCCGGTTCGGTTCAGCGGGTGCAGCGGCAGGGTTGTGTCACGCTGCAGAGCTACGGCGTGCACTGGCCATGCCTGTTTCCGCAGCACGGCCCGGGCAAGAAGCACGAACGGCCGATCGTCCTCGCCGACTGGCAGCGTCAGATCGTCGAGCGCCACCCGGGCGCCTTCCTGCGGGGCCTCTTCCACTCCGACGGCTGCCGGGTCAGCAACCGGGTCACCGTCCGCGGCAGGGCCTACGTCTACCCGCGCTACATCTTCAGCAACGAGTCCTCCGACATCATGGGCCTCTGCCAGTGGGCCCTCGACCTGCTCGGCATCGCCTGGAAGATGAACCGCCGCAACTGCCTCTCCGTCGCCCGACGGGAGGCGGTCGCGGTCCTCGACCGGCACGTCGGCCCGAAGTCGTGAGCCCGAGCTGACGGACCGCAGGCGAAGTACGGGTCGCACCGGCCGCCCGCGGCGAGCGTGCCAGGCACGGCGAGTGCCGGTCAGATCACCGCGAGCGCCCGCGCCAGGTCCGCCCGCAGGTCCTCCGGGTCCTCCAGACCGACGGAGATCCGCAGCAGTCCGCCGGACGGCTTCGCCGCCCCCTCCACCGGTCGGTGGGTGAGCGAGGCCGGGTGCTGGATCAGCGTGTCCACCCCGCCGAGCGACACCGCGTGCGTGATCAGCTTGCACGCTCCGGCGACCGTGGCCGCGGCGGTGGCGCCGCCGCGCACCTCGAAGGCGAGCAGGCTGCCGGTGCCGGACATCTGCCGGCCGACCAGCCCGGCCGGGTCGTGGACGACCGGGTGGTGCACCCGTTCGACGGCCGGGTGCCCGCAGAGCCAGAGGGCCAGCTTCTCGGCGCCGGCCTGCTGCGCGCGCACCCGCAGCGGCAGCGTCTGCAACCCCCGGTGCAGCAGGTACGCGCCGAGCGGGTGCAGCACGGCGCCGGTGACGGCGCGGACCTGACGCAGCCGGGCGGCCCAGCCGGTGTCGCAGGCCACGACGCCGGCGAGCACGTCGCCGTGACCGCCGATGCTCTTGGTGGCGCTGTGCAGGACGAGCGCCGCGCCGTGCCGGGCGGGCTGCTGGAGCACCGGGGTGGCGACGGTGTTGTCGACGAGCAGCGGGACGTCGCCGGCGGAGGCGGCGAGCGCGGCGATGTCGACCAGGTCGAGGGTGGGGTTGGCCGGGGTCTCGACGATGACGAGGGCGGTGTCGGGGCGGACCGCGGCGGCCACCTCGTCGGGGCGGGCCCAGCTGACCTCGGTGCCGAGCAGCCCGGTGGCGAGCACGTGGTCGGTGCCGCCGTAGAGGGGGCGGACGGCGACCACGTGCCGCTTGCCGTCCCGGACGGCGGCGAGCAGGGCGGCGGTGAGGGCGGCCATGCCGCTGGCGAAGGCGACGGCTTCGGCGGTGCCCTCGAGTTCGGCGAGGGCGGTCTCGAAGCGGGCCACGGTGGGGTTCCAGAGCCGCTGGTAGACGGCGCTGGCGCCGGGCGGGCGGGTACCGCCGGTGGCGAGCAGTTCGTACGCGTCGCCGCCGTCGCCCACCGAGGGCAGCGGGTTGGTGGTGGAGAGGTCGATCGGCGGCACGTGGACGCCGAGGCCCGCGAGATCGTCGCGGCCGGCGTGCACGGCCCGGGTGTCCACGGTCGTCATGGGCGAAGCGTCGAACATCAGCACGACGTGAGGCAATAGAGGCGCAGAAGATTCTTCAGTTGCGGCTTTTCTCCCCACCATATTCGGGGAAGGATGGCGTGATGGCCCCTGCACCGAACGATGTGCGGCGCTTCGCCGCGCTGGACGACGTCGACCGCGCGATCCTCACCGAGCTGGCCGTGGACGGCCGGCTGCCCAACAACGCCCTCGCCGAGCGGGTCGGGGTGGCCCCGTCCACCTGCCTGACCCGGACCCGGGCCCTGCGCGAGTGCGGGGCGATCCGGGGCTTCCACGCGGAGGTGGACCCGGCCGCGGTCGGGCTGCCGTTGCAGGCGCTGGTGTCGGTCCGCCTCACCGCGCACGAGCGGGCGGCGGTGGACGCCTTCCGGGCCCGGTCGGTGCGGCTGCCCGGAGTGGTGTCGGTGTTCCACGTCGCGGGCGCGGAGGACTACGTGCTGCACGTGCGGGCCGCGTCCGGCGACGCGCTGCGGGACTTCGTGCTCGACCACCTGGCGGTGGACCCGGCCGTGCAGCACACCCAGACCAGCCTGATCTTCGAGCAGGCACGCGGCGTGGGCTGACGGTGCCGACGCCCCGGCCGGCTCGGAACGCGGCCGGCCGGGGCGCCGGCATCAGGGGACGTACCGGTGCAGCCGGTCGTAGCGGCTGTAGTAGAGGTTGCCGTGCTCGTCGGCGGTGAGACCGTTGACGCCGGTGGAGACCAGCTTCGTCACGGCGAGCGTCGATTTGTTGATCTTGAAGACGTGGTCGCCGATGGTGCCGTAGACGTGCGCCGGGTCCCGGGCGATGGTCAGCAGCTCGGCATCCGACCAGGAACCGTAGGTATAGGCGATCTCGGGGAACTTCTGCGTCGGCGCGGTGGTGAAGGTCCTGGTCGCCGGGTCGAAGACGAACAGGTAGCCCTCCGCCATGCCCCAGATCCTCCCGTCCACGACGGCCAGCGCGGTGATCGCGGTGAGCTTCCGGGCGGTCGGCGGAAGGGCCCAGGTCTCGGTCACACCGGTCGCCGGGTCGTGGCTGAAGAGCTTCGCCTCGGTGGCCTTCGGTGTGGTGTCCACACCGAGCGCGCCGCGGATGGTGCTGCCGCCCCAGACCTTCCCGCCGTGGTACGCCAGGGCCACCACGCTCTGGTCGGGAACGATGTTCCGCAGCACCGTGTGCGCCCCGCTGGCCAGGTCGTACACGGTCAGCGCGCCGTCGTGCCGGCCGTAGCCGGCGACCGTGCCGACGAAGAGACGACCGCCGCCGGCGGTGATCGCGACGGGACGGTCCTGCCCGTCGCCGGCGAGCGCCACGAGTTGCCGGGGATTGGTGCCGGGCCGCCAGGGTTGGCCCGGGTCGTACTCGTGGACCTTGGCGCCGGAGTAGGTGCCGACATAGAGCTTCCCGGCGTAGCTGGTCATCGAGTCGGTCTGGGAGAGCCCCCGGTACAACTGATCCGGCCGGCTGTCGTCACCGTCGCCGCTCAGCGGGCGGTACATCCCGGTGGCCCCGCTGAGGTAACCCCCCGTGTAGATGTTGCCGTCCGGTCCGGTGGCGAGGGCGTTGATGTGGGTGGGCTGCGTCGGGGTGCCGGTGACCTGGGTGACCGAGGACGCGCCGTTGGTCGGGTTGTACTTCAGCAGCACGGTCCGGCCGTCCTCGTTCCCGATCACCACCAGCGTCTGACCGGGGTGGCCGGCCTGGTCGGCCAGGCTCACCCAGCCGAAGTGCCCGTAGTCGCCGGTGACGGTCACCCCGACCGGCGTGACCTGCCGGGTGGCGATGTCGTAGGAGGAGAGCACCCCGCCGGAGGCGACGAAGTGGACGCGGCCGTCGCGGGCCGGTGAGACGGTCTTCGCCCCGAAGCTCGCCTCCTCGACCGCGGTGACCGTGCCGTCGGCGTGCTCCGTCACGTTGAGCACCGACATCGTGCCGTTGGCCATGCTGGCGAAGAGCCGACCGCCGGTGTGGGTGAGGTTGCCGACCATGGAGATGTCGGCGTACTTCGCGGGCAGGATGTCCTGCTTCGCGCCGGTCACCCGGTCGAAGCGGATCAACGCGGCGTTGGTGCCGACACCGAGGTAGGTGGCGCCCTGGACGGGGTCGAAGGCGATGCTGCGGACGTACTGCCGGCCCGGCCAGATGGGCTTGCTGCCGAGCTGCGTGAAGCCGTGCGCCGGCTCGTACTTGAAGTAGCCGGCGCCGCGGTAGGTGCCGCCGTAGATCCGCCCGTCGGTGCCGGGAGTCAGGCACCAGACGAACTCCTCACCGGCCATCGCCTGGCCGAGGTCGGTCACCCCGCTGCCGCCGGGCACGTGTCGGTACAGGTGCCCGTTGGAGTACGAGCCGAGGTAGACGCTGCCGTCCGAGGCGGTGGTGGCGGCCCAACCACCGATCGCGCCGGTCAACGGGTAGGTGCTCCCGACGATGCTGGCCGTGTCCACGTCGATCACCCCGAACCGCGCCGGGTTGGTGGCGTGGTCGTTCGAGCCGGTGAAGATGCCGTACGCCTTGTCCTGGTGGGCGCCGATGCCGAACGTGGTGCCGTTGATCTGGGACGTGTCGATCTGGACGCCGAGGTCGGTCACGGCGGCGCTGAGCGACACCTGGTCGACGTAGGCGGTGGCGACGCTGGACCTGCCCGAGTACGGCAGCACCGACATCCGCGTCGTGCCGGCGGGCGCGGTGCCGCTCACCTGGACGGCGGCCCACGTGCCCGGCGCGGCGGTGGTGGCGGCGTAGTGGTTGCCGACGAGCGTGCCGCCGGAGTCGTAGAACCTCAGGTAGAGGTCGATCCCGCCGACCTCGACGAAGATCCGGGCGAAGGCGGTGTAACGGGTGCCCGCGGTCGCCACCGACCGGCCGCTCTCCAGCCCGGTCCCGTCGACGGCGCTGGTGTCGACGATCTTCGCGCTCAGGGTGCCCTGGTAGGCCCGCTCGGCGCTGGCGGAGTTGCCACCCGCGGCGAATTGCGTCCACCCGCTCAGGCCGCTCTCGAAGCCGCTGTTGGTCATCGCCAGATCGGCGGCGTACGCCACCGGTGCGGTCGGTGTGAGCACGGCGAGCGCCGCCGCCACCGCCGCCGCGAGCAGGGGCCTGGTCCTGCTTCTCCGCCGCGGCTCCCCGCGCCCGTCGCTACCCGCCATCGAGGTCCCCCCGCTCTGCCGACTGTCGATGGCCGGACGCTAGCGAAGGGGCGGCCGCCGCGCTGCCCCGCCGGCGGGCGTGACGTGCCCCGGGCCGGAACAACTCCGGCGCGGACCCGGTTGGCACAGACGTGATCGACGTACCCTTGTCTGTTCTTGATCTTGCTCCGGTCGCGGCCGGCGCCGACGCCGGCGAGGCGCTGCGGCACACCACCGAGCTGGCCCGCCGCACCGAGGAGCTGGGTTACCGCCGGTTCTGGGTGGCCGAGCACCACAACATGCCGGCGATCGCGAGCTCCGCGCCCGCGGTGCTGCTCGCCCACCTGGCGGCGCACACGTCGACCATCCGGCTCGGCTCGGGCGGGGTGATGCTGCCCAACCACGCGCCGCTGGTGGTGGCCGAACAGTTCGGCACCCTGGAGGCGCTGCACCCGGGGCGGATCGACCTGGGCATCGGCCGCGCGCCCGGCACCGATCAGGTGACCGCGCTGGCGCTGCGCCGGACCATGGAGGGGCTGTCGGCCGAGGGTTTCCCCCGCGAGCTGGCCGACCTGATGAACTACTTCAGCGGCGACGAACCGGGCCCGATCACGGCCACCCCGGGGCTCGGCCAGGCACCGGCGGTGTGGCTGCTCGGCTCCAGCGGCTTCAGCGCCCAGCTCGCCGGCCTGCTCGGGTTGCCGTTCTCCTTCGCGCACCACTTCAGCGCGCAGCACACGCTGCCCGCCCTGGCGCTGTACCGGCAGCACTTCCGGCCGTCGCGCTGGCTGGAGCAGCCGTACGCCATGGTCGCGGTCAACGCGGTCTGCGCGGAGACCGACGAGCGGGCCGAGTGGCTGGCCGGGCCGAGCGCCCTGTCGTTCCTGAAGCTGCGATCGGGCCACCCGGAGCCGCTGGCCAGCCCCGACGAGGCGGCGGCGTACCCGTACAACGAGTTCGAGCGGGAGTTCGTCCGGCAGCGCCGGGACGGCCAGGCGATGGGCTCGCCGGAGACCGTCGGCCGGCAGCTGACCGACCTGCTGGCCCGCACCGGCGCCGACGAGCTGATGCTCACCACGATGGTCTACGACGTGGCCGACCGGATCCGCTCGTTCGAGCTGATCGCCGAGAAGGTGGCCGGTGGCCTGCGGCGGGATGCCTGAAACACGCTCTTCATACCCGCGTCACCCGGCCGTCGCGCAGCCCGCCTAGGTTTGTCCCCGGTGGTGGTACGGCACTCCCGGTCGGGACGGGTCGGGGGTGCTGCGGTGTGGTGCACCGGGTCGCCAGCTGTGCGGATTCCGCGGCTGGCGATCCGGTGTCTGCTTCCGTGCGGGTACCCGGGTAGCCCTTGCTCCCGGCCGGCCCGGCTGGTCGACTCGTCGGATGGCTGAGCACATGACCCCGGACGAGTTCCGCCGTGCCGGGTACGCGGTGGTGGACTGGATCGCCGACTACTGGACGACCCTCGGGCAGCGCCCGGTGACCTCCCAGGACCCGCCCGGCGCGGTGGCGGCGGCGCTGCCCGCGAGCCCGCCCGAGCACGGCGAGCCGGTCGAGGCCGTGCTCGCCGACCTGGACGCGCTGATCACGCCCCGGCTCACCCACTGGCAGCACCCCGGATTCTTCGGCTACTTCCCGGCGAACACCAGCGGCCCGAGCGTGCTCGGCGACCTGGTCAGCTCCGGCCTCGGCGTGCAGGGCATGCTCTGGGCGACCGGCCCGGCCTGCACCGAGCTGGAGACGGTGATGCTGGACTGGCTCGCCGGCCTGATGGACCTGCCGGAGCGGTTCCGCTCCACCGGCCGCGGCGGCGGGGTGATCCAGGACTCCGCCTCCTCGGCGACGCTGGTCGCCACCCTCGGCGCCCTGCACCGGGCGAGCAAGGGCCGCTGGCGGGAGGCGGGCGTCGACCGCCGCTACCGGGCGTACACCTCCACGCAGGGGCACTCGTCGATCGAGAAAGCGGCCCGGATCGCGGGCCTCGGTGAGGACGGGGTCCGCCCGGTCGAGGTCGACCCGGCGACGCTCGCGATGCGCCCGGAGGCGTTGCGGGCCGCGATCGAGGCCGACCGCGCCGACGGCGACGTGCCCGCCATCGTGGTGGCCACCATCGGGACGACCTCCACCACCGCCGTCGACCCGCTGCCGGAGATCGGTGCGATCTGCGCCGAGTACGGGGTCTGGCTGCACGTGGACGCCGCGTACGCGGGCGCGGCGGCGCTCTGCCCGGAGCTGCGGTGGTCGCACGCCGGGCTGGAGTACGCCGACTCGTACTGCTTCGACCCGCACAAGTGGCTGCTCACCGGCTTCGACTGCGACGCGTTCTGGGTGGCCGACGCCGGCGAGCTGATCGAGGCGCTGACAGTGCTGCCGGAGTACCTGCGCAACGCCGCGACCGAGTCCGGCGCGGTGATCGACTACCGGGACTGGCAGGTGCCGCTGGGCCGGCGGTTCCGGGCGCTGAAGCTCTGGTTCGTGCTGCGCTGGTACGGCGCCGAGGGCCTGCGGGCGCACATCCGCACCGGGGTGGCCCTCGCCGACGGCTTCGCCGCCCGGGTGGCCGAGGACGACCGGTTCGAACTGGCCGCGACGCACCCGTTCTCCCTGGTCTGCTTCCGGCTGCGGGCGGGCGACGAGACGAACGCCGCGTTGCTGTCCCGGGTGAACGCCAGCGGACGGGTGCACCTGACCCACACCCGGGTCGCCGGGCGGTACACGCTGCGGCTGGCGGTCGGTTCGCCGCTGACCACCGCCGCACACGTCGACGAGGCCTGGGAGCTGCTGTCGGCGGCCGCGACCGAACTCCTGGCCGGCTGACAACTCGAGCGGGCGCCACGGGCAGGTGGCACCTGGCGGCCGGCGGGCAGCCACCGGGGGCAGTCAGGCAATCTCCCGAAGAGCGTGATACCTCAGAGGCATCAATATTCCTCTGAGGTATCACGCTCACAGGGGCATCCGCCTCCGGCGCGGTGACACCGCGTGACGGGCCGCTCGTCGCGTCGACCGGTCACGCCGGCGGCGAGCAACAGCCGACCCCCGGTCCGCCTACCGCCGTCCAAGCCGTCCTCCGTGGAGTCGCCCAACGGGAAGGCGAATCCTCGTGGCGGTGCGGGCACGGGTGGGCCGTACCTCTGGGGTCAGCGGTCGGCGGCGGCCAACCGCGTCGTGTCCCGGAGCGGCGCGGTGGCCGGCACCCCGGGGACCGACCCGACCGCCGGCACCGCCGGCGTCGCGGCGTGCGCCGGTGTGGCCCCGCC
This sequence comes from Micromonospora psammae, assembly GCF_036902725.1. Classification (NCBI taxonomy): domain Bacteria; kingdom Bacillati; phylum Actinomycetota; class Actinomycetes; order Micromonosporales; family Micromonosporaceae; genus Micromonospora; species Micromonospora psammae. The sequence goes on along the minus strand of NZ_JBAKHM010000014.1, from coordinate 61,295 downwards.
GGTCGCGGCGCGGGCGGTGTCCACCGTGGTCCGGGCCCGGCGGGTACGGCGCAGCGCCCGCACCGCCAGCACCACCGCGACCAGCCAGCCGAGGGTGAGCAGCGCGTAGACCACGGGCGGGAGCGCGCCACCGGCGTCGCCGGCGCGCAACAGGGTGCGTGCGTTGGTCAGCACGATCACCCCACCGATCGCCGCGCCGAGCAGTTGGGCCGGGACGATCCGCACCAGCCAGGCGGCGACCGGCGCGGCGATCAGGCCGCCGGCCAGCAGGGCGGCGACGGTGGGCAGCAGGAAGCCCTCGCTGCCCAGGCCGATCAGGAAGCCGACGCTGGCCGCGCCGGCGACCACGAACTCGGCGGTGTCGACCGAGCCGATCACCTTGCGCGGCTCCATCCGGCCGGAGACCAGCAGGGCGGGGGTGGCCACCGGGCCCCATCCCCCGCCGCCGGTGGCGTCGACGAAGCCGGCGACCAGGCCGAGCGACCCGAGGAAACGGCCGCGCAGCCGCCCGGCGGCCCGATTGGCGCGCAGCGGGCGGGAGAACCGCACCAGCAGGTACACGCCGAGGGCGAAGAGGATGCCGGCCATCCAGGGGGCGGCGGACTCGGTGGAGATGGAGCTGAGGAAGGTCGCCCCGGCGAAGGCGCCGAGCGCGCCGGGCCCCGCGATGCGGCCGACCACCCGCCAGTCGACGTTGCCGAAGCGCCAGTGCGCGACGCCGGCCGCGAACGTGGTGCCGATCTCGGCCAGGTGCACCGAGGCGGAGGCGGCGGCCGGGGCGACGCCGGCGAAGAGGAGCAGGGTCGACGAGGTCAGCCCGTACGCCATGCCGAGCGCCCCGTCGACGAGCTGCGCGGCCAGCCCGACCAGGGCGAGGACCAGAAGCTTGCGCACGAGCCCCTCCGAACTTTTCGGCATCTCCTATCGACTTGGTCGACAATGCGGCACGAGAAGGCCGCGGTCAAGAGCCCGATCGGTGGGTGGGACGCCGCCAGCCGACGGAGGCGCGGAGACCGCCCTGGAGTCAGGGCCGGCTCAAGTCAGGGCCGGTCGCGAATCAGGGCCGGCTGAGAGTCAGGCCGGTGCGGGGCCGGATCCGCCGCTCAGGTCCAGGCGCGCGGGTCGGCCGCCAGCTCGTTGATCCGGGCCGGGAGCGTGCCGGCGGCCACGTCGCCGACGGTGACCTGCTCGAGAATCTCCCGCTCGCTGGCCCGCAGGGCGATCCAGACGTCCTGCAGGGCCCGGGCCGCGCCGTGGTAGCCGAGCTCCTCGGGCCGCTGCCCCCGGACGTGGGCCAGCGGCCCGTCGATCACCCGGATCACCTCGGCGAGGGAGATCTCCCCCGCCGGGCGGGCCAGCCAGTAGCCGCCCTCGGGGCCCCGCTGGGCGTGCACGATGCCGCCCCGCCGCAGCTGGAGCAGGATGCTCTCCAGGAACTTCGGTGGGATCTCCTGGGCGCGGGCGATCTGCTCGGCGGTGACCGGCCGGGACCGTCCGGCGCTCGCGCCACCGGCGACCGACGCGAGTTCGGCGGCCGCGCGGAGGGCGTAGTCGACCCGGGCGGAGAGACGCATGACGGCAAGGTTAGTCGGCCGGTGGGCCGACCGGCCGACCGGCCCTCACCCGTTCGATCACGCGCCGACGCGGCGCAGCAGACCCTCCTGCACGGCGCTGGCGATGTGCCCGCCGTCTCTGGTGAACATCCGACCGGTGGCCAGGCCACGCGCCCCCGAGGCCGACGGGCTCCAGCAGTCGTAGAGGAACCACTCGTCGGCCCGGAACGGCCGGTGGAACCAGAGCGCGTGGTCGAGGCTCGCGCCGACCACGCCGCCCGGACCCCAGACCTCGCCGTGCACCGAGAGGACCGAGTCCAGCAGGGTCAGGTCGGAGGCGTACGTCAGGGCGCACGCGTGCAGCAGCTGGTCGTCGGGGAGCTTGCCGTCGATGCGCATCCAGACCCGCTGGTGAGGGTCGGCGGGACGGTCACCGGGGCGGACCCAACCGGGCTCGCCGACGTAGCGGACGTCGATCGGGCGCGGGATCTGCCCCCAGATGCCCAGCCGCTCCGGGTAGCGGGAGAGCCGGTCGGTCATGGTCGGCACGTCGTCCGGGCCGGGCACGTCCGGCGGGGTGGGGGCCTGGTGGTCCAGCCCCTCCTCCTGCCGCTGGAACGAGGCCGACATGAAGAAGATCGGCTTGTCGTGCTGGAGGGCGACCGAGCGGCGGACCGAGAAGGACCGGCCGTCGCGGATGTTCTCCACCTGGTACTCGATCGGCTCGGCCGGGTCGCCGGGGCGGACGAAGTAGCCGTGCAGGGAGTGCACGAAGCGCTCCGGGTCGACGGTGCGCCCGGCGGCGACCAGGGCCTGGCCGGCGACCTGACCGCCGTACACCCGCTGCGGGCCCACCGGCGGGCTCATCCCCCGGAAGGTCATCTCGCCGGTGTGGTCCAGGTCGAGGACCTCCAGCAGCTGGTCGACCGCGGCCTGGCCGGTCGCCGCCGGATGCTCGGTCACTGCAGGGCCCGCGCGGACGCGGCGTCGACCAGCGAGCCGAGCTGGTGCACCCGCAGCGTGTTGGTGGAGCCGGGGGTGCCGGGCGGCGAGCCGGCGACGATCACCACGTAGTCGCCCGGGTTCGCCCGGTTGAGGCCGAGCAGCGCCTGGTCGACCTGGCGGAACATGTCGTCGGTGTGCTCGACGAACGGCATCAGGAAGGTCTCCACGCCCCAGCAGAGCGCGAGCTGGTTACGCACCTCCGGCACCGGGGTGAAGGCCAGCAGCGGCAGGTCGCAGTGCAGCCGGGAGAGCCGCTTGACGGTGTCGCCGGTCTGCGAGAAGGCGACCAGTGCCTTGGCGCCGATGGCCCGGGCGATCGAGGAGGCGGCGACGGTGAGCGCGCCGCCGTGGGTACGCGGGTCGTGCTGGAGCCGGGGCACCCCGATCGAGCCGGCCTCGGTGGTGGTGACGATCTTGGCCATGGTGCTGACCGTGAGCACCGGGTACTTGCCGACGCTGGTCTCACCGGAGAGCATCACCGCGTCCGCGCCGTCGAGCACCGCGTTGGCGACGTCCGAGGCCTCCGCGCGGGTCGGGCGGGAGTTCTCGATCATGGAGTCGAGCATCTGGGTGGCCACGATGACCGGCTTGGCGTTCTCCCGGCAGAGCTGCACGGCGCGCTTCTGCACCAGCGGCACCTGGTCCAGCGGAAGCTCGACGCCCAGGTCGCCGCGGGCCACCATGATCCCGTCGAAGGCCAGGACGATCGCCTCCAACTGGTCCACCGCCTCGGGCTTCTCGACCTTGGCCAGCACCGGGCGGTACACGCCCACCTCGGCCATGACGCCGTGCACCAGCTTGATGTCCTCCGCTGAGCGGACGAAGGAGAGCGCGATCAGGTCGACGCCCAGGCCGAGGGCGAACCGCAGGTCCTCGGCGTCCTTCTCCGACATCGCCGGGACGCTGACCGCCACGTTCGGCAGCGAGACGCCCTTGTTGTTGGAGACCGGGCCGCCCTCGGTGACCAGGCAGCGGATGTCGTTGCCGGTGACGTCGCTGACCTCGACGGCGACCCGGCCGTCGTCGATCAGCAGCCGGTCGCCCGGCTTCACCTCCTGCGGCAGCTTGCGGTAGGTGCAGGAGACCCGCTCCTTGGTGCCGATGATGTCGTCGCCGGTGATCACGACCGAGTCGCCGGTGCGCCACTCGTGCGGGCCGTCGGCGAACTTCCCGAGCCGGATCTTCGGGCCCTGGAGGTCGGCCAGGACGGCGACGGGGTTGCCCGCGGCCTCGGCCGCCTCGCGCACCATCCGGTAGACCGACTCGTGGTCGGCGTGGCTGCCGTGGCTGAAGTTGAGCCGGGCCACGTTCATGCCCGCCTCGACGAGCCCCCGGATCCGCTCCGGCGACGAGGTGGCAGGACCAAGAGTGCAGACGATCTTCGCGCGGCGTGTCACGCCCATCAGGCTAGTATCTCCTCCGGGTCGACCTGCGGGCCGGCCCCTTGTGAACTGCGGAAAACATCGTCCAACGACCGCGCGAGCGGACGCGTGGCCGGCCGGACGGGCGCCGCGCCGGGGGACGTCGTGAGCGGCGGGCATCGGCGACCGCGCGCCGGGAATCGTACCGCCCGGCCGCGCCCGCCGGCCGGGGCGCTCCCACGTCCGCGACCACGCCCGCCACGACGCGGCTCACTCCTCGTCGTCGGTCACCGGCAGCGTCGGTACGGCGGAGAACACCCCGCGCGGGTCGTAGCGGCGCTTGGCGCGGCACAGCCGCTCCCAGTTCCCGCCGTAGGCCAGCCGCACCCGGTCGGTCTCGTCCGGGGCGAGCAGGTTGGGATAGCCGCCCGGCAGGGCGAGCGGGGCGAGCGCCGCGGAGGTGCGCTCGGCCCAGTCCCGGTGCGCCCCCGGCTCGTCGCCCGGCGCCCAGACCGCGATCACCTCGGCGAGCAGGTGGTCGGCGCGCAGCCCGAACGCGGTGTCGGTGACCCCGATCCGGCTGGCCGCGCCGTGGAAGTGGTGCAGGGCGATCGCCGAGTACGGCGAGCTGACCCGCCGGGCCGCGTCGACCAGCACCTCGACGGCGTCGTCGGTGAGCTCCGGCAGCCACCGGGTACGCAGCAGGTAGTGGTTGCCGTCGACCATGCCGTCGTCGAACATCCGCAGCACGTCCTCGTACGGCAGGGGCGCGACCTGGTCGACCAGCGGGGTGCCCCACGCCCGGATCCGGTCGACGTGGCGCTGCCCCGCCGCCGGGTCGGCGCCGCTGTGGACCGGGCAGACGAAGACCAGCGGCTCACCCTGCGGGCCGGGCAGGAAGCCGGCCATCACGGTCAGCTCGTCGGGGGCGTCGGCGAGCAGGTCGCGGTAGCCGCGCAGCACGTCGACCGCCTCGTCCAGGGCGAACATGACCATCCCGGCGAGGGCGGCCGGCAGCCGGTGCGCCCGGTACGTCAGCCGGGTGACCACCCCGAAGTTGCCCCCGCCGCCGCGTAGCGCCCAGAACAGCTCGGGCTCGTGGGTCGGGTCGGCGACGACCCGGCGACCGTCGGCGAGCACCACCTCGGCGGCGAGCAGGTTGTCCAGGGCGAGGCCGTGCCGGCCGCAGAGCGGACCGTACCCGCCGGCGAGGGTGAGGCCGGCGAGGCCGACGGCGCGGACCACGCCGGTGGCGACGACCAGGTCGTACGGGCGCAGGGCGGCGACCACGTCGGCGGCGGTGACGCCGCCGGCCACGGTGACCGTCCCGGCGGCCGGGTCGACCTCGACCTCGCGCATCCCGGTGAGGTCGAGCACCAGGCCGCCGTCGCGCAGCGCGCGCCCGGCCCAGTCGTGGCCGCCGACGCGGACGGTCAGCGGCAGCCGGCAGCGCCGCGCGACGCGGAGCACGGCGGCGACCTCGCCGACGTCGCGGCAGCGGGCGATCATCGCGGGCGCCCGGTCGACCGCGCCGTTCCACACGGTCACAGCGGCGGGAAAGTCGACGTCGGCGGGCTGGAGCAGGCGGTCACCCAGCAGCTCACGCAGAAGGTCGGCGGCGTGGGAGACGGTGGGGGCGGAGGTCATCGAAGCTCCTCGGCCCGGGCCCCGGTGACGCCCGGCGCGCCCGCGGCGGAACCCGGATCCTCCCAGTGGACACCCGCGCGGCGGGAACCGCCGTCACCCGCCCGACAGTCCCCGGCGACTCAGCTCCCGGCCTTGGCCAGCGGGAACTCCATCGAGCCGGCCGGGCAGAGGAAGGTCAGCACGTCCACCTGGTAGAGCCCGGCCTGGACCGCCGGATCGGCCTCCATGACGGTGCGCACGTCGTCGACCGAGCCGGTGCGGGCCAACCCGATGCCGATCGGCGGGGCCGGCTCGCGCGCCGGCCCGTCGATGGAGCCGGCGACCAGCACCAGGCCCCGGCGTTGCAGGGCCTGCATGTGCTCGGCGTGCTCGGACTGGAGCCGCTGCACCGTCTCGCTGGGCAGCGCCGGGCCCGCCGGCCCCGGATAGAGCACGATGCACTCGTAGGTGTCGAGCGCGAAGTCCACCCTCGGCGTACCCGTCATGGCGCTCCCTCCCGCGCGGCGGGCGTCCGCGCCCCCGCCGCTCCCCCGACGGCCAGCGTCCCACGGCCGGGGCGCCCGCGCCCCCGGCTCCGGTCAACTCCCCGGTGCCGCGCCGGTTTGCCCACCGGGTGGGTCGTCCCCCGGATCCCGCCGACGGCGTGCTCGACGAGGGTCGGCGACGCACCTCGCTGGTACGGTCCGACTGATGGGGGCACGCCCGAGCCGCCGAGCGGAGGTCCCGACGTGACGGACCGGCACACGGCGCGGCTGCGCCGGCTGGTCGGCAGCGTGCTGGGCGTCACCCGGCTCGGGGCCGGCCGGCTCGCGCGCCGGCTGCGGGAAGCCGGCGAGCGGAGACGCGCCGGGCGGGCGGAGGCGGTCGCCCGCGCCGACCAGCAGCGATCCGACCAGCGGTTCCGGAGCCTGGTGGAGGCGTCCAGCGCGGTGGTCTGGACCGCCGACGCGACCGGGGCGATCGTCGCGCCACAGCCGTCCTGGGAGGCCTTCACCGGGCAGCGCTGGGAGGAGTACCGGGGCACCGGCTGGGGGACGGCGGTGCACCCGGACGACCAGCTGCGCATCCGGGCCGCCTGGCAGGAGGCGCTGACCGCCCGGGCGCCGCTGTTCGAGGCCGAGGGGCGGCTCTGGCACGCCGCCAGCGACGGGTACCGGCACTTCGCCGTCCGCGCGGCCAGCCTGCGCGACGCCGACGGCGCGATCACCGAGTGGATCGGCACCATCTACGACATCGAGGACCGGGTGGTCGCGGAGGCGGCGGCCCGGCGCACCGCGGCGATCAGCACCGCCCTGCTGGACAGTGCCCCGATCGGCATCGGCCTGGTCGACCCGGAGCTGCGCTACCTCCAGGTCAACCCGGAGCTGGCCCGGCTGAACGGGTTGCCGGCCGAGGCCCACCTGGGGTTGCGCCCCGGCGAGGTGCTGCCCGCGTACGAGCCTCGGATCGAGGAGTTGATGCGCCGGGCGCTGGAGCGGGGCCCGATCGTCGGGGTGGAGTTCACCGCCGAGCCGGAGCGGCCGGGAGTGGGCCGGCGTCACCTGGTGGCCAGCTACTTCCCGATCCGGATCCCCGACGCCGACGAGCCAGTGGGGCTCGGGTTCACCGTCGTCGACGTCACCGAACGCACCCGGCTGCTGGAGGAGCTGGGCGCCCAGCGGGCCCGCTTCGAGCGGTTGGCCGCCACCGACGTGCTCGCCGTGTTCGGCGGCGAGGAAGACCGGATCACCGAGGCCAACGAGGCGTTCCTGGCGATGCTCGGCCACACCGCGCAGGACGTCGCGCAGGGCCGGCTGACCTGGCCCGGCCTCACGCCCCCCGGCTGGGAGGAGGCGGACGCGCGGGCCCTGGCGGAGCTGCGCGCCACCGGCCGGGCCGGCACGTACGACAAGGAGTACCGGCACGCCGACGGGCACCTCGTCCCGCTGCAGATCGGGGTGGTGGCGCTGCGACGGCAGCCGCTGCGCTGGCTGGCGTACGCGACCGACCTCAGCGCGGAGCGGGCCACCCAGGCGGAGCTGCGGCTGTTCCAGGCGCTGGTGGAACGCTCGGGTGACTTCATCGCGGTGGCCGCGCCGGACGGGCGGGCGGTCTACGTCAACCCGGCCGGTCGGGAGTTCGTCGGCCTGGCCGACGGCGCCTCGCTGGATGAGCTGCGGCTGTTGGACTTCGCCGCGCCGCAGGCGCGCGAGGTGTGGCGCGCGGAGCTGATCCCGGCCGCGCTGCGCGCCGGGCACCATCGGGCGGAGAGCCGACTGGTCCGGTTGGACACCGGCGAGCAGCTCGACGTGGACCATCAGACGTTCACCGTCACCACCGGCGACGGTCGGGACACCACGGCGTTCGTCGCCACGGTGGCCCGGGACATCAGCGACCGGCAGCGGGCGCTGCGGCAGGCCGAGGGGCTGGCCGGGCTCGCCGGGGCGCTCAGCTCCGCCCGGGGCCGGGACGCGGTCGTCGACGCGATCACCTCGACCGCGCCGGCGGTGGTCGGGGCGTCCGCCGTCCGGGTGGCGGTGGCGCCGCCGGGGTCGCCGACCCTGCAGGTGTCCGACGGCGCCGGCCGGCATTCGCTGCCGGTGGCGGCCGACGTGCCGCTGGCCCGGGCGGTCCGCGAGGACACGACCGTCCCGTTGGCCGGCGACGCCGGGGTCTGCCTGCCGCTGCGCGACGGTGACGGCGGGGTGTCCGGCGCGCTGGAGGTGCGCTGGGGCCAGCCGGTCGCCGACGACGACGAGGCGCGGCGCACCCTGCTCGACGCGATGGCCGGGCTGTGCAGCCAGGCCCTGCGGCGTGCCGAGCTGACCGGGTCGGCGCTGGCGATGGCCGACTTCGCGGCGCGGCTGAGCGTGACCCGGTCCGCCCAGGAGGCGATCGAGGTCATCCTGTCGGCGGCGCCGGCGACGATGGGGGCGGCCGTGCCGGGCTTGGCGATGCGGGACGAGGGGCAGCGGCTGCGGCTCTGGTACGGCGAGACGCCGGAGGCGCTCGCCGCCAGCTTCGCCGACCTGACCCTGGACGACCCGCGGCCGATCGCCCGGGCGCTGCGCACCGGCGAGCGGATCGTGCTGCGGGACCGGGCCGAGTTCGCCGCGCGCTTTCCCGGCCTGGCCGACCCGGTCGGCGCGCACGGCATCGTCACCACGGTGGCGCTGCCGCTGCTGGACGCGCAGCGCCAGCCGATCGCCGCGCTGGGCTTCGGCTGGTTGCGGGAACGCCCCCTGCGGGAGGGCGACCTGGCCCTGCTGGACACCATCGCCGACCTCTGCGAGCAGACCCTGGAACGGGTCCGGCTGGCCGCCGCCGAGCACAACCTGGTGACCCGGCTGGCGGGACGGCTGCGTACCTCGGCGGCGGTGGCCCCGGCCGCCCTGGACCTCGCCACCCGCTACCAGCCGGCGATGAGTGGCCTGCACCTCGGCGGCGACTGGTACGACCTGATCGCGCTGGACGGCGGCCGGCTGACGGTGGTGGTCGGGGACGTGGTGGGGCACCGGGTGGAGGCGGCCGCCGACATGGCGCAGCTGCGGACGGTGGTGAACACCCTGATCCGTACGGGGGTGCCGCTGGCGGAGGTGTTCCCCCGGGTGACCGAGCTGATCGGGTTCGGGTTCCTCGGCACCTGCCTGGTGATGGAGGTGGACCCGGGGGCGGGCGAGGTGGCGGTGGCCCGGGTCGGGCATCCGCACCCGGTGCTGGTGCGCCCCGGCCGGCCACCGGAGACGGTGTCGACCGGCAACGCGCTGCCGTTGGGGATGGTCACGGACCCGGTGCCGGTGACCCGGGTGCCGTTCGGCCCGGGCGACCTGCTGGTCGCGTACACCGACGGGTTGGTGGAGCGGCGGGACCAGGACTACGACGCCGGGGTGGCGGCGCTGCACGAGGTGATCGCGCCGGTGCGGGACCAGCCGGTGGAGGCGATCGCCGACGCGATCCTGACGAAGCTCTCCGGTTCCGAGGACGACCAGGCGCTGGTGGTGATCCGGCACGTGGGGTGAGCCGGCGGTGCCGGTCCCCGGCCTTCGACGGCCGGCCGCCGCGCGGGTGGCCGGCCGTCGGAGCTGTCACAGGGCGAGGCAGTGGGGGCGGATCGGGGCGTCGGTGAGGGCCTGCCGCACCACCGAGTACGTGGTGCCGTCGAGCACCAGCCCGAGGTGACCGACGATCCGCAGCGGACAGGCGGACTGGATCAGCACGTTGGTCGCGCCCTCGCCGAGCGCCGCGTTGCCGACCGGCCGGACCAGCTCGTCCTGCCAGGTGCGGACGGTGGTCCAGCGCACCGCCCCCGGCGTGTCGTCATCGCCGTTGAGTTCGGCGAGCAGTGCCGACCCGATGGACATCTGCTGGCAGGCGACGATGCCGGCGCAGCTGCCCAGCCCGATGAACTTGAGGATGTTGGCGACGTAGGTGCCCTGCTGGGGGACGCCGAGGCTGACGAAGCGCCCGACGGCGTCGACGCCGCCGAGGAACTTCACGTACCAGCGGGCGACCAGGCCACCCTGGGAGTGCGCGACGAGGTCCACCTTCGACGCGCCGGTGCTGGCGCGCACCTTGTCGACGTGCCCCTTCAGGGCGCGGGCGGACTCCCGGAGGTCGCCGAAGCCGAGCCCCGGCAGCTCGTAGATCGAGACCCGGAATCCGTTGGCGCGCAGTCGGGCGGCGATCGGCTCGTAGGCGATGGAGACGCCGATGGTTCCCCCGACGACGATGACGGGGTTGGCCGTGGCGGCGACCGTGGCGGCGGACGCGTCGGTGGGCGCCGGGACGGTGGAGGCGGGGCGGTCGGGGGCGGCGCCGGCGGCGGTGGCCGGGACGAGCAGGGCGGCGACGGCGGTGGCCGTCGTCGCGGCGGCGAGGATCGTTCGGAGCAGCATGGCTGCACCTCCGGTGGGAGGTACCCGGGGAGCCGGGACGGGGTGGGTGAGGGATCCGATCGATCGTGGGAACGATGATGCGTGGCTGATTTCACAGTCGTCAATGGAAAGTTACGGGCCGGTAACGTGAAGTCGCCCCTGGGGCACAAACCGGCGTATCGGACCTCACCCGGCCGGCGCCCCCGGCACCCGGGTTGCGCTGCGGGAATGGCGAGGCCACTGAGGACGGTCTGGTCGGGCGGGTCGTCGGTGGAGTCGCGAGGCGACCGCACCGGCACCTGAGGCTGCGCGGCGAGGCGGCGGTGGCGGGAACCGGTCCCCATCGCCGGCGGGGAGTTGCCGGGCGCGCTTTAGAGCTGATGTCGCAGGCGAATCAGGGGTGGGAGATTCGGGTCGGTCGGTACTCGTCCACGCTGGATGGGTGCCGGGCGACCACTCGCACGGGATCCGCTGCCCCATCGACCGGATGGCATGCTGTGCCGGTGCCTCGGAGACCAGCACCGGACGAACGGCTGCGGGTGATGCCCTGGTGGCTGGTGCCCGTCGGTCTGCTGCTCGCGGTGCTGCTGGGCTGGCTGGTGCTGGACTGGCTGCTCGGCGAGGCGGACCGCGCCGCCCAGCCGGACACCCGCGCCACGCTGCGCGTCGACGCCATCCGCACCGGGCTGACGGTGGTGGCCGGCACCGGTGGCGGGCTGGCGCTGCTGCTCGCCGGCCGGCGGCAGTGGATCAGCGAACGCGCGCAGCGGCACCAGGAGACCGTCGACGCGCGGGACCAGGCGCACCGGGAGCGGGCGCAGGCGCACACCGAGGCGGTCGCCGAGGCCGCGCAGCGGCACCAGGACCGGCAGGCCGAGGCCGCGGAGCACGACGCGGCCGAGCGTCGGGTGACCGAGCTCTACACCCGCGCGGTCGAGCTGCTCGGCAGCGACAACCCGGCGGTACGCCTCGGCGGCCTGCACGCCCTCGATCGGCTCGGGCAGGACAACCCGGCCCAGCGCGGCACCATCGTCGCGGTGCTCTGCGCGTACCTGCGGATGCCCGCGCCGGACGACGACGCCCGCGAGACGGAGGTACGCCGCACCGCGCAGCGGGCGCTCACCCGACATCTGCACGCGGACGACGACGCCTGGTGGCCCGGGGTCAGCCTCGACCTGACCGGCGCGCGGCTGGACGCCTTCGACGCCAGCGGCTGCACGCTCGTCGACGCGGACCTGCGCGGCGCGGTCTGCGCGGGCACCACCCGGCTGACCGGCGCCACCGTACGGGGTCGGCTCCAGCTCGTGGCGGCGACCTTCGACGAGCTGGTCCTGGACGGCCTCACCGGCGACGCCGAGGTCCTGCTGGACGACGCCCGCTGCACCGGCGGAATCAGCCTCGACCGGGCCGAGCTGCGGGGCGGTCTCTCCGCGCGTGGGGCGATCCTCGGCCGGTTCTCCGCCCGCGGCGTGACGTTCCACCAGCCGGCCAGCTTCGACGGCGCCCGGTTCACCGACGGCGCCAGCTTCCGCGAGGCGGTGATCCTCGGCGGGCTCGCCCTGGACCACGCCGAGTTCGCCGGGGACGCCGACTTCCGGGCCGCCCGCTTCGCGGACCTGGCCCTGTTCCGCTGGACGGTGTTCCGGGACGGGGCGTGGTTCGAGAGGGCCCGCTTCGAGGGGCCGGTGAACCTGGGCCGGGCGACCTTCCACGGGCCGGTGACGTTCGGCGGGGCGACGCTGACCCAGCGACCCCTGGTCGACCGGGTCCGGGCCAGCGCCTCCGCCGCGCACGTCTGGCCGGAGGGGACGGCCGTGTCCGCCCTGGACGACGACTGGCTGCTGCTCACCGACCCGTGAGGCGCGCGACGTCAGGCTCAGTTTCCCAGGGCCTGGACCTTCGCGATCGTCTCCTGGACGTGCTGCCGGGCCGGGTCGCCGCCCTGGGAAGCCTGCTCCAACGCCTGCCGGTAGGAGTCGATGACGCCGATCAACTGGCCGGCGGCCACGCCCTCCAGCGCGCCGGCCACCAGGGCCCGCGCCTCGGCGGCGTCCTGCGCGGCGGCGGCCGCCTTGGCCTTCGCCTCGTCCAGCTTCTGCGCCGCCGCTGCCAGCCTCGCGATGATCTGCGCCGCGCTCACGCGCCCTCCCCCGGTCACCCCGCGTCGATCGGCCGCGCCACCGCACCGGCAGCGACCACAGGGGAGCCTACGAGATCCGCGCAGCGACCGCGACCATGCGAGAACGTAGGGAGCGCGCTACCGCTCGGCGACGAAGACGCCGACACCACCAACACCCTCAACGAGGCCCTCGATTTTTAGCGCGTTGATCGCCTGCCGCACGACGATGGACGACACGCCGTGCTGACGACACAGCTCAGAGGTTGAAGGCAGCTTGTCGCCGGGTGCGAGTTCACCGGACTGGATCTGGGCGCGGATGCCGTCTGCAATCAGCGCCCACTTGGCTTTGGCGGGCATTGGTGTCTCCCAGGTCTGCACCGCCATTTGATCACGAGCAACTTGGTATAGCAAGCAATGTGTGGTCGCGACGCTTGCGCGTGCATCACCTGTTATATACGCTTACATCGACCGGCTCCCAGGTCTGCAAACCCGGAGTTGGTCCGTTCCCACCGCACAGAGCGCCCGGCCGGTCCCCCGCCGGCCGGGCGTGCCGGACCGGCCCACAGGCCACTCGACCCGCCCGACACCGCACGGGTGCAGAGCACAGCGACACCAGACCCGAGGAGACCGACCCGACGGGAGAGACCCGTGGACGACCTACCCGAGCAGTCCGGCTTCGTGTCCACGCAGGACCTGGCCGACGCCGACGACATCCTCTTCGCCCATCCCCCGCGCCCGGTCAGCCGCTGGGTCTGCGGCTGCGGCGAGGACTACCCGTGCCCGGAGGTGCGCTTCGCCCTGCTGGTCAGGGGCGAACGATAAACGCGCCGGCCTACCGGGCGTACGCGGCGCAGCGGATCGCCGAGGCGCGGCGGACGATCGACGAGCACACCGTCGAGGCGTACACCGGGGTGTGCCGGGGCTGCGGACGGCCCGGGCCTTGCGACGCGCAGCGGGACGCGCGGACCTTGTTGCCGCCGCACGCCGGCGCGGGCGGGCCATCGCGCGCCGCCGCGGGACGACGGACGGCTCAACCCTGGCGGCTCAGCGCAGCAGGCGGACCAGCAGCAGGCTGGCGCAGTAGGCGGTGGGTACCAGGGCCACGCAGATGACGAAGCCGAGCGGGACGAAGCGGGGCGGGTCGACGGTGGCCAGAGCGGGACGACCCCAGCGGCCGAGGATGAACCAGCCGGCCGCGAACGACAGCACCGGCAGCCCCGCGCAGATCCACGCGCCCAGGGTGAAACCGCTGACCAGCCCGACCCCTGACGCCACCACCAGCACCAGCATGAGCAGCACGCCGACGGCGGCGCAGGCCACGTAGACGGCGACCGCCCGGGCCGTCGGCGTCCAGGTGGGCAGCAGTTCGGGCCGCTGGGCGAGCGCCTCGACGTACCCGGTGTGCCGGTCGGCCTCGTCGGCCAGCCGACGCGCCTCCTCCAGCACGACCACCGGATCGTCGGCGCCGGTGACCGCGAGGGCCGGCGCGCCGGCCGGGTCGGTCGCTGACGGGGCCGGATCGCCGCCGGGCGCCGGAGCCGCGTCGGGCGGCACGCCGATCGCCCGGCCGAGCTGGTCGAGGCGCTGGCCCTGGACGGCGAGCCGCTGCCCCAGCTCCGCGACCCCGGCGTGCAACCGGCGGCGGCGTTCCGCCTCGGCGGCCGCGCCCCGCTCCCCCTCGCGTACCTGGACGGAGAGTTGGCGGACGGCGGCGGCGTATTCGTCGAAGGTGGACACTCAGCGCTCCTCCTCCTCGAGCCGGTGCCCGGGCCGGACGAACGGCACGATCAGCGCGGTCCGCTGGGCGTGCCGGTCCACCAGCAGCGCCCGATCGGCCCGCGGCGTGTACGTCAGGTCGGTGACCCCGAGGTGCAGGCCCAGGTCGACGGCGGGCACGTCGAGGGCGACCAGGCAGGCCACGTCGTCCCGGTTCTGCGCGCCGCCGAGGTCGTCGGCGAGCCGGCGCAGCCCGCGCCACCAGCCGAGCAGGTGCACCCCGTGGCCCGGCCCCTGGCGCAGCAGCGCCCGCAGGTCGTCGTGCCCGGAGCGGAAGGTGCCCGGGTCGGGCCGGCCGAGGGTGGCGGCGGCCGCGTCCATGCCGAACACCACCAGGTACGTCCGGCCGCCGTCGGCCGCACCGGCGGCCAGTTCGGCGACCCGCCCGGGCAGGCCGGCGGCGTCGAGCAGGGTGACCGGGTGGCCGGCGGCCTTGATCCCGGCTGCGGTCTCGTCGGCCAGCTCGTCGGCGGCCTCCACCAGCGGCACGAGCACGAACTCCGCCTCGCCGGGGGTGTGCTGGCGGGCCAGCCCCAGCGCGGCGGCGCGCAGCACGTGCGCGCCGGTCGTCGCGGTGCCGACCACCGCCAGGTGCCGGCCGGGGGTGGCGTCCAGGGCGAACTGGGCGGGGGTGCCGTCCACGTCGACCGTCCGGCCGACCAGTGCGACGGGACGCCGGCCGCCGGGGCGCAGGGCGGCGCCGGCCGGATCGTCCTCCAGGTGCGCGGAGGCGTACCCCCGGAAGACGGCCGGGGGACGCGAGCCCGGCGGCCGGTCGTCCCACAGCTCGTAGCGCAGCCGGGCGACCTGCCGGCCGTCGGCGTGCGCGTCGGGGAACCGGATCAGGGTGTCCGCGCCGGCCGCGCCCGCAGCGGTGTTGACCACGGCGGTGCCGAGCGCGGTGGCGGCGCCGGCGGTGGCGCGGGGGCCGAGCACCGAGTCCCCGCCGGGCAGCGCCACCCGGAGCGCGAACTGCCCGAACAGCGACTCAGCCCGGCCGTAGAGGGCCTCGATGCCGGTGGTGCTCTGGCTGGCCAGCACCAGGTGCACGCCGTACGAGCGGCCCTTGCGGGCCAGCTCCTCCAGCAGGTCGGCGGCCTCCCGGGCCAGCCGGTCGTTGCCGGCGAGCAGCACGTGGAACTCGTCGACCACGACCACCGTCCGGGGCACCGCCTGCTCGGGCGGGAGGTCGGCCAGCTTGGTGACGCCGTGCCGCTTGAGCAGGTCGGCCCGCCGCCCCAGCTCCCGGCGCAGCTCGCGGAGCACCGCGAGGCCGTACTCCCGGTCGGACTCGACGCCGACCGCGCGGGCGTGCGGCAGGAACGACGGGTCCCGCTCGGTGGGGACGAACTCGGTGAAGCTGACGCCCTCCTTGAAGTCGAGCAGCCAGAGCTGGAGTTCGGCCGGGGAGTAGCGGGCGGCGAGGCCGTAGAGGACGTCGATCAGGAAGACCGTCTTGCCGGCGCCGGTGCGCCCCCCGACCAGCCAGTGCGGGGTGGCGTCGTCGAAGGCGAGGGTGGCCGGCGCGCGACCGGCCCGCCCGACGACCGTCCGCAGGCCGGTCCGCGCCGACTCGGTCCAGCGCCGTTCGGGCAGCAGGTCCGCGACGTGCAGCGCCGCGTCCCGGCGTACGGCCGCGTTCAGCCGCGCGGCGAGCGAGCGGACGGCCTCGGCGGGCGGGTCGCCGTCGAGCAGCACCGGTACGGCCAGCCCGGTGCCGTCGTCGCCGAACGGGTGCGCGGGCGGGTCGCCGACCCAGGCGTACCGCTCGTCCAGGCGCAGCGTGGTGGCGCCGCCCAGGGGGAGGGCGGGCTGGCCGGGCCGCGGGTCGGGGTGCCCGGCGAGCAGGACGCAGACCGCGGCGGTCGGCCCGGCGTGGGTGAGCGCGGCGAGCCGGGCCAGCTCCCGGGGGGCCGGGGCGGAGGCGGCGACCACCAGCAGCAGCTCGGCGTCGTCCGGGCCGGCCTGCTGGGCCGCGCGGGCGTGCGCCTCGGCCGCGTCGAGCAGCGCGCCGATCTCCCTCTCGGTGGTGGCGGTCGCGCCGAGGACGCCGGCGTCGCGCAGCGGGCGCAGCGGCAGGAACGTGGCGCCCAGCGCGGCCGGGTCGATGCCGACCACCCGGACCGCGCCCGGCGTGGCGGTGGCGAGCAGCCGCAGCACCAGCAGCCGCAGCAGCACGGCCACCCGGGGGTCCCGGGCGTCGGCGTTGACGGTGAGGTGGCGGCCGGCGCCCAGGGGCAGCAGCAGCGGGAAGCGTCCGTCGGCGGTGGACGCGTCGCCGATCCGGACGGGCGCCGGCACGTCGGTGCCGGTGGCGCCGCCGGTGCGCGGGGCGGCCAGGCCGTCCGCGAGCCGGCCCAGCCGGGCGATGAGGTCGACGGTGCGTTCCGGCGCGGGCTGGCCGGCCAGCCGGTCGAGCAGTGCCCGGGCCCGGTCCCACCGCTCACGGGCCTGCCGGTGGACCGCGACCGCCTGCCCGTACGCCGACGCGAGCCTGCCCACCCTCTGCTCCCCACCCACGTCCGTCCGGTCGAGCAGAACCCTAACGGAGCCGGGCCCGCGACGCACGGAGCTGTCGTCGCCTGCTTCGCCAGCGACGCCGCCGGGTCCGCGGTGGACGTGCCGGACGGCCGGTGGCTCCAGAGGGCCGCCGGCCGTCCGGTCGCGGGTCAGCCGAGCGCCGCGTTCAGCGCCGGCAGGTAGCCGTAGCGGTAGCCGTCGGCGTCCGGGTGGTACGCCTCGATGACGCCGCTGACGTCGCGGATCCACGGGTCGGCGGCGCAGACGCCGTGACCGGCGAACCAGGACCGGGTGTCGGCGAAGGTGGCGCCGGCCGCGCGGGCCCGGTCGGCGGTGACGGTGGCGAGCAGGTCGGCGGCCTCGTTGAGGATGGTGCGCTTGTAGGTGCTCATGGCCAGCAGCCCGCAGTAGTTCGTCTCGAACAGTCGCGGGTAGCCGAGCACGATCAGCCGGGCGTTCGGGGCCCGGCTGCGGATGGCGGAGTAGGTGGCGTCGAGCCGGCCGGGCAGGGTCGAGGTGGCGAACGCCTTGGCGTCGTTGACCGCGTTGGTGCAGGTCGAGGTGCTGCCGAAGCGGCAGCTGGTGATGACGTCGGCGAAGCCGGCGTCGTTGCCGCCGATGGTGACGGTGACCAGGGTGGTGCTGGTCCGCAGCGAATTCACCTGGCTGTTGATCACGTCGGCGGTGACCGCGCCGCCGCAGGCCGGGAAGGTGAAGCTGGTGACCGCGTTGGCGGCGGCCCAGAGCGGGGCGTACGACTTCTGGCTGCGGAAGCAGCCGGACCAGTCGTACGGGCCGGCGCCGACGCCGGAGGAGTAGGAGTCGCCGAGGGCGACGTAGTTGACGGTGGCCGCCTGGGCGGTGCCGGGGACGAGCACGACCCCCAGGACGGTGGCGAGCAGCGCGGTCAGCGCGGTGACGGCGCGGGCCAGGGCGCGGTGGGACATGTCGGGACCTCCACGGGACAGGGGTGGTGGGATCCTCGTGACCGCGCGCGTGGCCAAAGGTGTTACTGGTCGGTAATCGTATCGAAACATTTAGATCAAGTGAACAGCTGGCCAGGCCGGATGAGGCTGACACGTTCACAAACGTCGATTAGGTTGGCGGATGCGAACACCCCGACGGAGGGAGTCCACCTCGTGCGACGTGTCTTCACGGCGGCCATCGCCGCCCTGACCGTCACCACCGCCGGCACCCTGGTGTCCGGCGTCCCCGGCCAGGCCGCCCTACCGGGCGACCGGCCGGTCCCGGTCGCCGCCGCACCGGCGCCCGGCAGCCCGGGCCTGGGCGACATCTACTATCCCGACTACGGCAACGGCGGGTACGACGTCGACCACTACGACGTACGCCTGCGCTACGACCCGGCCACCGACCGGCTCACCGGCACCACCACCATCCTGGCGCGGTCCACCCAGGACCTGTCGCGGTTCAACCTGGACTTCCTGCTCGACGTGGAGTCCGTACGGGTCAACGGCTGGTCCGCCACCGTCACCCGGGAGGGCGTCCACGAACTCGTGGTCGCCGCGCCGCGCCCCATCGCCCGGGGCCAGCTGCTCACCATCGTGGTGAGGTACTCCGGCGTGCCGTCGGAGACCCTGGTCAACGGCTACACCGGCTGGACCCGCACCGCCGACGGCGCGCTGGCCGTCAACGAACCCGAGTCCGCCTGGTGGTGGTTCCCGGCGAACGACCACCCGCTGGACAAGGCCACCTTCGACATCTCGGTCTCGGTGCCCACGGGCGTCGAGGTGGTCAGCAACGGCGTGCAGCCGGGCAGCCCGGTCGCCGAAGCGGGCAACCGGACCCGGTGGAGCTGGCGCACCACCAGGCCGACCGCCACCTACCTGGCGTTCCTGGCGATCGGCCAGTACGACATCGTCACCGACACCGCGCCGAGCGGGCAGCCGGTGATCAACGCGTACAGCACCACGCTGGGCGAGCGCGGGCCGACCGCGCGGGCCAGCATCGAGCGGACCGCTGAAATCGTCGACTGGGCGAGCGGGCTCTTCGGGCCGTACCCGTTCGAGGCGCAGGGCGGCGTCGCCGGACCGGTGGACGGGATCGGCTTCGCCCTGGAGACGCAGACCCGCCCGGTGTACGGCCCCGGCTTCTGGCGGCGCGGCGCGAACACCTACGTCGTGGTGCACGAGCAGGCCCACCAGTGGTTCGGCAACTCGGTCTCGGTCGCGCAGTGGCGGGACATCTGGCTCAACGAGGGCTTCGCCTCGTACGCCTCCTGGCTGTGGTCGGAGGAGCAGGGCGAGGGCACCGCGCAGGAGCTCTTCGACTTCACCTACGCCAGCTACCCGGCCGAGTCGCCGTTCTGGCAGGTGCTGCCGGGCGACCCGGGCGCCGACCGGGTCTTCGACCGCGCCGTCTACGACCGGGGCGCGATGGCGGTCCACCAGATCCGCCTCGCCGTGGGCGACGAGGCGTTCTGGCGGATCCTGCCGGCGTGGACGACGGAACACCGGTACGGCAACGGCACCGTCGCGCAGTTCCAGGCACTGGCCGAGCGGATCTCCGGCCTGGACCTGGACGAGGTCTTCCAGACCTGGCTGTTCACCGCCGGCCGGCCGACGGTGGCCACGGCCCGCGCGACGGCCACGGCCGCTCCCCAGCAGCCGAAGTCGTGGACGAAGATTCGCGAGGCGCACCAGCTCCTGCAGCGCTGACCCCGCTCCGGCCGGGTGCCCGTCCCCGACTCCGGGCCGGGCACCCGGCCGGTACGACGTCCACCTCCGCCGCGGGCACGTAGCCCGGGCGGGGGTCAGGCCCTCGGCGTCGACACCGGCGGCCCGGTCGGGGCGCCGGTGTCGGCCTCGATCGCCCGGATGTGCCGGTAGGCGAACCAGAGCGGCGGGAAGGCACCGACGGCGAAGGAAAGGTCGACCAACGTCCAGAACCACGGGATGTCCCGGATCGGCCCGCAGATCAGCGCCAGCGGCACGATGCCCGCGCACGCGATCATGCCCAGCTGCACCACCCAGACGTTGCGCACCGGGTCCCGCAGCGGCCCCCAGAAGGCCACCGCCAGCACCAGGTGGGCGAAGGCGAGCCAGTCGGTACCGTAGAGCATGAAGGGGTGGCGGTCGCCGGTCTCCACCAGCCCGGTGTGCACCCGCTCGACCCAGGCGACCAACGCCGGCAGGTCGTCGGCGAGCGGGGCCAGCGCGCGCAGCAGCCAGCGCACCTCGATCTCGAGCGGGAACGCGGTCACTCCACTGAGGAAGAGACCGACCAGCACGACCCACAGCCACCGGCGGATGCGCCGCAGCCGCTCCTCGGTATCCATGCCCGGAGCGTAGCGATGATCTTCCCGCCGCCCGGCCCCGTGGACGCCGCATCCCGCGCCGAACCTCATGACCTCGCTCACCCGCGGCCGGTCCCCGCGACCCCGGGTGACCCCACGAGGAACGGCGACGCGGCCACGAAGGGATCTGCTCAGGGCAGGTAGTCGGACGGGGGTACGTCGACCGGGGCCGCGCCGGCCAGCCGGGGGCGACGGCGGGGCCGGGCCGGCCCGCCGCCCGGGCAGCCGTGGGCGGCCCGCACCAGCCGGCTGGACGGCAGCCGTCCCGCGCCGGGACGACGCCCGGCCAGGTACGGGCCGGGCGGCGGACTCCCCGCCGGCCGGGGCGCCGCAGCCGGGCCGATCGCCGGGGCCAGGCCGACCCCGACAGCCGGGGCGAGTCCGACGACCGCGACAGCCGGGGTCGCCGGCCGGGCCACGCGGGCGGCCATCGCGGCGACCCGGCGGGCCGGGTGGCGCACCACGGGCGCGGTCAGCACCCGGGTGACCCGGTGGCGCAGCCGGCGGTCACGCAGGCCGTCGAGGGCCACGCCCGCGGCGGCGGTGGCGATGGCGGTCACCGCCCCGGCCAGCACCAGGGTCTGCCGGGGGCCGGCGTGCTCGGAGAGCCACCCGAGCAGGGGCGCGCCGACCGCGGCGGAGACCGAGCCGGTGACCGCGAGGGCGGCCAGCACCCGGCCGCGCATGGCGTAGTCGGTGTCGAGCTGGGCGCGGGCGCCGACCGTGGTGTCGATGACCACCGCCGCCGCGGCCACCGGGAGGATCACCGCGGCGAAGCTGGGCGTGCCGGGAGCCAGCCCGGCGACGATCTGCAGCACGCTGGCCAGCAGGCCGGCGCCGACCAGCATCCCGTAGCCCAGCTCCCGGCGGCGGGCCGCCACCAGCGCGCCGAGCACCGTGCCGACCGCGAAGACGGTGGAGAGCACGCCGTAGCCGGACGCGCCGCCGCCCAGCGGGCCGTCGCTCATCGCCGCCATGGTCACCTGGTAGTTGCGCCCCAGGCTCCCCAGCACGAACGACAGCCCCAACGCGACCAGCACCACCGGCTGGCGCAGCAGGTAGCGGAAGCCGGCCCGGATGCCGCCGTCGGCCACCGCCGGGTCGGCCACCACCGCGTCCCCGCCCCGGTAGCGCTCCCGCTCGCGGACGGCGAGCAGGGCGGCGACCACCGCGACGAAGCTGGCCGCGTTGACGGCGAAGAGCAGCGCGGGGCCGACGGCGGCGACCACGACGGCGCCGGCGCTCATGCCGAGGATGCGGCCGGCGGAGTTGGTCAGCGAGCCGAGCGCGAGGGCGTTGCCCAGGTCCTCCGGGTCGACCAGGGTGGAGGACCAGCGGCCCGACACCGGCCCCTCGATCGCCGACACCGCCCCGGTGACCAGGGCGATCACGTAGATCGCCGGGAGCCCACCGGCACCGGTGACGGCGACCACGGCGAGTCCCGCGGCGAGCAGGGCGTGCACCGCCTGGGCGGCGACCAGCAGCGGCTTCGCCGGCAGCCGGTCGGCCAGCGCCCCGCCCCAGACGCTGAGCAGCAGCGTCGGCAGGGCCTGGAGCAGGACGGCCAGGCCCATCGAGGTCGCCGAGCGGGTCTGCTCGAGCACGTACCAGTTGACGCCGAGCACCTGCATCCAGGTGCCGATCACCGACACGAAGCCGGCACCGGCCCAGATCCGGTAGTTCCGGTGACGCAGTGCGGCGAACGTGCTTCCGAGGGCCACGAGGGCCTCCCCGTCCAGACGACGACATGACGAAGCCGAACCCACGGCGGGTTCGGCAGCGGCCAAGTCTGCCGCGCGCTAAACCTTTTTGCGGCTTTCGTGAGCGGTCTCACCGGCTCCGCGGGGCCGGCGCGGGGCACGCCCTACCAGGCCGTCGGCGTCCGGCACGGACCGGACGCCGACGACGGACACCCCGGTCCGGGACGGACCGGGGTGTCCGGGCGGCGGAGCCGCCACCGGGGTCGGCGGGCGGCGGAGCCGCCGGGATCAGCGGGCGGCGAGCGGCTGCCGGGCCGGGTCCACCGGTGCCGCCGGTCATGTACTCGCAGCCGTGGTCGCCGACACCCTCGACGACGGCCACCGCGCCGGAGTTGCACACCGCGAACCGCGGGTGGGCACTCCCGGGTGAACTCGCGTCAGGCTGCCTGGGTGCGCTGGTAGAGCGACTCGATGGCACTACCGAAGTACGGTCCCCACATCATGTTGGGGTGGTTGGTGTAGAGGAAGCTGTTCACGGAGTTCACGTACCCGAGGCCGCGGGCGGCGTCGAACTGGAAGAACCACGGGCCGCCGCTGGATCCGGGGGTCATGTCGCACGTCATCCCCTGCGACTGCGTGCCTCCGATGGTGTCCGGGAAGACCGTGCTCGCGCAGGCGATGAGGCGCTCCCCGTCGAACGGGGGGCCGCTCGGGTAACCGAAGGCGTACATGAAGGTGTTGCGCGGTTCGTTGAAGGTGATGCCCTGGGCGCCGACGGTGTCGGCGACGTCGCGCCCGTTGAGCGGGTTCATCAGCGCGACGCCCACGTCGTAGTTGAAGTCGCTCCTGCTGGTCCACTTGTTGAGGGCGTGCAGCGAGCGCGCCGTGAACGTCCCGACCGGCCGGGCGCCGTTGTGGTAGGCCGGCACGAAGACGAAGTTCTCGAAGAAGCCCGTGTTTCCCTGCCAGTCGATGACGCCGTGCACGCAGTGCCCGGCGGTGACGACCATGTCCCTGTTCGCGCTGGACACGACGCTGCCCGAGCACACCCATTCATAACCCAGGCGGGTGAAGAAGACCTTGCCGGTGGTCCACGCCACGGTGCCCCCACCGGTCCACTCGATCGACGACGCCACGGCGCGCACGGCGGCCGAATCGGGGGCGGGGATCGGGGCGACGGACTTCCGTTCGCCCACGGGCTCCGGGGCGGAGATGGACCTGCCGACCGCGCCGGGGGCGACGGAGTCGGCGGACCGGGCGGCCCGCATCCGGGCCGGAGTCCAGTAGTCGGTGATCCTGCGTTGTTCCGCCGCGTCGTCGGCGGCACGGTGGGTGACGACGCCGGCCCTCAGCGCCTCGTTTGTCGTGACCCGGGGGTCGGCCTCGGCCGTCGCCGGGGTGGCCCCCACCATCACGGACGCCACCCCCACCAGGGTGATCAGTCCGACTCGTAGGACGTGCACGTGGCCTCCCGCCAGGCTCAGGCGCTGACCGATCAGCGCCGGTCATGAGCGGCAGGACACGTCCCCACCGATGTGCGGGCGATGCGCCGGCTGCCGCCAATCGGTAGTATTCATCGTTGACCTTCTACATGCAAGAACATCAATGTAAAGCGGGAGCCCGCCGCGGTCGCCGATCGACAGCGGCACGGTTGACCCGGGCCGCTGACCGACAGGTCAGGTCAGCGGCCCTCGGGCGTGGATGACGAGCTAGCGGGCGGCGAGGGGCTGCGCCGACGAGGTCACCGGGGCCGCGAGCGTCCCGACCCCGCCGAGGTACGCGTGGATCGCCGCGGCCGCCGCGCGCCCCTCGGCGATCGCCCAGACGATCAGCGAGGCGCCCCGGTGCATGTCCCCGGCGACGAAGACGCCGTCGGCGGCGGTCTGCCAGTCCGCCCGGGCGTCGACCGCGCCCCGGGCGTTGCGGGCCACCCCGAACTGGGTCAGCAGCGGCTGCTCCTCGGTGCCCTCGAAGCCGATCGCGAGCAGCACCAGGTCCGCCGGGAGCTCCCGCTCGGAGCCGGGCAGCGCGGTGACGATCCGCCGGCCGTCCCGCTTCTCCACCGTGACCTCGGCGATCCGGACACCCTTGACCTGGCCGGCGCCGTCGTCGACGAACTCCTGCACGGCGACGGCGAAGACCCGCTCGCCGCCCTCCTCGTGCGCCGGGTAGCTGCGCAGCACCCACGGCCAGGTCGGCCACGGGTCTCGGGCGGCGTCCCGGGCGTGCGGAGGCTCCGGGTAGAGGTCGAGCTGGTGCACCCCGGCGGCGCCCTGCCGGTGGGCCACGCCCAGGCAGTCCGCGGCCGTGTCGCCGCCGCCGATGATGACCACGTGCTTCCCGGCCGCGTCGATCGGCGTGCCGTCGGCGAGCACCGCCGGCGCCGGCCGGCCGGCAACCGCCCCGGCGACCGCGCGGTTGGCGGCGACCAGGTGGGTCATCGCCTGGTGTACGCCGCGCAGCTGCCGTCCCGGCGTCTCCGGGGTGTCCCGGCCCTGCAACGCGCCGCAGGCCAGCAGCACCGCGTCGTGCTCGGCGCGCAACTGCTCGGCGGTCACGTCGACGCCGACGTCCACCCCGGTGCGGAACCGGACGCCCTCGGCGGCGAGCTGGGCCAGCCGCCGGTCGATGTGCTGCTTCTCCAGCTTGAAGTCGGGGATGCCGTACCGGAGCAGGCCACCGAGCGAGTCGTCGCGCTCGTACACCGTGACGGCGTGACCGGCGCGGGCCAGCTGCTGGGCGGCGGCCAGGCCGGCCGGGCCGGAGCCGACCACCGCCACCGACCGGCCGGTCGGCGCCGGCACCGGGCGGGGACGCAGCCCGCCCCGGGCCACCGCCGCGTCGGCGATCTCCACCTCGACCTGCTTGATGGTGACCGGGTCCCCGCCGCCGATGCCGAGCACGCAGGCGGCCTCGCAGGGCGCCGGGCAGAGCCGGCCGGTGAACTCCGGGAAGTTGTTGGTGGCGTGCAGCGACTCCACCGCGGCGTCCCAGTTGCCGGTGCGGACCCAGTCGTTCCAGTCCGGGATGCGGTTGCCCAACGGGCAGCCGTCGTGGCAGAACGGGATGCCGCAGTCCATGCACCGGGTGGCCTGCTCGCGGATCAGCTCCTCACCGGCCGGTGGGTAGACCTCCCGCCAGTCGGTGATCCGCACCGGCACCGGACGGCGGGCCGGCAGCCGCCGGTTGTAGCGCAGGAAACCGTTGGGGTCAGGCACGGGCCACCTCCTGGGCCGCCGCCCGCGGGGCGGGCGGCACCGGCGCGGTCAGCGCAGACATGACCGCGTCGTCGACGTCGTGGCCGGCGGCTTCGGCGGCCCGCATGATCTCCATCACCCGGCGGTAGTCCCGGGGCACCACCGCGGTGAACTCCTCCACCGCCTCCGGCCAGCGCTTGAGCAGCTCCGCGCCGATCGCCGAGTCGGTCTCCGCGACGTGCCGCTGCACGAGTTCGTGGAGCAGTTCCCGCTCGGCGTCGCGCAGCGGGGACAGGTCGACCAGTTCGGCGTTGACCCTCCCCCGGTCCAGCCGGTGCACGTAGGCGGTGCCGCCGGACATGCCGGCGGCGAAGTTGCGGCCGGTCTCGCCGAGCACCACCACGGTGCCGCCGGTCATGTACTCGCAACCGTGGTCGCCGACGCCCTCGACGACGGCCACCGCGCCGGAGTTGCGCACCGCGAACCGCTCCCCCACCCGGCCACGCAGGAACAGCTCGCCGCCGGTGGCCCCGTACAGGATGGTGTTGCCGGCGATGATCTGATCCTCGGCCCGCTGCCCGACCGCGGCCTCCGGGTCGACGAACGGGGCGGTGGCGTCCGGCCGGACGACGATCCGGCCACCGGAGAGGCCCTTGCCGACGTAGTCGTTGGCGTCGCCGTGCAGCCGCAGGGTCACCCCGCGCGGCAGGAACGCGCCGAAGGACTGCCCGGCGGTGCCGCGCAGCACGAACTCGATGGTGTCGTCGGGCAGACCGGCGCCGCCGAAGCGACGGGTCACCTCGCCGCCGAGCATCGCGCCGACGCTGCGGTGCTCGTTGCGCACCGCCACCTCGACCCGGACCGGGCTGCCGTCGCGCAGCGCCGGCTGCGCCAGCGCGATCAGCTCGTTGTCCAGGGCCAGCTCCAGGCCGTGGTCCTGGGCCCGCACGCCGCGCCGGGCGGCGTCGGCGGGCAGCTCCGGCAGGTGCAGTACGCGCCCCAGGTCCAGCCCGTGCCCCTTCCAGTGGTCGATCGCCGGGACGACGTCGAGCAGCTCGGTCTGCCCGATCGCCTCTTCGATGCTGCGCAGGCCCAGCTCGGCGAGGTAGCCGCGGACCTCCTCGGCGAGGAAGAGGAAGAAGTTCTCCACGAACTCCGGCTGCCCGGTGAACCGCTCGCGCAGCACCGGGTTCTGGGTGGCGATGCCGACCGGACAGGTGTCCAGGTGGCAGACCCGCATCATCACGCAGCCCTCGACGATCAGCGGGGCGGTGGCGAAACCGAACTCCTCGGCGCCGAGCAGCGCCGCGACCAGCACGTCCCGGCCGGTCTTGAGCTGACCGTCGACCTGCACGGTGACCCGGTCGCGCAGCTTGTTGAGCAGCAGCGTCTGCTGCGCCTCGGCCAGGCCCAGCTCCCACGGCGTGCCGGCGTGCTTGAGCGAGTTCAGCGGGGACGCCCCGGTGCCGCCGTCGTGCCCGGAGATCAGGATGACGTCGGCCTTGAGCTTGGCGACACCGGCCGCGACCGTGCCGACGCCGACCTCGCTGACCAGCTTGACGTGCACCCGCGCGGCCGGGTTGACGCACTTGAGGTCGTGCACCAGCTGGGCGAGGTCCTCGATGGAGTAGATGTCGTGGTGCGGCGGTGGGGAGATCAGGCCGACGCCCGGCGTGGCGTGCCGGGTCCGGGCGATCCACGGCCAGACCTTGTTGCCGGGCAGCTGCCCGCCCTCGCCGGGCTTGGCGCCCTGGGCCATCTTGATCTGGAGGTCGTCGGCGTTGACCAGGTATTCGCTGGTCACGCCGAACCGGCCGCTGGCGATCTGCTTGACCGCGGAGCGACGGGCCGGGTCGTGCAGCCGGTCGACGTCCTCGCCGCCCTCGCCGGTGTTGGACTTTCCGCCGAGCCGGTTCATCGCGATGGCCAGGGTCTCGTGCGCCTCCGCCGAGATCGACCCGTACGACATGGCGCCGGTGGCGAACCGCTTGACGATCTCGGTGGCCGGCTCGACCTCGTCCAGCGGCACCGGCGGGCGCAGGCCGGTGCGCAGGGTGAACAGCCCGCGCAGCGAGCCGGCCCGCGCGGCCAGCTCGTCGACCTTGGCGGTGTACTGCCGGAAGACGTCGTACTGGCGGCTGCGGGTGGCGTGCTGGAGCAGGAAGACCGTCTCCGGGTTGAACAGGTGCAGCTCGCCCTCGCGGCGCCACTGGTACTCGCCGCCGACCTCCAGCCGGTCGGACGCCTCGCCGCCGGACGGCGGCCAGGCCAGCGAGTGCCGGGCGGCCACCTCGGCGTGGATCTCGTTGAGCCCGATGCCGCTGATGGTGCTCGGGGTACCCCGGAAGTAGCGCTCGACCAGGCGGGTGTCCAGCCCGACCGCCTCGAAGACCTGCGCGCCGCAGTACGACGACACCGTCGAGATGCCCATCTTGGACATGATCTTCAGGACGCCCTTGCCGAGCGCCTTGACGTAGTTGCGGATCGCCTTCCCCGGCTCGACGCCGACCAGCGCACCCGTGGCGATCATGTCCTCGACCGACTCGAAGGCCAGGTACGGGTTGACCGCCGCCGCGCCGTAGCCGATGAGCACCGCCGCGTGGTGCACCTCGCGGCAGTCGCCGGACTCGACGATCAGCGCCACCTGGGTACGGGTCTGCTCGCGGACCAGATGCTGGTGCACCGCGGCGGTGAGCAGCAGGGACGGGATCGGGGCGAGGTCGGCGTTGGAGTCCCGGTCGGAGAGGACCAGGATCCGCACGCCGTCCTCGATCGCCTCGGAGACGTGCCGGCAGATCTCGGTCAGCCGGGCCTTGATGCCGGCGCCGCCGTCGCGGACCCGGTAGAGCCCGGAGACCCGGACCGCCTTGAAGCCGGGCAGGTCGCCGTCCTCGTCGATGGAGAGGATCTTGGCCAGCTCGTCGTTGTCGATCACCGGGTACGGCAGCACGATCTGCCGGCAGCTGGCCGCGCCCGGGTCGAGCAGGTTGCCCTCCGGGCCGATGGTCGACGACAGGCTGGTCACCAGCTCCTCCCGGATGGCGTCCAGCGGCGGGTTGGTGACCTGGGCGAAGAGCTGGTGGAAGTAGTCGTAGAGCAGTCGGGGCCGGGTCGACAGCGGAGCGATCGGGGTGTCCGTGCCCATCGAGCCGAGCGGCTCCGCGCCGAGGCGGGCCATCGGCGCGAGCAGGATCTTCAGCTCCTCCTCGGTGTAGCCGAAGGTCTGCTGCCGGCGGCGTACCGAGTCGTGGGTGTAGACGGTGTGCTCGCGCGGCGGCAGGTCGGTCAGGTCGATCAGCCCGGCGTGCAGCCACTCGGCGTACGGCTGGGCGGCGGCCAGCTCGGCCTTGATCTCGTCGTCGGAGACGATCCGCCCGTTGACGGTGTCGACCAGGAACATCCGGCCCGGCTGGAGCCGCCCCTTGGCGACCACGTCGGCCGGGTCGAGGTCGAGCACCCCCGCCTCGCTGCCGAGCACGACCAGGCCGTCGGAGGTGCGCCACCAGCGGCCCGGGCGCAGGCCGTTGCGGTCCAGCACCGCGCCGACGACCTCGCCGTCGGTGAAGGCGACCGAGGCGGGGCCGTCCCACGGCTCCATCAGGCTGGCGTGGAAGCGGTAGAAGGCCCGCTTGTCGGGGCGCATGGTCGAGTCGTTCTCCCACGCCTCCGGGATCATCATCAGCACCGCGTGCGGCAGGCTCCGCCCGGCCAGGTGCAGCAGCTCCAGGACCTCGTCGAAGTTCGCCGAGTCGGACGCGCCCGGGGTGCAGACCGGGAAGATCCGCCGGATGTTGCCGGGGAGGTCCGGGCTGCGCAGCAGCGCCTCCCGGGCCTGCATCCAGTTCCGGTTGCCGCGGATCGTGTTGATCTCGCCGTTGTGCGCGATGAACCGGTACGGGTGCGCCAGCGGCCAGGACGGGAAGGTGTTGGTGGAGAAGCGGGAGTGCACCAGCGCGATCGCACTCTCCACCCGCTCGTCGGTCAGCTCCGGGAAGTACGCCGGCAGCTGGTCGGGGGTGAGCATCCCCTTCCAGGTCATGGTCCGCGCCGACAGCGACGGGAAGTACGCGGGCACGCCCCGCTCCGCGCTCTCCCGCTCGGCCTGCTTGCGCACGCAGAACGCCACCCGGTCGAGGTCGAGCCCGGTCAGCGGGGAGCCGGCCGGGCCGGCCGGGGTGTCGGTGAGCCGGTGCGCGGCCAGGAAGAGCTGGCGGATCCGGGGCATCGCGGCGAGCGCGGTCTCCCCCAGCCCGCTCGGGTCGACCGGGACGTCCCGCCAGCCGAGCAGGTCGGCCCCCTCGACCAGGGCGTACTTCTCCACCACCTGCCGGGCGCGGGCCTCGGCGGCGTCGTCGTCGGGGAGGAAGACCAGGCCGGTGGCGTACTGGCCGGCCGGCGGGAGCGGGAAGTCCACCACGGCGCGCAGGAACGCGTCCGGCACCTGGATCATGATCCCCGCGCCGTCGCCGGTGTTGTGTTCCGCGCCCCGGGCGCCCCGATGGTCCAGGCGACAGAGCGCGCCGAGGCCGCGGGCCACCACCGCGTGGGAGCGCCGGCCGTGCAGATCCGCCACGAAGGCCACGCCGCACGCGTCGTGCTCGTTGGCCGGGTCGTAGAGACCGGCCGCGGGCGGGGCCGACTGCGGGCTGAGAGGGTACGGAAAGGCCACCGGGCCTCCTGTCGTCACTCAGGTTCGTACATGGTCGGGACGACGTCGGCCCTTGCGGTTTATTGAGTCTACGTTAGGGCGACCCCCGCAAGGCCAGTGCGGATTGATCACACCTTCCAGACTCTGGGACGTGTAGTCTCGCGCGGTGGATCCCCTGCACGGCGACCTCCTCGCCCGCCTGGAACGCTTCTACGACGCCGTCCCCCGGGACGTCGCGCGCGCGGAGGAGCACGGCGCGCTGGTGCTCTTCGTCCGGGACGGGGCCGGCTGGCCGTTCTACGCCCGTCCCCGGCTGGACGCCGCCGAGCCGCCCTCCCTCGCCGACATCCAGTCCGTCCGCGAGCGGCAGCGCGAACTGGGCCTGCCGGAGGCCTTCGAGTGGGTGCACGAGAACACCCCGGACCTGCTGGCGGTGGCCCGCTCGGCGGGGCTGGGCGTGCTGGAGGCGCCGCTGATGGTGCTCGACCCGGCCGCGCTGCCCGACCCGGCGACGCTCACCGACGTACCCCTGCGGATGCTGGACCCCGACGCGCCCGGCTTCGCCGCCGACGTGGCGGCCCGGCGGGCGGTCGCCGCGGTGGGTTTCTCCGCCGCCGGCACCGCGACCGGCGACGCCGGCCCGGCGGAGCGGGACGCCGCCGTCACCGAGCTGGACGTGGCGGCGCTGGACGAGGAGCGGACCCGGATCGCCGACGGCCGGCGGGTGTCGGCCCTGGCCGGCACCGCCGGCCAGGGCGCGCTGGCCAGCGGGATGGCGATGCGGGTGGACGACGTCGCGGAGATCGCCGGAGTCGCCACCCTGCCGTCGGCCCGCCGTCGTGGCCTCGGCGCGGCGGTCACCGCCACGCTGGCCCACGCGCTGCGCGACGCCGGCACCGACCTGATCTTCCTCTCGGCCGGCAGCGAGGAGATCGCCCGCGTCTACCTGCGGGTGGGCTTCCGCCGCATCGCCACCGCGTGCATAGCCGAACCCACCGCCCTCATCTGACCCGCCCTCTCCCCGGCGCTCACCCACGCGTCGATCATGAAGTTGGTGCGCCCACCTCAAGGACCGGGGGCCAGGGTCAGGAGGTCGGGGGCCGCCACTGGGCGGCGGCGGTGGCGGCGGTGGAGAGCAGGCGCGGGCTGATCGTGCCGAGGGCGGCGTCCCGGGCGCGCAGGGCCAGCCGGCCCCGGGCCTGGAGGACTGCCGACATCCGGCGGGTCTGCCGGACCACGGTGGCCGCGCGGGGGCGACGCAGCCGGTCGTACGCCCGCACGGCGTCGGGCAGCCGGGACTCGCGCAGCAACGACGACAGCGTCGCGGCGTCCTCGAAGGCCAGGCAGGCGCCCTGCCCGAGATGCGGCGGCATGGCGTGCGCGGCGTCCCCCAGCAGCACCGCCCCGCCGGGGCCGGCCGGGAAGCCGTACGCCCGGGGCAGCGGGCGCAGCTCCCGGACCTCCTGCTGCACGAGGTCGGCCGGGTCGGTGGCGTCGAGCAGCTCGCCGACCGGGGCGGGCCAGCCGGCGTACCAGCGCTTGAGCAGGGCGAGCTGGGTCTCCGGCGGCTCGGGGCGGGACGCCCCGACCGCCGTCGCCACCCAGTAGATGCCACCCCGGCGGGAGGCGCCGGAGGAACCGCGCTCGCCCAGCGAGGCGGCCACGAAGCGGTAGCCGGCGCCCAGCACCTCACCACCGACCGGCCGGTCGGTGGTGAGCCGGGGCGCCCGGTACCAGGGGATCACCGCCCGCCACGCCGCGCAGCCGGAGCTGACCACGGCCGCCTCCGGGGCGAGCTGCCGGCGCACCTGGCTGTCGGTGCCGTCGGCGGCCACCAGCAGGTCGGCCTCCACCAGCTGCCGGCCGGCGCCGACCGCCGGCCGCTCGCCGGGACCGACCCGCACGGTGTCCACCGCCACGCCGGTGCGCAGCTCCACCCGGTCGCCGAGGCCGGCGATCAGGGCGTCGTGCAGGTCCTCCCGGTGCACCACCACCGGCATCCGCTCCGCCGGGGTGGGCCGGGCCTGCACCAGCCAGTGCCCGTCCGGGCGGCGCACCCCGCCGTCGGGCAGCGGGGTGGCGATGGCGTCCAGGCCGGCGCCGAGGCCGAGGGCGTGCAGGGCGCGTACCCCGTTGGGCCAGAGCACCACGGCGGTGGGTTCCGGGCGGACCCGGTCGGCCCGCTCCAGCAGGGTGACCCGCCAGCCGGAGCGGGCCAGCGCGCCAGCCGCCGCCAGTCCGCCGAGCCCGGCGCCGACCACCACCGCGGTACGCATGCCGCGCGCTCAGCTGTCCCGGTCGGCGGGACGGGCACCCGCGGCGCCGGCCCGGTCGTCCCGCTCCGCGGCGTCGACGCGGTCGTCCTCGCCGTCGGCCTTCGCGGCGGTGTCGTCGGCGGCCGGCTCGTCGCCGGTCCCGGCCGCCGGCGCGGCGGCGGGCTCGTCGGGAAGCTCGCCGGTCTCCCGGTACGCCTCGAACTGTTCCTCGCTGACGACCCGGTAGCCCTCCGGCGCGACCGCCTTCGGACCCTGCTCGGTGCGGGAGAGGTCGACCTGGGACACGTCGCCGGCCGACGGCGCCGGGACCGCCGGAGCGCCCACCGGGACCAGGTACTCGCGGGGGCCGCGGACCCGCAGGAAGTAGACGAGGGCGCCGAGGAAGACCAGCCCGGCGGTCCAGACGTTGAGGCGCAGGCCCAGGATCTCGTTGGCCTCGTCGGTGCGGATCAGCTCGATCCAGAACCGGCCGACGGTGTAGCCCATCACGTAGAGCGCGAAGGCCCGGCCCCGGCCCAGCTTGAGCTTGCGGTCCAGAACGAGCACCAGGGCGACGACCCCGAGGTTCCACAGCGCCTCGTAGGCGAAGGCCGGGTGGTAGAGACCCGGCTCCCGGATCGGCTCACCGGCGTCGTCGCGCAGCGCCCGCCCGGGGTTGTCCGGGTCCATCCGGTGGATCTCCAGACCCCAGGGCAGGGTGGTCCGGCCGCCGTACAGCTCGTTGTTGAACCAGTTGCCGAGGCGGCCGATCGCCTGGGCCAGCGGCAGGCCGAGCGCGAGGGCGTCGGCGACCACCACGAGCGGGATGCCGAGCTGGCGGGCGGCGATCCAGGCGCCCAGCGCGCCACCGGCCACCGCGCCCCAGATGCCGAGGCCGCCCTCCCAGATGGCGAACGCCTTCATCGGGTCCCCGCCGGTGCCGAAGTACTTCTCCGGCGAGGTGAGCACGTGGTAGATCCGGGCGCCGATGATGCCGGCCGGGACGGCCCAGACGGCGAGGTCGAGCACCGCGCCGGGGGCGACGCCACGCTGGCGCAGCCGCCGATCGGTGAGCCAGCAGGCCACCACGATGCCGAGGATGATGCAGAGCGCGTACGCCCGGATCGGCACCGGCCCGAGCTGCCAGACAGCGGTGGTGGGGCTCGGCAGAGCCGCCTGAGGGGTCATCGAGGCGAGGGTCACGGGTGCACACGCTACCGCTGCGGACCGCTGTCGCGGCACCCCGGTCGGCGCGGTCGGGGCGTCGGATGACTTCTGGTTTGCACGGTCGTAGGCTCTTTGTCCATGAGCACGCTCACCTGGGCGGTCGCCGCGGTCGTCACCGACGACGCGGGTCGCGTGCTGCTCTGCCGCCGCGAGCCGGGCGGTCGTTGGGGACTGCCCGGCGGGCGGTTGCGCCGCCCGCAGTGCCCGACCGGCGCGGTGGCGGGCGCGGTCCGGCAGGAGATCGGGTACGCCGTCGAGGTGGTCGACCTGGTCGGCCTCTACCACCTCAGCGGCTCCACCTGCGGCGGGCCGCCGGCGTCGGACTCCCTGCCGGACGTGGTGGTGCACGTGTTCCGGGCTCGTGCCCAACCGGACGCGGCCCTCGCGCCGCCGGCCGGGTGCACGCTCTCCTGGCACCTGCCGGACCGGCTGCCGGCGGAGGTCACCCCGGTCACCCGCGCGGCGGTCGCCGACGCGGGGGTCGGGCGCTCCGGGGTGCTGCGCGACCTGCGCCCCGACCCGGCGACGGGCGTCCCGGCCACGCCGGTCCGGGCGGTCGATTCCGTGCCGCCCGCGCCGCGCGCCGGGTCGGACGTCCGACCCGGCCCCTGACCGGGGCACCCACCCCTGCGCCTGGGGGCGCGCCGGTTTGCGGCGTGTCGGGGTGTTCCGGCGCGAGGACACCCCGACGCGCCGCAAACCGAGTTGATCATGGAACGCGGACACCGGCGCGGCGACGACGCCGCGCGGGTCAGCGGGCCGGGTTGCGGACGCCCTCGGCGAGTTCGGCGCCGAGCGTGCGCAGGGCGGTCAGCCCGGCGGCCTGGTCCGGGGCGTCCAGGACGCAACGGACCAGCGCGCTGCCGACGATCACGCCGTCGGCGTACCCGGCGACCGTGCCGGCCTGCGCGCCGGTGCCCACGCCGAGGCCGACCCCGACCGGCAGGTCGGTGACCTCCCGCAGCCGTGAGACCAGGATCGGCGCGGCCTCGGAGGTCTTCGCCCGGGCGCCGGTGACGCCCATGATGGCGGTCGCGTAGACGAAGCCGCGGCAGTGCGCGGCGGTCATCTTCAGCCGGGCGTCGGTGGACGACGGGGAGACCAGGAACGTCCGGTCCAGCCCGTGCGTGTCCGAGGCGGCCAGCCACTCGTCCGCCTCTTCGGGGATCAGGTCCGGGGTGATCAGGCCGGTCCCCCCGGCGGCGGCCAGGTCGCGGGCGAAGGCGTCCACGCCGTACTGCTCGATCGGGTTCCAGTAGGTCATGGTGACCACCGGGGCGCCGGTGGCGGCGACCGCCTCGACGATGCGCAGCGCGTCCGCGGTGCGCACGCCCCCGGCCAGGGCGATGTCGCTGGCCTTCTGGATCACCGGGCCGTCCATCACCGGGTCGGAGTAGGGAATCTCCACCTCGATGACGTCCACCCCGGCCTCGACCATGGCGGTCATCGCGGCGATGCTGCCCTCGACGGTCGGGAAGCCGGCCGGCATGCAGCCGACCAGCACGGCCCGCCCGTCGGCGCGGGCCTTGTCGAAGGCCACCCCGATCCGGCTCATCTGTTCACTCCTTGTCGAGGATGCCGAAGTACTCGCCGGCGGTGTGCACGTCCTTGTCGCCCCGCCCGGAGAGGTTGACCACGATCACCGGCTCCCGGCCCAGCTCCGCGGCGAGCTGCGGACCGACCTTCAGCGCGCCGGCGAGCGCGTGGGAACTCTCGATCGCCGGGATGATCCCCTCGGTGCGGCAGAGCAGCTCGAACGCCGCCATCGCCTCCCGGTCGGTCACCGGCGCGTAGGTGGCCCGGCCGCTGTCGTGCAGCCAGGCGTGCTCCGGCCCGACGCCCGGGTAGTCCAGGCCGGCCGAGATGGAGTGCGACTCGACCGTCTGGCCGTCGGCGTTCTGGAGCACGTACGTCCGGGTGCCGTGCAGCACGCCGGAGGTGCCGCCGGTGATGCTGGCCGCGTGCCGGCCGGTCTCCACCCCTTCGCCGCCGGCCTCGAAGCCGTAGAGCCGGACGTCGGGGTCGCCGACGAAGGCGTGGAAGATACCCAGCGCGTTGGAGCCGCCGCCGACGCAGGCGAGGACCGCGTCCGGCAGCGCGCCGGTCAGGTCGAGGCACTGCCGGCGGGCCTCGTGGCCGATGCCGCGTACGAAGTCCCGGACCATCTCCGGGAACGGGTGCGGGCCGGCGGCCGTGCCGATCAGGTAATGGGTGTCGTCGACGTTGGCGACCCAGTCCCGCATCGCCTCGTTCATCGCGTCCTTGAGGGTGCGCGAGCCGGTGGTGACCGGGACGACGGTGGCCCCGAGCATCCGCATCCGGGCCACGTTCAGCGCCTGCCGCTCGGTGTCCACCTCGCCCATGTAGACCACGCACTCGAGGTCGAACAGGGCGGCGGCGGTGGCGGTGGCCACCCCGTGCTGACCGGCGCCGGTCTCGGCGATCACCCGGCGCTTGCCCATCCGCCGGGTGAGCAGCGCCTGGCCGAGCACGTTGCGCACCTTGTGCGCGCCGGTGTGGTTCAGGTCCTCCCGCTTGAGCAGCACCCGCGCGCCGACCTCGGCGGAGAACCGCTCGGCGGAGTAGAGCAGCGAGGGGGCGCCGGCGTAGTCGCGCAGCAGGGCGTCGAACTCGGCGAGGAAGCTCTCGTCGGTCATCGCCTTGCGGTACGCCGCGTCCAGCTCGTCCAGCGCCGCGACGAGGGCCTCCGGGACGAACCGGCCGCCGAACCGGCCGAAGTGACCGGCGGCGTCGGGAAGCTGGCCGGTCGGGGCGTTGGCGCTCATCGCGATGTCCTCTCGCAGCAGCGGGTGCCCGGCGCGGTCAGCGCACCGGGCGGGGCGTGGCCGGGTGGTTACCGGCGTTGACCAGCTCGGCGACCGCCTCGCGCGGGCTCTTCTGGGTCACCAGGCCCTCGCCCACCAGCACCGCGTCGGCGCCGGCCGAGGCGTACCGGATGAGGTCGTGCGGACCGCGGACACCCGACTCGGCGATCTTGACGACGCTGCTGGGCAGGCCGGGCGCGATCCGCTCGAACACCGAGCGGTCGACCTCCAGGGTACGCAGGTCGCGGGCGTTGACCCCGATCACCTGCGCGCCGGCCTCCAGGGCCCGGTCGGCCTCCTCCTCGGTGTGCACCTCGACCAGCGCGCACATGCCGAGCGACTCGATCCGCTCCAGGAGCCCCATCAGCACGTTCTGCTCCAGCGCGGCGACGATCAGCAGCACCAGGTCGGCGCCGTGCGCCCGGGCCTCGTGCACCTGGTAGCTGGAGACCACGAAGTCCTTGCGCAGCACCGGCACCCGCACGGCGGCCCGGACGGCGGCCAGGTCGTCGAGCGACCCGCCGAACCAGCGGCCCTCGGTCAGCACGCTGATCGCCCGGGCGCCGCCGGAGGCGTACTGCCCGGCCAGGTCGGCCGGGTCGGCGATCTCGGCGAGCCGGCCCCGGCTCGGCGAGGAGCGCTTGACCTCGGCGATCACCGCCACGCCGGGCTTGCGCAGGGCCGCGTACGCGTCCAGTGGCGGCGGCGCGGCGGCGGCCAGCTCGCGGATCCGCTCCAGCGGAACCTGCTCCTGTCGCCGCGCCACGTCCTCGCGGACGCCGGCCAGGATCTCGTCGAGCACGCTTGCGGACGCTGCCGGACCGGCCTCGTCCCCCTCCGCGTGCGCATGCTCAGCAGTCACCAACGGACTCCCCTCTCCGGGTGTCATGGCCCGATGCTAGGTGGCGCCACCTGGCTCCGGGTGCCGGGGGTATGGCGCTCCTCACGAAATGGGCTGTGGCATGATGGCCGACTTCCGGTGAACGCCGCGTCACGCAGCGCTGTCGCCACACCGACCGGCGTCACCCCGCCGGTCGCCGGCGCCGCGGGCCCGGGATCGTCACCCATGAGCCATGAGAGCACGCCGGCCCGGCCGGCGCATCGCGACGACGCCTCTCGATGCTGTGACGAAGCTCAAGGACGAACGGCCCTGTGCAGTTCGTTCCCCCCGAGGGACAGTTTGACCGGCTCGTCACCGACGCGAAACGTGAGCCGGGCAGCATCTTGCTCGGGCAGACTCGATGACGCGCCTGCCCACCGTCGGACCTCATCGTGCGGGGTGACCATGACCAACTCGGAGCCGAACTCCAGCATCGGACTGACCACCCTCTCCCGGACCGTCGCGTCACTCGCGGTCGGCGTGGTGCACACCCTCGAACGCGCCGTGGTCGGCGAGGCTCGGGTGCGCACCGCGCGGGGCAACGCCTGGGAGGCCGTCTGCGCCGACCGGGCCCGAGCCGACCAGCGCGCCGAACTGGACCGCCTGGTGGCCGAGCTCGCCGCCGCCCGCGCCGCCGCCCGGGACCGGCGCGACGTCCGGGACCGCCAGCCGGTCAGCTGACAGTCGGGTCCTCGCCCCGGTCCAGCGCGTCCCACGCCTCCCGGGTGCGGCCCCCGCCCGCCGTGGACGCCGCCCCGGCCCGGTCGCCCCGCTCGTAGCGGGCCCCCATCGCCGGCCAGGCGCCACCCCGCAGCGCGGTGAACGCCCCGCCGGCGGCGGCGAGCAGCCCGCCGACCAGGCAGAGGGCCGGCCAGTGCCGGCTCACCTCGCCGCCGAACGCCGCGACCAGGCCGTACCCGCCGCCAGCGGCGACGGCGAAGCCGAGCAGGGCGAGCAGCCCGCCCAGCACCCGCCGCGCGCGGCCGCGGGTGGCCAGCACCGCGCCCCCACCGGCGAGACCCACCAGCGCCAGCGCGGACACCCAGGGCAGCAGGTCCGCGCCGGACCGGTCCGCCCGGATCGCCGGCAGCCCACCGCGGGCGGTCACCTCGACCGACCAGGTCCGGGTCGCGGCCCAGAGCGCCAGGCCCGCGCCGGCCAGGCAGAGCAGCACCGCGTACGTCAGCTCGCGCCGGCCCCGCGCGGCGGGCGCGACGTCCGACGGGGCGGCCGGGGACGGCTCGGCGGGGATGCCCTGCCCGCTCATCGCGCCGGCCGGAGGGTCTCGGCGGCGGCGATCGCGGCGAGCACGGCCGCGGCCTTGTCGCGGGTCTCCCGGTCCTCGGCGAGGGGATCGGAATCGGCCACCACGCCTGCCCCGGCCTGCACGTACGCCCGACCGTCGCGCAGCAGCGCGGTACGGATGGCGATCGCCATGTCCAGATCACCGCCGAAGCCGAAGTAGCCCACGGTGCCGCCGTAGAGACCGCGGCGGACCGGCTCCAGCTCTTCGATGATCTCCATGGCGCGCACCTTCGGGGCGCCGGAGAGGGTGCCGGCCGGGAAGGTGGCGGCGAGGGCGTCGAAGGCCGTGCGGTCCTCGCGCAGCGTCCCCACCACGGTGGAGACGATGTGCATGACGTGGCTGTACCGCTCGATGGTGGCGAACTCAGGCACCTGGACGGTGCCCGGCCGGCAGACCCGGCCCAGGTCGTTGCGGCCCAGGTCGACCAGCATCACGTGTTCGGAACGTTCCTTGGGGTCGGCGAGCAGCTCGGCGGCGAGCCGGGCGTCCGCGGCCGGGGTGGCGCCGCGCGGCCGGGTGCCGGCGATCGGGTGCAGCAACGCCCGCCGCTGCCCGTCCGCCCCGGCGCTGACCTTGAGGTGCGCCTCCGGGGACGAGCCGACGATGTCGAACCCGTCGAAGCGCAGCAGGTACATGTACGGGCTGGGGTTGCTGGTGCGCAGCACCCGGTAGACGTCCAGCGGGTCGGCGTGGGTGTCCCGCTCGAAGCGCTGGGAGAGGACGATCTGGAAGCACTCGCCGGCCCGGATGGCCTCCTTGGCCGCCTCGACGGCCTTCGGGTACCCGCCCTCGACGGTCCGGCTGACCACCTCGCCGGCCGGTGGCCGGCCCACGGTGGAGATCATGGGCGGAATCGGCCGGGACAGCGCCGTGGTCATCGCGTCCAGGCGCCCCACCGCGTGGTGGTACGCCGCGGTGACCAGCGACGCCCGGTCCGGCGCGTCCAGCGGCGGCAGCACCGCGTTGGCGACCAGGAGCGCCGAGCCGTCGTAGTGGTCGAGCACCACCAGGTCGGTGGCGAGCATCATGCCCAGCTCGGGCAGGCCCAGGTCGTCCTCGGTCAGGTCGGGCAGCCGCTCGAAGCGCCGGATCAGGTCGTAGCCGAGGTAACCGACCATGCCACCGGTCAGCGGGGGCATGCCGCTGGCCGGGTCCCACACCGGTCCGGCGAGCGCCGCGACGGTCTCGCGCAGCACCCGGACCGGGTCGCCGGTGGACGGCACGCCCGCCGGCGGCGTGCCGGTCCAGACCGCGACGCCGTCCCGCTCGACCAGCGTGGCGCCGCTGCGCACGCCGATGAACGAGTACCGGGACCAGGCCATGCCGGCCGAGCCGACGCCCTGCTCGGCGGATTCCAGCAGGAACGTGCCGGGGCCGCCGGCCAGCTTGCGGTAGACCCCCACCGGGGTCTCCGCGTCGGCGAGCAGCCGCCGGGTCACCGGGACGACCCGCCAGCGCCCGGCCAGCTCGGTGAAGGTGCCCAGATCGGGGCTGAGCGCGCCGTCGGTCATGGCTGGGTCTGCCTCTCGTTCGCGACTGCGGGGCTCCGCTGCGCTGCACTCCTCGCGCTCACCGGGGCCTGCCTCTCGCTCGCGACCGCGGGGCTCCGCTGCGCTGCACTCCTCGCGCTCACCGGGGCCTGCCTCTCGTTCGCGACCGCGGGGCTCCGCTGCGCTGCACTCCTCGCGCTCACCGGGGGTCACTCCCTGTGACGGGCAGTGCGGTGAAGAAGCAGGTGCGGTGCCCGGTGTGGCAGGCCGCCCCGACCTGGTCGACGTCGACCAGCAGGGCGTCGCCGTCGCAGTCCAGCGACACCGAGCGGACGTACTGGTGGTGACCGGAGGTCTCACCCTTGACCCAGTACTCCCGGCGGCTGCGCGACCAGTAGGTGGCCCGGCCGGTGGTCAGCGTGCGGTGCAGCGCCTCGTCGTCCATCCAGGCGACCATCAGCACCTCGCCGGTGTCGTGCTGACGGACGACGGCGGCCACCAGCCCGTCGGGGTTGCGGCGCAGCTGCGCGGCGACGGCCGGGTCGAGGCGGGACGGGCGGACCGCGCCGGTCTCGGCGTCGGCGTCGCTCAGGGCGGAGTCAGGTACGGGCACAGTTCCCCATTGTCCCGCACGGGGAGCGGGAACCTGCGGCGCGTCCCCGCCCCGCCGGGCCGCCCGGGCGAGCTGGTCGACGTAGCGGTCCAGCCGCCCGTCGGCCAGCGCGTCGGCCAGGTCCGGGCCGGCCACCTCGGCGATCCGGTCGGCGTACGGGCGGACCAGCGGGACGACACCGGCGACCAGGCGGGCGGCGGCGCCGCCGAGCTGCCCGGTGGAGGCGGAGCGCAGCCCGAGGCAGAGCAGCATGTCGTCGCGGTAGCCGGCCGGGGCGACCGGCAGGTGCAGGGCGGCGGCGAAGGCGGCCCGGCGGGAGGAGACCCGCACGCCCGGGTTGGCCAGCCGCAGCACCGAGGGACAGAGTCGGGCCAGGTCGGCGGCGGCCAGCCGGACCCCGAGGTGGTCGCCGCGGGACCGGGCGCCGGCGACCTTCCCGAGGGTGGCGAGGAGATCCTCCAGTCGGGGCTCGTCCGCCGGCTGGCAGAGCACCGGCAGGTCGATCCGGGGACGCCAGCGGGGGTCGGCCCAGAGCAGCCGGGCGGGCGCGGTGACCGGCAGGCCGAACGCCCACTCGGCGGGTTCGCCGAGCCGGTCGACCCAGGACCGCACGTCCCGGGCGGCCACCGAGACGTGCACGATCCGCCCCTCCACCTCGGCGAGATACGCCCGGCGGGCGGCGTACCCGGGGTCCGCGCCGGCGGGGTGCGGCGGGCGGGCCGGGGCGTCGACGAGCACGTCGAGGTCGACGTCGCTGTGCGCGGTGGCGCCGCGTCGGGCGTGACTGCCGCGCAGCAGGATGCCGACGACCGGACGGTCGGCGCACTCGCGCAGCCGGGTCGCCCAGTCGTCGAGGAAACCGCCCTCCGGCAACGGAGCGTGATCCACTGCGCCATCGTGCCGTACGCCCCATCGGCGCGCAATGCCCGATGACGGACGCCCTGTCCGGTCCGTCGGGTCACTCGAAGTCCACCGTTGCGCCGGGGCGGACAACTCATCTACCGTTGAGTTCAACAGATGATGAGTTTCGAGGGAGGTGGACGGTGGAGGACGCGATCACGATCCGCGACCTGGTCGTCGACCGGGGCCGACGACGCGTGCTGCACGGCGTCAGCTGCGCGGTGCCGCGCGGCACGGTGACCGGTCTGCTCGGGCCCAGCGGCAGCGGCAAGACCACCCTGATGCGGGCGGTGGTGGGGGTCCAGGTGGTCGGCTCCGGCTCGGTCACCGTGCTGGGCGCGCCGGCCGGGGCGCCGGCGCTGCGGCACCGGGTCGGCTACCTCACCCAGGCACCCAGCGTCTACGCCGACCTGACCGTCCGGGAGAACGCCCGCTACTTCGCGGCGCTGCACGGGCGCGACGCGGCCGACGCCGACCGGGCGGTCGCCGACGTCGGCCTGGCCGGTGCGGCCACCCAACTGGTCGGCACCCTCTCCGGCGGCCAGCGCAGCCGCGCGTCGCTGGCCTGCGCCCTGGTCGGGGAGCCGGAACTGATCATCCTCGACGAGCCGACGGTCGGGCAGGACCCGGTGCTGCGGGCCGACCTCTGGGCCCGGTTCCACGCCATGGCGGCCACCGGGACGACCCTGCTCGTCTCCAGCCACGTGATGGACGAGGCGGCCCGCTGCGACCGGCTGCTGCTCATCCGGGAGGGGCGGCTGATCGCCGACGACACCCCCGACGCGGTCCGCGCGCGCACCGGCGCCGACGACCTCGAGGAGGCGTTCCTGCGGTTGATCCGGACCAGTGAGGCGGGCCAGGACGGCCCGACCCGTGAGGAGGTGTCATGAACCCGAGGATCCTGACCGCCACCACCGGCCGCATCCTTCGCCAGCTGCGGCACGACCGGCGCACGGTCGCCCTGCTGGTGGTGGTGCCGACGGTGCTGCTGACCCTGGTCTACTTCATGTACGTCGACCAGCCCACCCCGCCCGGGCAGCCGTCGCTGTTCGACCGGGTGGCGCTGGTGATGCTGGGTCTCTTCCCGTTCATCATCATGTTCCTGGTGACCAGCATCGCGATGCTCCGGGAACGCACCACCGGCACCCTGGAACGGCTGCTCACCACCCCGCTGGGCAAGCTGGACCTGCTCTTCGGCTACGGCATCGCGTTCGGGCTGGCCGGCGCGGTGCAGGCCACGGTCGCCGCGTCCGCGGCGTACTGGCTGCTCGACCTGGACACCGCCGGTAGCATCTGGCTGGTGATCATGATCGCGGCGGTGAACGCCGTGCTGGCGGTCGCGCTCGGGCTGCTCTGCAGCGCCTTCGCCCGTACCGAGTTCCAGGCGGTGCAGTTCATGCCGGTGGTGGCGCTGCCGCAACTGCTGCTCTGCGGGCTCTTCGTGCCGCGCGGCGAGATGGCCGGCTGGCTCCAGGCCGTCAGCGACGTGCTGCCCCTGTCGTACGTGGTCGAGGCGTTGCAGGAGGTCGGGGCGCACGCCGAACCGACCGGCACGATGTGGCGGGACGTGGCGATCGTGGCCGGCGCCGCGGTGCTGGCCCTGGTGCTCGCGGCGGCGACACTGCGGCGGCGCAGCGGGTGATGGCCCGACGCACCGGCCGGCGGCCCGGCAATCCGGACACCCGGGAGGCGATCCTCGACGCCGCTCGGACGGCCTTCGCCGAGCGCGGTTTCGACGCCGCCTCCATCCGGGGCATCGCCACCGCCGCCGGGGTGGACCCGGCGCTGGTGCACCACTATTTCGGCACCAAGGAGCAGCTCTTCCGGGCCACCGTGAACGTCCCGCTGGACCCGGCCGAGCTGCTCCCCGGCGTGCTGGCGGGCGGGACGGACGGGGTGGGCGAGCGGCTCGTCCGGACGTTCCTCACGGTCTGGGACTCGCCGGCCGGGGCGGGGGCGGTGGCCCTGCTCCGTTCGGCGACCAACAACGAGTGGACCGCCCGGCTGATGCGGGAGTTCCTGGTGACCCAGGTGCTGCGCCGGGTCCTGGACCACCTGGACATGCCGCCGGCAGAGCTGCCGCTGCGCGGCTCGTTGGTGGCCACCCAGATGATCGGCCTGGCCATGATGCGGTACGTCATCCGGCTGGAGCCGGTCGCCTCCGCCGACCCGGAGACGCTGGTCCGGGCGATCGGCCCGACCGTGCAGCGCTACCTCACCGGCGACCTGGGCTAGGCGGTCACCGGTCGTCCGCCGCCGGGCGGGTGGCCGCCGCGCGCGGGCAGAGCACCGGGTGCAGCAGGCGGGACAGCTCCGCCTGGTCGGCGACGGGACGCGGGAACGCCAGCCGGGCCCGCCGTCGGTCGCCGGGCCGGCCGTACGCGACCACCAGGCCGTAGCGGTCCAACCGGACCACCCGGGGTTCGCCGTCGGTCAGGTCGAGCCGCCGCCGCAGGTGTCCGGTCAGCTCCGGCCCGTGGTGGTCGGCGAGGTCGGCCAGGAGCGCGGACTCGATCGGGTGCAGCGGATCGGGCTGCGCGGCGGCGTACTCGGCGGGGTCGATCCGGGCCACCGGGCCGGCGCCCTCCAGGCGGGCCTCGACCACCTCGAAGCGGTGCAGCCGGAACCGGGTGCCGACGTCGAGCAGGTCCCCGGTGGGCTCCGTCGCCGCGAAGTCGACGGCCGCCTGCCGGGCCTCCGCGCCGGCCAGCGGCGTCGCCCAACCGGAGACCCAGGCGCGGCCGAGCGCCGGCGCGCCGGCGGCCGGGGGCAGGTCGAGCACGTCCAGCACCACGGCCACGTCGTCGCCGTCGTCCGGGCTCAGCCCGGCGGCGAGGTCGCTGCTCACCGGCACCAGCATCAGCACCCGCCCTTCGGCGTCGGTGACGTGCCGCACGTGGTGGGGACCGGGACGGTGCGCGAGGTGCACGAGGCCGGGGAGCCGGCCGGCCACCAGGGTCCGGACGATCTCGGCGGGGCTGGGTCCCACGGGAACACCTCCGACATAGGTTAGGCTTACCTAACTAACCCTAGAACACCTGAGCGGAGACGTCCAACCGTGAACCACCCCCGTCCCAAGGCCCGGCTGTCCCGGGCCCTCGGCATCCCGTTGACCCGCAAGTGCGTCCGCTACCTCGAGCGCCGCCCCTACCCGCCGGGCGTGCACGGCCGGGCCCGCCGACGCACCTCCGACTACCAGGTCCGGCTGCTGGAGAAGCAGCGGCTGCGGCACCAGTACAACGTCAGCGAGGTGCAGCTGCGCCGGGCCTTCGACGAGGCCGCGCGGGACGCCGGCAAGACCGGCGAGACCCTCGTCGCGCTCCTGGAACGCCGCCTCGACGCGGTGGTGCACCGGTCGGGCCTGGCCCGCAGCGTCTACCAGGCCCGACAGCTGGTCGCGCACGGGCACTTCACCGTCGACGGCCGCAAGGTCGACCGGCCCTCGTACCGGCTGCGGCCGGGCCAGGTGGTGGCCGTCCGGCAGCGCAGCCGGCAGCTCCCGCCCTTCCAGCTCGCCGCCACCGGCGCCAACGCCGACGGGCCCGGCCGGCCGTACCTCTCGGTCGACCTGGCCGGGCTGCGGGCCACCCTGCTGCGCGCGCCGGCCCGCGACGAGGTGCCGGTGCACTGCGACGAGCAGCTGGTGGTG
Source organism: Micromonospora psammae (assembly GCF_036902725.1). Lineage (NCBI taxonomy): Bacteria > Bacillati > Actinomycetota > Actinomycetes > Micromonosporales > Micromonosporaceae > Micromonospora > Micromonospora psammae. Next base: position 16,458 of record NZ_JBAKHM010000014.1, on the reverse strand, counting down.
GAGTACTACTCGCGCTGAGCCACCCGGGTCCGGCGGCCGGACCGCCGGACCCGGCTCAGCGGGTCTGCTCCAGCCAGGAGGCGTAGAGCAGCCCGTAGATCGACCCGGGGTCGCGGACCAGCTCCTCGTGCGGCCCACGCTGCACGATCCGGCCCCGGTCCACCACGATCACCTCGTCGGCCGACTGCGCGGTGGAGAGCCGGTGGGCGATGGCCAGCGTCGTCCGGCCGCGGGTGACCGCGTCCAGGGTGCGCTGCAGGCGTACCTCGGTGGCCGGGTCGACGGCGCTGGTCGCCTCGTCGAGCACCAGCAGGTCCGGGTCGGCCACGTACGCCCGGGCCAGCGCGACCAGCTGCCGCTCCCCCACGCTCAGCGCCTCGCCCCGCTCGCCGACGGGGGTGTCCAGCCCCGACGGCAACCCGTCCAGCCAGTCGGCCAGCCCCAGCTCTGTGAAGGCCGCGGTGAGCTGCGCGTCGGTCAGCTCGGGGCGGGCGAAGCGGACGTTCTCCCCGACCGTGGCGTCGAAGAGGAAACCGTCCTGCGGCACCATCACCACCCGCGAGCGCAGCGAGGAGAAGCGCACCTCGTCCAGCGGCACCCCGGAGAGCAGCACCTGACCGGCCGTCGGGTCCATCAGCCGGGTGAGCAGCTTGGCGAAGGTGGTCTTGCCGCTGCCGGTCTCCCCGACCACCGCCACCCGGCTCTTCGCCGGGATGTCCAGCGTCACGTCGTGCAGCACCGGCGGGCCACCGGGATAGCCGAAGGTCACCCCGGCGAACCGGATGTCCAGCGGGCCCGCCGGCAGGTCCCGGCCCTGCTCGCCCGGGTCGGCGACGTCGGGGGCGACGTCGAGGACGTCGAGCACCCGCCGCCACCCGGCGATCGCGTTCTGCGCCTCGTTGAGCACCTCGGTGGCGATCTGCACCGGCTGGATGAAGAGCGTCACCAGGAACAGGAAGGCGGTGAGCTGGCCGATGGAGAGCGTCCGGTCCACGCCGAGGCTGACCCCGACGACGACCACGCCCGCCAGGGCCAGGCCGGCGGCCAGCTCCCCGACCGAGCTGCCCAGGATGCTGATCCGGATGGCCCTCTGCTGGGCCTGCCGCTGCGCGTCGATCGCGTCGTCCAGCCGCCGGGCGGTGCGCCCGGCGATGCCGTACGCCCGGATCACCGGCGCCCCCACGACGCTCTCGCCGATGGTGCCGAGCAGGGTGCCGGTCCGCTGCCGGACCACCCCGTAGGCCGTGCCGAGCCGGCGTTGCAGCAGCCGGATCACCAGCACCGCCGGCGCGAAGGCGGCGAACACCACCAGGGTCAACTGCCAGGAGTACGCGAACATCACGGCCGTGGTGACCACCAGCTGACCCAGGTTGACCAGCAGGATCACCCCGCCCCACTGGAGGAACTGGGTGATCTGGTCGACGTCGCTGGTCACCCGGGAGACCAGCGAGCCGCGCCGCTCGGACTGCTGGTGCAGCATCGACAGGTCGTGGACGTGCCGGAACGCCCGGGTGCGGACGTTGGCCAGCGCGGTCTCGCTGACCGTGAAGAGCCGGCGGGTCATCAGGTAGCCGCAGGTGGTGGTGACCACCAGCACGGCCGCGGTGACGGCGACGACCCCGCCGATCACGTCGAGGTCGGGGCCGCCGACGATGCCGTTGTCGATGCCGCGCTGCACGGCGACCGGCACCGCCACCCGGCCGACCATGTAGATCAGGGCCAGGGCCAGCGTCCCGGCGAGCCCGATCCGCAGCTCCGGGGAGAGCGACAGCCCCCGCCGCAGCGTGCTCCAGGTTGTCTCCCGCGCCGCCGGCCGTTCGGCCTCCACCGTCGCGCTCACCGGTGGGCCTCTTCGTTCGCGACTGCGGGGCTCCGCTCCGCTGCACTCCTCGCGCTCACCGGTCCACCTCCAGGCCGGAGGTCAGCGGGGTGACCTCCTCGTACGTGTGGGTCTGCTCGCGCTCGTGCTCGGCCTGCTCGTACGCGGTCACCAGGTCCGCGTAGCCGGGCACGGTGGCCAGCAGCTCCGAGTGGGTGCCGCGGGCGATCACCCGCCCCTGCTCCAGGTAGATCACCTCGTCGGCCAGCGCGATGGTGGCCCGGCGGTACGCCACCACCAGGATCGACGCGGCGGCGCCGCCGCCGGCGGCCGGGGCGCGCAGCCCGGCCAGGATGGCCGCCTCCACCCGGGGGTCGACGGCGCTGGTCGCGTCGTCCAGCACCAGCAGCCGGGGCCGGCCGGCGAGCGCCCGGGCCAGGGTGAGCCGCTGCCGCTGCCCGCCGGAGAGCGAGGTGCCGCGCTCGCCGACCATGGTGTCCAGCCCCTCGGGCAGCGCGGCGACGAAGCCGTCCGCCTCGGCCAGCCGCAGCGCCGCCCAGACGTCGGCGTCGGTGACGCCGGGCCGGTCCAGGGAGATGTTGGCCCGGACGGTGTCGTCGAAGACGAACGGCACCTGGGCGACCAGCGCGACCGTCCCGGCGAGCGAGGCGGCGGTGAGGTCGCGGACGTCGACGCCGTCCAGGGTGACCGCCCCGGATCGCGGGTCGACCAGGCGTACCGCCAGGGAGGCGACGGTGGACTTGCCGGCGCCGGTGGGCCCGACCAGGGCGACCGTCTTCCCGGCCGGCACGGTGAAGCTCACCTCGCCGAGTACCTCGGTGCCGGGCAGGTGCGCCTCGGCGGGCTCGTACCCGAAGTGCACGTCGGCGAAGGCGAGCGTGGCCGGCGTCGGATCGGCCGGGTCGAGCACCCGCTGCCCGTACGGCATCTCGCCGGTGGCGTCGAGCACCCGACGGACCCGGTCCCAGCCGGCGACGCTGCGCGGCAGCTCGGCGAGCACCCAGCCGATGGCCCGCACCGGGAAGGCCAGCACGGTGAAGAGGAAGGCGACGCTGACCAGCTCGGCCACGCTGATCGCGCCCTGCCCCAGCCGGACCGCCCCGACCACCAGCACGGCCAGGGTGCCGAGGCTGGGCAGCGCCTCCAGCAGCGGGTCGAAGATGCCCCGCAACCGGCCGACGGAGATCAACGCGTCGCGCAGCTCGCCGGCGCGGGAGGCGAACCGGGCGGTCTCCTGGGCCTCCCGGCCCATGGTCTTGACCACCAGGGCGCCGTCGAAGCTCTCGTGGGCGATGCCGCTGACCTCGGCGCGCAGCCGCTGGGCGCGGGCCTGCCGGGGCGCCATCCGGCGGGAGTAGACCACGTTGAGCGCGAACAGCGCCGGGAAGACCGCCAGCCCGACCAGGGCGAGCGCCCAGTCGGTGAGGAAGAGCGAGACGATCGCGCCGACCAGCATCACCAGCGTGCCGACGGCGAAGGGCAGCGGGGCGATCGGGTGCCAGGCCGCCTCGACGTCGGAGTTGGCGTTGGAGAGCAGGGTGCCGGTGGCGTTGCGGTGGTGCCAGGCCAGCGGCAGGTCCAGGTAGCGGCGGGTCACCCGGCGCCGGTAGGCGGCCTGGAGGCGGTACTGCATGTACCCGGCGCCCAGCCGGCGGCCGAAGATGCCCACCACCCGCAGCACGCTGATCCCGAACAGCGCGGTCGCGGCCAGGGCCAGCGCGCCCGCGCCGACCGCCCCCCGGGCGATCGCCGGCACCACCACGTCGCCGACCACCGCGCCCACCACGAACGCGCTGGCGATCACCATCGCACCGAAGAGCACACTGCCGGCCACCGCGACCGCGAAGATGCGCGGTTGCTCCCGGATGGCCACCCCGAGGACGGAGAGTCCCCGGCCGAGCACGTCCCGACTCGTCCCGCTCGCCACGCTGTCCCCCGCCGTAAGCCGTATCGTTCTCCCTCATCCTTACCGGTCGCGGCCAGGTACGCCGACCCCGGCCCGTATGTCCGCCGTCACGTGTACCGCCACGCCCGCCCACCACCGCCGGCGGGCGCACGGCGCGCCGACGGCGGCGCGCGGCCCTACGATCGGCCTCATGCCGCGGTACGCCCGATCGGAGCGCGAGGCGCTCGCCGATCTGATGCTGGAGCTGGGACCGGACGCTCCGACGATCAACGAGGGGTGGACGACCCGCGACCTCGCCGCCCACCTGGTGGTGCGGGAGCGCCGCCCGGACGCCGCCGGGGGCATCGTGCTGCCGCCGCTGCGCGGGTACGCGGAGCGGGTGCGCCGCCGGATCGCCGCGCGCCCGTGGCCGCAGCTGGTCGGCCAGGTACGCCGCCCGCCGGCGTGGAGCCCGCTGGGCAACCCGCTCACCGACGAGCTCGCCAACACCATGGAGTTCTTCGTCCACCACGAGGACGTGCGGCGGGCCCGGCCGGGCTGGTCGCCCCGGGATCTGCCGGCGGGACTCCAGGCCCGGCTCTGGAAGCCGGCGGGGCTGCTGGCCCGGGTCGCCCTGCGCCGGTTCCCGGCCGACCTGCTCATCCAGGCCCCCGGGTTCGGCGAGCTGTCGGTGGGCCGGGGCGGCGAGCGGCTGCGGCTGGTCGGCGCCCCGGGCGAGCTGACCCTCTTCCTCTCCGGCCGGCAGCGGGTCGCCCGGGTGCAGATCGACGGCCCCCAACCCCTCGCCGACCGCCTCCGCACCGCCCCCCTCGGCCTCTGACGCCCACCGCGCCCGCCGCGCCCGCCGCGCCCGCCACGCCGCGGTGATCAAGGAGTTCTGGTCACGGCGGGCCCCGAACCCGGACGCAAACTTCTTGATCATCGAGCGTCGGCGGGGCGGCCGGGGTGGGCGGGGCCGGGGGGGTGCCCAGCGATCGACGTTGATGCGCTTCTGTCGTACTCTCTTGCGCGCCGACCCCGAAGCGGGTGGCCGGACAGGGGGCAGCATGCGCGGCATCGCCGGCTGGGGACTGCACGAACCCCCCTTCACCGGTGGGCGGCACGCCGCCGTCGACCAGGTGGCCGGGGAGAGTCTCGACTGGGCCCGCCACCTCGGGCTGGTCGACAACGGCCGCCGGTGGCGTCGGCTGCGCGCGGCGCACGCCGCCGAGCTGGCCGGGCGGGCCTGTCCCCGGGTGCCGGTCGACCGCCTGCGACTGCTCACCGACCTGATCAGCTGGCTGTTCGTGATGGACGACTGCTGCGACGAGGACGGTCTCGGCGCCGCGCCGGTCCGGCTCGCGCCGACCGTCTCCGCGCTGCTCGACGTGCTGGACCGACACGGCGCGTCGACCGGCGCGCCGGACGCCGGGCCGCTCGGCGTCGCGCTGGCCGACATCTGCCGGCGGGTCCGGGAGCACGGCCGCCCGCCCCTGCTGCTGCGACTGGTCAGCCAGCTTCGCGAGTACCTGCTGGCGCTGCTGTGGGAGGCGGCCAACCGGGAGCGGCGCCGGGTGCCCGAGCTGACCGAGTACCTCCAGATGCGCCGGCACACCGGCGGGGTGCGCCCCAGCCTCACCCTCACCGACCTGGCGTACGGCGGCCTGCCCGGACCCGGCCGGCGGGTGGACCCGGCGGTGGCCGCCCTCGACGACCTCACCGCCGACCTGGTCTGCTGGTGCAACGACCTCTTCTCCCACCACAAGGAACGCCACACGGCACCGGACGCGCCCAACCTCGTCACGGTGATCGCGGCGCGGACCGGGCAGGACCCCGACGCCGCCTTCCGGGCGGCGGCCGGGCGGTACAACGACGGGCTGGAGCGCTGGCTGGTCCTCGAGGCGGCGCTGGCCGGGGATCCCGCGCTCGCGCCGTTCCTGGCCGCCCGCCGGGCCTGGATCCGGGCCACCTACGACTGGTCGCTGCGCGCGGACCGCTACGCCTGAGCGGGTCCACCTCGCGAGACGCGGCGGGCCGACCGGAACCGGGGCTAGCCGATGGCCGGGTGCAGGCAATACCCTTCGGTAACCGCAGACCGGCGTGACCCCGGTCACGTCATCCACCCTCGAAGGCGGCTACAGCGATGGCTCTCGATGTACCGTACCGTTCCATCCCCGACATGTTCCTCAAGCGCGTCGCCGCCACCCCTGAGCGGCCGGCGTTCGCCCGCCCGGCACCGGACGACTCCGGGCCGGACTGGCTGACGTGGGAGCAGGTCGGACACCGTGCCAAGGCGGTCGCCGCCGGGCTGCACGGGCTCGGCGTCGGCCTGGAGGATCCGGTGGCGATCCTGGCCAACACCCGGCTCGACTGGGTGATCGCCGACTTCGGCATCATGTGCGCCGGCGGCGCGACCACCACCGTCTACCCCACCACCGAGCCCGAGGACGCGACCTACATCATCGCCGACTCCGGTTCACGGGTGCTCTTCGCGGAGAACCCGGCACAGGCGGCCAAGATCGCGGGGGCCGAGCTGCCCGCGCTGACCCACGTGGTGCTCTTCGACGGGGCCGCCGACCCGGCCGCGGCCGTACCCCAGCTGACCCTCGCCGAGCTGGAGGAGCAGGGCGCCCGCGCGCTGGCCGCCGAGCCGGACCTGATCGAGCGCATGGTCGCGCCGGTCGGCCCGGACCACCTGGCCACCCTGATCTACACCTCCGGCACCACCGGCCGGCCCAAGGGCGTCGAGCTGCTGCACGGCGGCTGGTGCTGGGAGGCGGTCGTGCAGGCCGAGACGAGCCTGCTCCGCTCCGACGACGTGCACTACCTCTGGCTGCCGCTGTCCCACTCGTTCGGCAAGACCCTGCTCTGCGGGTCGACCCACGTCGGCCTGCCGACCTACGTCGACGGCCGGGTGGACAAGCTGGTCGAGATGCTGGCGGTGATCAAGCCGACGCTGATGTGCGGCGCACCCCGGGTCTACGAGAAGGTCTACAACAAGGCGGTCACCACCGCCCAGGGCGCCGGCGGCGCCAAGGCCAAGATCTTCGCCTGGGGGGTGCGGACCGGCAAGGAGAAGGTCGCGCTGGAGCAGGCCGGCCAGCCGGTCCCGACCGGGCTGAGACTGAAGTACGCGCTCGCCGAGAAGCTGGTCTTCAGCAAGCTCCAGGCCCGCCTGGGCGGGCGGATCCGGGTGCTGGTCTCCGGCGCGGCCCCGCTGAGCAAGGAGATCGCCACCTTCTTCGCCGCCGCGAACCTGCCCATCTCCGAGGGGTACGGCCTGACCGAGACCAGCGCCGGCAACTTCGTCAACCCGCCGGAGGGGCTGCGGATCGGCACCGTCGGCAAGGCGATGGGCGACCTGGAGTGCCGGATCGACACCGACGGGGAGATCCTGGTGCGGGGCCGGCCGGTGATGCGCGGCTACCACAACCTGCCGGAGGAGACGAAGGCGGCGTTCACCGAGGACGGCTTCTTCCGCACCGGTGACATCGGCACTCTCGACTCCGACGGCTACCTGCGCATCACCGATCGCAAGAAGGACCTGGTCAAGACCTCCGGTGGCAAGTACATCGCCCCGTCGCACATCGAGGGCATGTTCAAGGCGATCTGCCCGTACACCTCGCAGGCCGTCGTGATCGGCCAGGCCCGCAACTACTGCACCATGCTGGTCAGCCTGGACCCGGACGCGATCGTCGGCTGGGCGGCCGGCGGGCCGCTGGAGGGGCGTTCCTACCACGAGATCGTCACCTCCGCCGAGGCGAAGGCCATGGTCGAGGAGTACGTCGCCAAGCTCAACGCCAAGCTCAACCGGTGGGAGACGATCAAGAAGGTCACCATCCTGCCGCGTGACCTGACCATCGAGCACGGCGAGATGACCCCGTCTCTCAAGATCAAGCGGCGCGGTGTGGAGACCAACTTCGCCAACGAGATCGACAGCATGTACGAGGGCACCCTGGCCGAGATCTGACCGGCCCCGGTGGCCGTGCCCGCTCCGCTGGTGCGGGCACGGCCACCGACCGGGTCAGAAGTGGTGACGGCCACAGCCCGCGGGGCTCGTCCCGGAAGGCGACGCCGGTGGTCAGCGCGAGCACGAAGACCGCCGCCATGACCAGGAAGCCGACCACCGGCATGACCTCAGGCGGGTCACCCGGGTCCCCGGCCCCACCCCAGCTGACCAGCCCGGACCGGGTCGTCCTACCCACCCTCGCAGTGTTCCAGCCGGCGCACGGACGACGAGCCCGATCGTGGGAAGCTCCCCCGCCGGGTCAGCGGCCGTGGGCCGGGCCGGCGCCGTGCTCGTCGAGGAAGGAGTCGCGCAGCTTCCGCCGGACCTCGCCGAAGAGCAGCACCTCGGCCGCGATCATCCCGACGCAGACCAGGGCGAGCAGCGCCAGCGCGGCGAGCGCCGGCAGCCGGTCGGCCACCGGCACCAGCACGACCAGCAGGACCATCGCCACCGCCCGGGGCCAGTTGACCGAGCGCAGGTTGCGCAGCCGGAAGCCGAGGTGGCCGAGCAGGTAGAGGACCACCCCGCCGTAGAGGGCGTAGAGGCCCAGCCCGTGCAGCGGGTCGGTGAGGTCGTGCTCGCCGCCGTCCCCGACGTACGACAGCACCTTCTTGAGCCCGAGGGCGAGCAGGACGATGCCGGCCACCATGGGCAGGTGCAGGTAGGTGTAGGAGTCCCGGGCCAGGGCGGCCCGTTCGGCGCCCTGGGCCCGCTGCAGCACCCGCTCGGCGGCGATGGCCATCACATCGAAGTACGCCCACCAGAGCGCGGCGGCCACCGCGATGCCGAGGAACGAGGCGACGATGATCGGCCAGGAGATGGGTAGCGCGGTCACCCCGACGCCGATCGCCACCAGTGACTCGCCGAGCGCGACGATGATGATCAGCCCGTGCCGTTCGGTCCAGTGCGCGGCGGAGAAGATCCGCCACCCGCCCGCCCCGATCGCCAACATGCCGCCGTAGTCGACGGCGAGGGCGAGCGCCCAGAGCAGGGTGCGCAGGTTGTCGACGCCGAGTGGGGTGTCGGCGAGCCGCTGGGGCAGCAGCGCGGCGGTGAAGAGCAGCGTCGCCCCGCCCAGCATCGGCAGCGCGGCGCGCAGCAACTGGCGACGCAGGTCGGCGTCGCCCCGGGCGGCGTGCCAGTAGATGACCAGGTGCAGCACCCGGACCACCAGGTAGCAGCCGGCGAAGACCACCGGCCCGGAGAGCCCACCGGGCAGGTCGGTGAACGCCTCGGGGATGGTCACCGCGACCACGAACATGGCGGCCATCACCGCGAAGATCGCCACCCGGACCACGCCCTCGTCGGCCCGGACCGTGTTGCCCAGCCAGGCGTAGCAGCACCAGCACCACCAGAGCAGGGCGAGCACGAGCACCCCGTGCACCATGCCCCGCCCGGTCAGGTCGCCCGCCATCAGCGCGGTCACCTGGGTGAGCGCGTAGACGAAGACCAGGTCGAAGAAGAGTTCCAGCGGGGTGACCGTGGCACCCTCGGTCATCCCGCGCATCCGAGCCCGCCGCGCCGTACCGCCGTCCGTCACGGCGCACAGTGTGGCAGCCGGCGTGGCGACGCGCACCCGCCGGGCGTCCGGCGCGTCGCACGGTTCAGGCGATCACCGACGGCTCCCGCCAGCGCGGCCGGCCGGCCCGGTCCAGGTCGTAGCGGACCGCGGCGAGTCGGCCGACCGCCTCGACCAGGTCCGCGGCGGGCAGCGTGAAGGGCAGCCGCAGGAAGCGTTCCAGCGTCCCGTCCAGGCCGAACCGGGGGCCGGGCGCCAGTCGTACGCCGACCTCCTCGGCGGCGCGCGCGAGGGCGCTGGAGATCGGTCCGTCCAGCTCCGCCCAGAGGGTCACTCCGCCGCGCGGCGGAGTGACCCGCCAGTCAGGCAGCCGCTCGGCGAGCGCGGCGAGCAGGGCGTCGCGCTGCCCGGCCAGTTGGGCCCGGCGGGCGGCGACGATGGCCGGGGCCTCGGCGAGCAGGTGCACGGCGACCAACTGGTCCAGCACCGGGCTGGCCATGTCCACCCCGACCCGGGCGGCGGCCAGCCGCTGCACCTGCGGGGCGGCGGCCCGCACCCACCCGATCCGCAGCCCGCCCCAGTACGGCTTGCTCATCCCGCCGATGCTGATCACCCGGGAGTGCCGGTCGAAGGCGGCGACCGGCGGGGGCGGTTCGGTGTCCTCCAGGGGCAGGTCCACGAAGGACTCGTCCACGACCAGGTCGGTGCCGGCAGCGTGCGCGGCGGCGACGAGCCGCTCGCGCAGCGCGGTGGGCATCAGGTGGCCGGTCGGGTTCTGGAACTCGGGGATCAGGTACGCCAGCTTGGGGCGGGTCTGGCGGATCGTGCCGAGCAGCAGGTCGGCGTCCCAGCCGGCGCCGTCCGCGGCCAGCCCGTGGGTGGCGATCCGGGCCCGGCGGGCGGAGAGCGCGGCCAGCGCGTTCGGATAGGTCGGCGACTCGACCAGCACGTTGCCGCCGGGCGCCAGCGCGAGCCGCAGCACCAGGTCCAGGGCGTGCTGGGTGCCGTTGGTGACCATGATCTGCTCGGCGCTGGTGGGCAGCCCCCGCGCGGTGTACGACCGGGCGATCGCCTCCCGCAGCTCGATGATGCCGGTGGGGTGGTAGCCGGCGCCGCCCAGGTAGCGGGGCAGGTCCTCGGTGGCGGCCCGGGCGGCCGGCACGAGCTGCGGCGGGGCGGCCAGCGCGGCGACCCCGAGGTCGATCATGTCGCGGTCGTCGAGCGGGGCCCACAGGCCGGTGCTGGCCACCCGGTGGGTGCCGGGCAGCCGGGTCCAGCTTCCCGCGCCGCGGCGGCTGGCCAGGTGGCCGGTCTCCCGCAGCTGCCCGTACGCGGCGGTGACCGTGGTGCGACTGATGCGCAGCGCCTCGGCCAGCTCCCGCTCGGCCGGCAGGCGTACCCCCAGGGGTAGCCGGCCGTCGGCGAGCAGGCCGCGGACCGCGGCGGCGAGCGCGGCGTAGTCCGGGCTGCGGCGGCGGCCCGGCAGCGCGTGCCACTGCCCCAACAGCCGAGCCAATTGGGCTCCCCTGACCTGACTCGTCATGGCCACCCCCCGCGAATTGGCTCTGTTCCGCCTCAGATTGGCTCCTAGGGTGGCATGCATGGCAGTGATTGGCAATCTCCGGCACCGGCCGGCCCGCCGGCTCACCCAGCTCTACGCCGGGCTCGTGCTCTACGGCGTCAGCATGGCCCTGATGATCCGCTCCGGGCTCGGGCTGAACCCGTGGGACGTCTTCCACCAGGGGCTGTCCCGGCAGACCGGTATCTCGGTGGGCACGGCGAGCATCCTGGTCGGCGCGGTGGTGCTGCTGCTCTGGATCCCGCTGCGGCAGCGACCGGGGCTCGGCACGGTGAGCAACGTCGTGGTGATCGGCCTGGCCGTGGACGCCACCGTCGCCCTGCTCCCCGCCGACCTGCCGCTGCCCGCCCGGGTCGGCCTGCTGGTCACCGGGATCGTCGCCAACGGCGTCGCGACCGGCCTCTACCTCGGCGCCGATCTCGGTCCCGGGCCCCGCGACGGGCTGATGACCGGATTCGCCGCCCGGCGCCCCGGCCGCTCGGTACGCCTGGTCCGCACCGTCATCGAGGTCGTCGTGCTGGCGCTGGGCTGGCTCCTGGGCGGCACGGTCGGACTCGGCACGGTCGGCTACGCCCTCGCCATCGGGCCGCTGGCGCAGTTCTTCGCCCCGATCTTCGCCGTCCCGGCCCCGACGTCCAGTCCGGACGTTCCCCGGGAAACCGTGCCTGAGCTGCGCTGACCGTGACCGGGAAAAATTGGGTGTTTTCTCCGTCGACACCTACGGGCATCATTCGTGCATGGGGGAGAGCGGATGGCGCTGGACGGACGCCTGGATCTTCGTGTCACTGGTGATCGCGAGCGGCGCCGGACGGCACCGCCGCGCGGCGGACACCCGGCGACCCGAAGGCGTCCGGCTGGCCGACGTCATCTCCACGGCGGACCACCTCAACCAGGCGATCCCGGAACGGCACGACGTGGAGGCGGCGGTCCGCCGGTTGGCCGGGGCCGGGCTGGTCAGCGTCACCGACGGCTGGTTCCGGATCACCTCGGACGGCGAGCGGCTCTGGCGCACCCGGCCGAGAGCCGGCGTGGGGACCACCGTGGACACGGTGCAGGGGGTGCTGGTCCGGCGGCACAGCCCCGGCAGCGCGGAGTGGCGCCTGGCCGAGGAGGAGCACGCCGCGGCGGTGCAGGAGTACCTGGTCCGGTCCATCCCGGCGCCGCGCCGCTCCCCCGAGGGGCAGACCGGGCGCTGACCGCCCAGCGGGACGGCGCCGACCCGAGGCGTGCTCAGCGGGTGGGGTGACCCGCGGCGCGCAGCGCGTCCTTGACCTCGCCGACGGTCAGCTCGCCGAAGTGGAAGACGCTCGCGGCGAGCACCGCGTCGGCGCCCGCGCCGATCGCCGGCGGGAAGTGCGCCACCTCGCCGGCGCCGCCACTGGCCACCACCGGCACGTCCACCACCGCACGGACCGCCTCGATCAGTGCCAGGTCGAAGCCGGCCTTGGTGCCGTCGGCGTCCATCGAGTTGAGCAGCAGCTCCCCCGCCCCCAGCTCGGCGCCGCGGCGGGCCCACTCGACGGCGTCGATCCCGGTGCCCCGGCGACCGCCGTGGGTGGTCACCTCGTACCCGCTGGGGGTGGTGCCCGTGGCCGCCCGGCGCACGTCCAGCGAGAGCACCAGCACCTGCCGGCCGAACCGGTCGGCGATCTCGGCGATCAGCTCCGGACGGGCGATCGCCGCGGTGTTCACGCCGACCTTGTCCGCACCGGCGCGCAGCAGGGTGTCGACGTCGGCGACCTGGCGCACGCCACCGCCCACGGTCAGCGGGATGAAGACCGACTCCGCGGTGCGGCGGACCACGTCGAGCATGGTGCCCCGGTCGCTGGAGGAGGCGGTCACGTCGAGGAAGGTCAGCTCGTCCGCGCCGGCCCGGTCGTACGCCGCGGCGAGCTCCACCGGGTCCCCGGCGTCGCGCAGGTCGAGGAAGTTGACCCCCTTGACCACCCGCCCGGCGTCCACGTCCAGACACGGGATCACCCGTACCGCCACCGTCATGTCACGAGCCTATCCAACGGGCACGCGGCGGCGGCCGACCTGTGAGGCCGGCCACCGCCGCGCGTCGGGACTCACACCCGGACGAGCATCTTGCCCAGGTTCTCGCCGCGGAGCAGGCCGAGGAAGGCCGCCGGGGCGTTCTCGATGCCGTCGACGACCGTCTCGTCGTACGACAGCCTGCCGTCGCGCAGCCAGCCGGCCACGTCGGCGACGAACTGGTCCCGGAGGTCGCCGTGGTCGGCGACGAGGAAGCCGCGCAGGGTGAGCCGCTTGCCGATGACCAGCGCCAGGTTGCGCGGCGCGGCCGGCGGCTCGGTGGCGTTGTACTGCGCGATCATGCCGCAGATGGCGGCCCGGCCGTGCAGGTTCATCGCCGAGATCGCGGCTTCCAGGTGGTCGCCACCGACGTTGTCGAAGTAGACGTCGACGCCGTCGGGGGCGGCCGCCTTCAGCGAGTCGCGCACCGGACCGTCGTGGTAGTCGAAGGCGGCGTCGAAGCCGAGCGCCTTGAGCCGCTCGACCTTGGCCGCCGAGCCCGCGCTGCCGACCACGTGCCCGGCGCCCTTGAGCTTGGCGATCTGGCCCACCATGCTGCCGACCGCGCCGGCCGCGCCGGAGACGAAGACGGTCTCCCCCGGCTTCATCGCGGCCACGTCGAGCAGCCCCGCGTACGCGGTGAGGCCGGTCATGCCGAGCACGCCCAGGTAGGCGCTGACCGGGGCGAGCGTCGGGTCGACCCGCCGGGCCGCCCTGGCGTCGACCAGCGCGTACTCGCGCCAGCCGAGGCCGTGCAGCACGGTGTCGCCGACCTTGATCCCGTCGGCCTCGCCGGCCACCACCTCGCCGACCGCGCCGCCGTCGAGCGGCGCGTCGAGCGCGAACGGCGGCACGTACGACTTCACGTCGTTCATCCGGCCCCGCATGTACGGGTCGACCGACATGAACTGGTTGCGGACCACGATCTGTCCCGGGCCCGGGGTGGGCACCTCGGTGGAGACCAGGCGGAAGTTGTCGGCGGTCGGCCAGCCCTGCGGGCGGGAGGCCAGGTGGATCTCACGGTTGGTGCTCATACGCTGTCGTCCTTCCGTACGTGGGGCAGGGGCCGGGGCGGGATCAGGCCGCCGCGGCCTCGCGCACGGTGAGGGCGACCTCGACGTTGCCGCGGGTGGCGTTGGAGTACGGGCAGACCTGGTGGGCGGCCTCGACCAGCTGCTCGGCGGCGGCGCGCTCCACGGCGGGCAGGTCGACCACGAGGGCGACGGTCAGGCCGAAGCCGCCGCTGCCGTTCGGGCCGATGCCGACCTCGGCCTCGACGACCGAACCGGAGACGTCGGCCTTGGCCTTGCGGGCGACCAGGCGCAGCGCCGAGTGGAAGCAGGCCGCGTAGCCGGCGGCGAAGAGCTGCTCCGGGTTGGCCGCGCCGCCGGCGCCGCCCATCTCCTTCGGGATCGCCAGGTCCAGGTCGAGGGTGGCGTCGGAGGTGCGGACGTGGCCGTCCCGGCCGTCGCCGGTGGCCTTGGCGGAGGCGGTGTAGAGGACCTGCACGGGGATCACTGCTCCTTCTGTCGGTGGATCGTCTCGGTGACCCGGGTGAGGGTGTCGCGCAGGGCGATCAGGTCGGCCTCGGAGAGGCCGGTGGCGCAGGCGATCCGCGCCGGCACCTCGTCCATCCGCTGCCGCAGGGCCCGACCGTCGGCGGTCAGGCCCACCTCCACCCGCCGCTCGTCGCGCGCCGCGCGGCTGCGGACCACCAGACCCGCGGCCTCCATCCGCTTGAGCAGCGGGGAGAGCGTGCCGGAGTCCAGCCGCAGCGCGGCGCCGAGCTCGGAGACCGTGGGGGCGTCGTCGCCACGCTCCCAGAGCACCAGCAGCACCAGGTACTGCGGGTAGGTCAGGTCGAACTCGTCGAGGATGGGCCGGTAGACGTCGGTCACGGCGCGCGACGCGGCATAGAGCGCGAAGCACACCTGACGGCGCAGCACCAGATCATCGGTCACCGGAAAACCATAGCCCGCAATTAAGTTGTGCACAACCGATCGGGCTGTGGCGTGACCGCCCCCACCGACACGCGGGGACGGCCCCGGATCACCGGTCGCCGAGCCAGGCCTCCAACTCGACCTCGACCAGCAGGTCCGGGTCGATCAGACCCGCCACCACGACCATCGTCGCCACCGGCCGCACCGCGCCGAGGACCGCGTTGTGCGCCCGACCCACCTCGTCGGCGTGGATCCGGTCGGTCACGTACATCCGGGTCCGGACCACGTCGGCCGGCTCCGCCCCCACCTCGGCGAGCGCGTCCAGGCCGATCCGCAACGCCTGCGCGGTCTGCGCCGCTGCGTCCCCCACGTGCGCCACCCGGCCGTCCACCATCGCCGTGCAGCCGGCCGTCCAGGCCAGGTCACCGGCGCGCACCACCCGCGCGTAGCCGTAGACGGCCTCCCACGGGCCGCCCGAACCCAGCCGGGTGACGGTCACGCGCGGGCCAGCGTTTCCAGGGCCTGGGCCACCGTGAACGCACCCGCGTAGAGCGCCTTGCCGGCGATCACACCCTCCACCCCGAGCGGTTCGAGGGTGGCCAGGGCGCGCAGGTCGTCGAGGGTCGAGACGCCGCCCGAGGCGATCACCGGCGCGTCCGTGCGGGCGCAGACCTCACGGAGCAGGTCGAGGTTCGGCCCGCGCATGGTGCCGTCCTTGGTGATGTCGGTCACGACGTACCGGGTGGCGCCCGCCTTGTCGAGCCGCTCCAGCACCTCCCACAGGTCACCGCCGTCGCGGGTCCAGCCACGGGCCGAGAGGGTACGACCCCGCACGTCGAGCCCGATCGCCACCCGGTCGCCGTACTCGCCGCAGACCCGGTCGCACCAGACCGGATCCTCCAGCGCGGCGGTGCCGATGTTGACCCGCGCCGCGCCGGTGCCCAGCGCGGCGTGCAGCGACTCGTCGTCCCGGATGCCGCCGGAGAGTTCGACCTTCACGTCGAGCTGCCGGACCACCTCGGCGAGCAGGTGCGCGTTGGAACCCCGACCGAACGCGGCGTCGAGGTCGACCAGGTGGATCCACTCGGCGCCGTCGGACTGCCAGGCCAGCGCGGCCTCCAGCGGGTCGCCGTAGGCGGTCTCGCTGCCGGCGGCGCCCTGCACGAGCCGGACGGCCTGGCCGTCGGCGACGTCCACGGCGGGCAACAGGGTGAGGCTCAACTCTTCTTCTCCTCGGTCAGATCCGACGGTCCAGCGCGATCACGACGATCGCCGGCAGGACCAGCAGCAGTAACACGGTCAACGCCAGCCGCAGCGCCAGGTCGTCGACCAACGTCCAGATCAGCCCCAGCGTCGCCAGGGTCAGCCCCACGATGGCGGCCCGCTCCCCCCGGCTGCGCCGGCCCAGCCGGCCGGTACGCCCGCGTCGCCACTGCGGGTTCAACCGGCGTACCAGCGCACGCCGGCGGTGCCGCCGGGCCAACTTCCGCTGCCGCACCAGCCGATCCCGGGCGGCCTCGGCCTCCCGGACCGCGCGCCGGCGCGCCCGCTCCTTGCTCACCGCGGACCCGAACGGCGGCCGACCGGCCCGGCGGGCCCGGCCGGCCCACCGGCGCCGCGACGACGCCCGGCCGCCGAAGTCGGAGGCCAAG